>JBJMOA010000025.1:0-10409 GCA_045803975.1 Gemmatimonadaceae bacterium
TAGTAGGCGACGATCCGCGCCTGAACTGACTGTTTGGTGTCTTTCGGCGAGGCCTCGAAGGGAGCGTAGCGAGTGGTCCCGCTCGTTTCGAGACGGAACCACCACCATGGTGACATTCCGGCCTGGCTTGGCTTTTCCACCGAACAGTAAAATTTCCGTCCAGCATCAACGAACTCGAAATCCTGCATCACTTTGGTCTCTTGTTGGGATGATGCAATCTAGCTCATTGCGCGGGATCGAGGCGGAAACTTCGGGACGAGGACCAGAATCGAACGACAACTACCTGCTGGGCGCTGACCGCTTTGGTCGCTGACCGCTGACCGCTTGACTACCGAGGGACACACCGCGGTGGATTAGAGCAAGGGCAACAGCTGCAGTGGCCTTCACGCCAATGGAATATGTCCCGGCGTTTGCAGCGGTATGCGGTCAGCGCTTGTTATTACGGGCAGCGCCCAGCAGGGAGTTGTGGTTTGCCCGTCTAGCTCTAAGCTAGAATCAGTCCTCGTACTTGCGCGGATGTCCGGGGTGGGGCTTCTCGATGTCCTCGGTGTCGAATTCGTCGTCGAGGTCGATCAGATCGTCGTCGAGGTCGTCGTCCAGATCGTCGTCTTCATCGTCGAGGTCGTCGTCATCGTCGAGGCCTTCGTCGTCGAGATCCTCGTCATCCAGATCATCGAGCTCGTCCTCGATGTCGGCGTTTTCGTCGTCTTCCAGGTCATCCTCGAGATCATCGTCTTCCGGATCGTCGTCGGGCACCTTCTTCGCCAGCCACGCCTCCGTCTCCCGGTCGTTCGGGAAACTCCCCGCGGACTCCAGCATGGCGCACATTACCGTGATCTCCTGGTTGTTAGACCGAAGCGCGCTCGCGCTTCGCCTCACGTGACAACTTCTTACGATCGTTCGCGCTGAGGAAGCGTTTCCGCAGTCGTATCGACCGCGGCGTGACCTCGATCAGCTCGTCTTCCTCGATATACTCCAGCGCCCCTTCCAGCGTCAACTCCCGGGGCGGCTCGAGCTGAATGTTCTCATCACTCGACTTGGACCGCATGTTGGTGAGCTTCTTTTCTCTGGTCGGATTCACATCCATGTCACCCGGCCGCGAGTTCTCGCCCACCAGCATCCCCTCGTAAACCGCGTCACCGGGGGACACAAAAAGGGTAGCGCGCTCGGCAAGATTTGCAAGCGCAAATGCAACTATGACGCCGCCTTCCATGGATACCAACGTTCCCCGCATCCGGCCGGCGAGCGGGCCCGCCCAGGGTCCGTACTCGAGAAACCGATGGTGCATGATCCCCGTTCCGCGCGTGTCGGTTAGAAACTCCGAGCGGTAGCCGAAGAGACCGCGTGCCGGAATCTTGTAAAGAAGCCGCACCATTCCCTGGCCGGGGTTCTTCATCTCGAGCATCGCCGCGCGGCGCGTGCCGAGCTTCTCGATGACGACGCCGAGGAATTCTTCGGGAACGTCGATGGCGAGCTCCTCGTATGGCTCGAGTCTCTCGCCCTGCGGACCTTCGCGCGTGATCACGCGCGGACGCGACACCTGGAACTCGTAGCCCTCGCGCCGCATCGTCTCCATGAGAATCGTGAGATGCAACTCTCCGCGTCCGGATACAGTCCACGTATCCGTCGAGTCAGTATCCTCGACGCGCAGGGCGACATTGCGTTCCAGCTCCTTGAACAATCTTTCGCGGATCTGGCGCGAAGTGACGAACTTCCCTTCCTTGCCCGCAAAGGGTGAATTGTTGACGAGGAAATCCACGGAGATCGTCGGCTCCTCGACGGAAATTCCCGCCAGACGCTCGGGGTGCTCCGTGTCGGTAACGGTGAGACCAATCTCCACTGTCTCCAGACCGGCCAGCGCGACGATCTCACCCGCCGACGCCTCGGGAACTTCCAGACGCTCGAGTCCCTCGTAGGCGAAGAGCTTGGTCACGCGCGACTGCTCCGCTTTCTGTGACCCATCGAGCGGGAGAAGAGCAACGGCATCGCCGACGTGCACGGTGCCGCGCTCGATCCGTCCGATGCCGAGGCGTCCGAGATAGGGAGAATGATCGATCGTGGATATCAGCATCTGAAACGGGCTGACGGCATCGTGCGGCGGCGCAGGTACGTAGCGGATGATGGCGTCAAACAGCGGCGAGAGATCCACGGGCGTGACATCCATATCCATCGTCGCTACACCTTCCCTCGCGGAGGCATACACGACCGGCGCGTCGAGCTGCGCTTCGTTCGCCTCGAGCTCGATGAACAAGTCGAGTACTTCGTCGTGGACGCGGAGCGGATCGGCGCCTGGACGATCGATCTTGTTGATGACTACGATCGGCGTGCGATCGAGCGCGAGCGCCTTGCGCAGCACGAAACGCGTCTGGGGCATCGGGCCGTCGAATGCATCGACGACGAGAAGAACGCCATCGACCATGCGCAGGATGCGCTCGACTTCGCCACCGAAGTCGGCGTGCCCCGGCGTATCGACGATGTTGATCTTCGTGCCATGCCAGCGAATCGATGTGTTCTTCGCGAGAATGGTGATGCCCCGCTCACGCTCGAGCGGATTGGAATCCATGACGCGTTCCATCACGACCTGATTCTCGCGAAAAGCGCCGGCCTGCCGGAGCATCTTATCCACGAGAGTCGTCTTGCCGTGATCGACGTGCGCGATGATTGCGACGTTACGAATTTCCTGCTTTGCCATAGCCTTGTAAGTTAGCTAGGCGTGCAAGTGCCTCTCGCGGTCGAGCATGTCGTCGCGCTCGAGCTGAATCGTCACGTGCTGGATTCCGAAGAGACGCATCGCGTCGTGGATGTGCTCGAGGACGTGCTGATGCTGTTCCGCCTCGCGGACGATGCAGTGCGCGCTCATTGCAACGACGGCTGGCGTGACCGCCCAGACGTGCAGATCATGCACGGATTCGATTCCGGGAATCGCTTCGAGTTGTCCGCGCACCGCCGGAACGGGAATGTGCGCCGGCGTGGACTCGAGGAGGATATCGACGGACTCCCGGACCAGACGCCACGCTCCGCTCATGATCAGCACAGTCGTAAGTATCGATGCAATCGGATCGGCGATCAGCCAACCGGTGTAGCGAATAGCGATTGCCGCTGCAAGCGTCCCGACCGTCGCCAGGAGATCGCCCAACACGTGCAGATACGCGCCGCGGGCGTTCAGATTGTGCGCGGCGCTGCCGACCAACACGCGCGCGGCGATGATGTTCACGACCAGTCCAACCGCTGCAACCGATAGCATCAGTCCGCTCTCGACTTGCTCCGGGGCGCGCAGCCGCATCACCGCCGTCCACAAGATCCACGCCGAGATGAGCAGCAGCGTACCGCCATTCACGAAAGCGGCAAGAATCTCCCAGCGTAAATAACCGTACGTCTTCTGCGGCGTTTCGGGCTGTTTGCTGAACCACGCAACGAACAGCGCGAGCCCCAGCGCGGCAACGTCGGTGAGCATGTGCCCGGCATCAGCGAGCAGCGCGATCGAGTTCGATAGCACGCCGCCGATGACTTCAACCACGAGCAGTAGCGCGGTGAGAACGAGCGCAATCCGCAGGCTCGTGACCGAAGCATCGCCGACATGCGAGTGCCCGACGCCGTGACCATGCCCGCCGGCGTGCTGGTGTCCGTGCCCGGAGTTGTGGTAACTTGTGGGCGTGCTAGGTCGGCTGCTGGCCATAATTCTGCTCGTGCTCCTGAACGCGTTCTTCGTCGGCGCCGAGTTCGCTCTTGTCCGCTCGAGACGGACGCGTCTGGAGGCGATGACGAGGAGTGGCGACCGACTCGCTCGTTTCGCGTTGCGCGCCGCCTCAAATATCTCCCTCATACTCTCGGCAAGCCAGCTTGGCGTGACGCTGGCGAGCCTTGGTCTCGGCTGGGTCGCCGAAGAAACGGTTGGCGAAATCTTCGTCGACTTATTCAATCATCTCCCCTTCGCAATGGAGATGTCAGTGCGCCTGACGATCGGCGCGACGCTGGCGCTGATCGTCGTCACCTATCTACACGTGGTGTTCGGCGAGCTGACGCCAAAGGCCGCCGCGCTCAATCATCCGGAAGCACTCGCCAAATGGCTCGCTCCGCCGCTTCTCCTCTTCGCGTGGCTGACGACGCCGTTCACTTACGTCCTGAACAGGTCGGCGACGTTCATTCTGCGTCTGCTCGGCCAGGAGAAAGCCGGCTCGGAAGAAGCCGTGCATTCCCCCGAAGAGATTCGGTTGCTCGTCGAACAGTCGCAGGAGAGCGGGCAGATGCAGGCGCACGACGCCGATCTCATCGACGCCGTCTTCGAGTTCTCGGAGAAAAACGCTCGTGAGGTGATGACCCCGCGCACCGAGCTCGTCGCACTGCCTGTGGAGGCGACGCTCTCTGAAGTGCTGGATGTCGTTCAGGAAACCGGGCTGTCGCGATATCCCGTTTATGACGAGTCAATCGACAACATCATTGGCGTCGTGCTCGCCAAGGATTTGCTCAGACTGCTGGCGCCGCGCGCAAACACCGACGCATTCGATCTTCCGTCGATCATGCGACCGGTGCACGTGATTCCTGGCTCGCGTGAGGTCGAAGAGGTCCTCGCCGATTTCAAGCGGCTCAAGGAGCACATGGCGGTGGTGCTCGATGAATACGGCGGCACCGCCGGCGTCGTAACGATGGAAGACCTGCTCGAAGAGATCGTCGGCGAGATTCTCGACGAGTACGACACACCCGAAGACGCCGAGGCGCCGCTCCACACGCGCGCCGGCGAAACGCTCGTACCAGGAAGCACCCATATCGGAGAGCTCAACGAGCACTTCGGGCTTTCTGTTCCCGACGTCGATTACACGACGATCGGCGGCTATGTGTTTGGCGTGCTGGGACGCCTACCCATGGTTGGCGACCGCGTAATCGCTGGTGGAGCGATCTTTACCGTGCGCGAGATGGATGGGCGGCGGATCGAGAGTCTTTCGGTCGATCTGCATTCAGCCGGCGACCGCCGCGCTGCTGAGCGCGAGCCACAACCGACGCACACATAAGCGTAGCCGCGATCATGCTCGAGGGATCGGCGCGATTTTGGCCGGCGATATCGAGTGCGGTTCCGTGATCGGGTGAAGTGCGAGGAAATGGCAAACCAAGCGTGACGTTCACGGCGCTGCCGAATGACGCGACCTTGATCGCCGTCATGCCCACGTCGTGATAGGGAGCGATCACGGCGTCGAATTCGCCGCGCATCGCTCGGACGAAAACGGTGTCCGCTGGAAACGGCCCGTCGATCCCGGCTGCGCGCGCCGCCGGAGCGAGAAGCTCAGTGTCCTCGTTTCCGAAGCGGCCCGCGTCCCCGGCATGAGGATTCAGCGCGCATAGCGCGATTCGTGGCGTGTCGATTCCGAACCAGTTTTGCAGCCCTTCGCGCGTAATGCGCGCCGTTTCGGTTATCACCGCGCCCGTCAGACGCGCAAAAACTTCCCGCAGCGACACGTGAGTAGTTGCCAGGACGACACGAAGTTTGTCCGACGCAAGCATCATAGCAACGCGGGCGCCGGTGAGCTGCGCGAGCATTTCCGTATGGCCGGGATAGTCGTATCCGCCGGCGTATAGCGCCGACTTGTCGATTGGTGCCGTAACGATTCCGTCGACTTCACCGGCCACCGCCATTTGCACGGCTCTCTCGATCGCGAGGCCGCTGAGTCGTCCCGCCAGCGCGGCGCCGCCGGTGGGCGTCCACTGACCAATCGACGCGTCGATCCTGGTACCGGCTCCCTCCGGACCCACGACCACGATGTCACAGCGCTCGCCGACCTCTCGGTCAGCGAGCGCTTTGGTGACGATCTCCGGACCAATCCCGCGCGGATCACCGACGGTCATGGCGAGGCGCACTTTCACTCGCTACATCCTGATCGCGACGTAGGTCTGCTTCCTCATCTCGTCGAGCAGCTGTCTGATCGAGTGCTCCTCCGAGAGCTGCGCGCGAATCTGGTCGCGAATTTCGCTCTCCTTGTACTCGCCGGCGTCGGTCGCCGTTACGACCTGAAGTACAGCGTACTTCGGCTGACCGCGCGGGTTCGCGAGCTGGAAAGGACTCGTGATGTCGCCCGCTTTGGCGCCAGTAAGCGCGGCAACGTACGAGGGCGGAAGTGAGTCGCGGGGAAACGGCTGCAGCACGCCCTTCTCCTCCGTCGGGTCGTGGTGCTTCTTGGCGAGTGAGTCGTACGGAACACCGCGACGCCATTGTGCAGCCACTGTGTCCGCTTCCACTTTCGCCGCGGCGACGTCCGCCGAGTCGATCACGGGAGCGATGAGAATATGTCGCGCCTTTACCTCGGCCGATTGAACGCGGTCCACACGAATGATGTGGTAGCCGAACGCGGTCTCGATTACCGGGCTCACTTCTCCCGGCCGCAGCGCAAACATCATTGCCTCGAACTCGGGAACGAGGCCGCTGCCACGGCGATTCCATCCCAGGTCTCCACCGAGCTGCTTGGTGCCCGGATCCATCGACTCGCGCTTCGCGATTTGCTCGAAGTCTCCACCTTTCTTGATCTCCACGAGCAGCGAGTCCGCACGCGCCTTCGCTTTCGCCTTTGCGGCTGCCGACGCGTGGGGCGCGACGATGATCTGCCTGAACGTCACAGTGGCGGGTCGTTTCTGTAGAGCGGTGCGGCTACGCTCGAAGGCAGCCGTTATTTCTTCCTCGGTCACGTTTACCGGTTTCGCTCTCTTGCGCAGCTCGGCGAACGCCTTCTGCTGGAGGTTCTGGCGCCGATACTGCTCGATGAGCGCTTTCCGGTATTCCTCAGGCGTACCTAGTCCGGCTTGGCGAAGCTCACGACGATAGTCTTCGTCCGACGTGAATTGCGCGCGAACCTGCTTGATCTGGCGGTCGGCCGCGGCGGTGACCTCAGCGTCGATTGCCTCGAGCTTCAGTTCTTTCGCTTTCTGAACGAGGATCTCCTCGTCGACGAGCTCGCCAAGCACCGAGCGGGCGAGGGCGGACTGGGCTGCAGTGTCAGTCGGGACCTGCATTCCCTGCGCGCGCCGCTGATTGATTGCGGTCAGCACTTCGCTCCAGAGGACTGGTTGATCGCCGACAATCGCGACGACGCGGTCAATTGGAAGGGTTGGCGGCACTGGACGCGCCGCCGCGGCCGGCACCTGCGCCCCAATTCCGACTGGAGCGAGAGCAGCGGCGAGAATAAGTCGCTTCAACATGAGAGTTTCTACCCTGCCGGCGACCGTGGGTTCGCTCACTTTTTGCCGCCAGGCGGAGTGGTCGATGCTGTCGGGGTCTGTGGCTGCTGCTGGGCAGGCCCAAGCGGCACCGCCGTGGCAGGCTGACCGGCCGAGCGCGCAGAGTCGGCGCTGTTGCGGATCTTGGCGGCCTCCTGTACGGAGCGGTCGAATCCGGCGTCGTTGAAAGAGTACTTGTACTTCTGGCGCAGGAAATTCGAGAGCGGAGTGGGCACCGAGACGAATGGCGCCTGCTCCTGGACCATGCGCCCGAAATAATCATCGATGCGTTTCGCGACGAGCTTCTCGCGGTCGCCCTCGCTTTTGGCACTGTCGCTCAGGGAAACGGGCGTGACGCCTAGCTGCGACCATGCTGACCGAACGGCATTCGTAAAGCTGTTGTGGAGCTGCGCAATCTCAGCCGGATCGATCTGAACTTTCGCGCTATCGGCCTGCTTCAGCACGAGCTCGTTTTTCACGAAGTTCCGAACGAGCTGCACGATGAGGGAATCAGGCGACTGCTTGATCTGGTCGAGAACGCGTGCCTGTGGTGGTAGGGTCTCCAACCAACCGACCAGCCGCGCCGTGGTGAATTTCCCCGCGGTGGATGTCGCCAGGACCGTGTTGTCACGGCGGTACGCATCGGGATCGTTCCCCAGCGCCCGTACAGTGGCCACCGCTCCTTTCTTCACTTCGATCTTTCCGTTCTGTTCCAGCTTGGCGAGATACGCCTCCGACGCGTCCGACATGCTCTTGCCCTTCGAGGCAGCCACAAGCTGGCTCTTTACCTGCTCGTAGGTCGGACGCCTGATGATGTGGTACCCGTACTGAGTCTGAATGACGGGAGAGATCTGACCTGGCTTGAGCGCGAGTACTGCCTTCTCGAACTCGGGTACCATCGCGCCGCGCGGGAAGATTCCCAGCGACCCGCCCTGAGGTGCGGTCTGCTGGTCCTGGCTGTTTCTCTTCGCGGTCTCGGCGAAGTTGGCCGGCGTGACCGCCGCGCGAAGAGAGTCGACTCGTTTCTTCACGAGCGCTTTCTGCGCCTCATTCATGTTCTGAGTGAGGAGCAGGATGTGATCGGCGGCGAGTATCTGGCCATTCTCCCACTGCTTCCGCGCTGCGGAGCTGTCCTCGACACCCCAGCCCTTGGACACGACGTCGTACCACTTCCGCGCCTTCAGGTTTGCGATCGCCGGCCACATCGCTTCGTCGATCATCTTCGGATCGCTGAGCGAGTCGTTATGCGCGGCAGCAACGCCGAGGAGCTGGTAGTCGACCCAGACATTCGCAATGGACTTCGCGATGTCCTTGCGGACGGGCGCGCGGGATTTGCCGAGCAGATTCGCGAGCTTGACGACGCTGAGCTCGGCGCTGCCGGCGCGGGCGACCCAGTCGGTGTGTGCGTTGAGCGCATCTCTCAGCCCCGAGCAGGCCGAAAGCGTAAATGCCGCTACCACGGCGAGAGCGATATTGCGTTTCATGTTTTCGTCGTACGAGTTGGCTGTCAGGTGGGACGCAGGGTGGTCAGGGCACGTACAAGTCCATCGAGCATCTCAGCTCCTCCAAGACGGGTGAGCTTGAGCGATAGCGGATGTGCGCGTCGCACTTCCGCCTGGAACTGTACCTCGTGAAACGCCGCCGAAATCCCCTTCATGCGGGGCACTGCGTGCTCGCGAAAGGTAATACGCGCTTCGTTTCCGCGCACCAGCACGGACTCGATGTCGGACGCGCCGCCGAGTATCCGCAGAAGGGCGACAGCGAAGAAGCTTCGGGCCGGCTCGGGCAGCTTGCCGAATCGATCGCGCACCTCCCCTTCCAATGCTCTTATCTCGTCGACGTCGGTCATGTGGGTGAGCCGTCGATAGATATCCAGTTTGGCGTCCTGCGAGTTGATGTAGTCGTCGGGCAGATACGACGGCATGTCGATGGAGATTTCCGATGGCTGGAGTCTCGGTGCTTCGTCGCCTCGCATCAGGCGCTTGACCGTCTCGTCCAGCATTCTGAGATACATGTCGAAGCCGACCGCGTGGACGAATCCGGACTGCTCGGGCCCCAGAAGATTTCCGGCTCCCCGCAGCTCGAGATCTTTCAACGCGATCTGATACCCGGCGCCAAGCTGGGTGTGGTGCTCGAGAATCGTGAGGCGGCGATTGGCATCTTCGTCGATCGAATCTGGAACGAGCAGGTAGCAGCTCGCGCGTCGGTGGGAGCGCCCAACGCGCCCGCGCAGCTGGTAGAGCTGTGCAAGGCCGAAGGTGTCGGCGCGATTGACGAACATGGTGTTCGCGTTAGGAACGTCGAGGCCGGATTCGACGATCATCGTCGAGACGAGAACGTCCACCTCACCGTCGACGAAGCTGCGCATCACGCTCTCGAGCTCACGTTCCCGCATCTGGCCGTGCCCAACACCAATCCGCGCCCGCGGTACGACGCGCTTGATGTGGTCGGCGATGCCTTCGATCGTCTCGATGCGGTTATGAACGAAAAAGACCTGGCCACCGCGATCGAGCTCGCGGGAGATGCCTTCGTCGATCAGGCCATCGTCCCACGGCTCGACGTACGTGAGAACCGGCGACCGATCGCGCGGCGGCGTCTGCATCAACGTCATGTCGCGCAGACCGGCGAGTGACAGGTGCAGCGTTCGGGGAATCGGAGTCGCGGTCAGTGTGAGCACGTCGGTGTCGAGTCGGAGCTTCTTCAGTCGCTCCTTGTGTTTGACACCGAACCGGTGCTCCTCGTCGACGACGATCAGACCGAGCTGCGCGAAGGCTACGTCGCTGCTGAGAATGCGGTGCGTGCCGATAACGACGTCTACCTTGCCGGCCCTGAGATCCTCGAGCACGACCTGCTGTTCCTTGGGCGTTTGGAAGCGGCTGAGGGTTTGTACGTTCACCGGGAAATCAGCCAGACGCTCGCCGAAGGTGCGGGCGTGTTGGTCGGCGAGAATCGTGGTGGGCACCAGAACCACCACCTGGCGGCCGGATTGCACCGCTTTGAACGCAGCGCGCACCGCGATCTCTGTCTTTCCGTACCCTACATCGCCGACGAGGAGTCGGTCCATCGGTCGCGGACGCTCCATGTCACTTTTCACGTCCGTGGTCGCAGTGCGCTGGTCCGGGGTGTCCTCGAATAGGAATGACGACTCCAGCTGTCGCTGCCACACGGTGTCGGGCAGGTGTGCCGGCCGAGTCGCGACCTTGCGGCGGGCG
>JBJMOA010000026.1:0-12703 GCA_045803975.1 Gemmatimonadaceae bacterium
TGTTCCTGGAGATGCTCCAGTCTGCCGCCGCGGACAGTGGGCGTCGCGTGGCGATCCGTGCGATGACTGGACAGCCGCTTGATCATCCCGAAGTGCTGTCGATTCCGGAGACGGGGTACATCAAGGGGGCGCTGCTGGAGGTGATGGACTAGGCGGAGGCGGGATGGGGGATGGGGGATGGGGGATGCGGGATGTGTAAAAGCTTTGCGCTCTAGTGCACACGGGTGCAGACGGTCATTTACAGGCTCAAACAAAGTCGTATGCGCATTCCGCATCCCTCGTCCCCCGTCCCCCGTCCCGCCTCCCGCGCTTCAGCCGACCTGACAATCCGGACAGTAATACGTCGAGCGTCCTGCTTGCACGATTCGCACGATCGTTCCGCGGCAGCGCTTGCACTCTTTGCCCTCACGATCGTAGACCGCGAAGCGGCCGGCGCCCCTCACATCGGTGTATCGCCCCGGCCGCCGGTTCCTCGGGCTGAGCACGAGCCTGATCGCCGCTAGCAGCTTCTCCAGTTTTTCACGCGTCACCTTCAGCGCCGGCGTGCGCGGATCCATCTCGGCTTCCCACAAAGCCTCCGCAGCGTAGATGTTGCCGAGGCCGGCGAGAACGGCCTGATCCATCAACGCTGGTTTGATGGGAATCTTTTTTTTCCTGAGCGCTTCGATGAGGTATTCGGTGTCGAGCGTTTTGTCGCTCGCCTCGCGGCCCAGCCTTGGCAGTGACGACGCGCCCTCGCGATCCAGCGTAATCGACGAGAGCGCGCGAGGGTCAACCAGCGAGATTCTGGTTCCATCGGTGAGCTCGATCACTGCGCGCGCAAAGCGCTCCAGCGGCTCCGTGGTCTTTCCGATCTCCCAATCACCGTTCATTCGGAAGTGCACGACGAGTGTGTCGCCACTATCGAGATGAAGCAGTTGGTGTTTGCCGCGGCGCTCGATGCTGTCGATGCGTTTTCCTTTGAGGCGGCGGGATTGCGCTGGCGGGAGCTTTCGCTTGTGCGAAGGATGAATCGCCCGCACGCTGGCGATCGTTTTTCCTACAGCAGCGCGTTTCAGTTGGCGCGCCGCGCGCTCTACTTCAGGAAGCTCGGGCAAGTCTCGAAGTACTCAGGCCAATGCCCGTTCGGGAGAATGTCGCAACGTATCGGGATGGCCTTTGAGTGCATTCAGCACTCCGACGCCATCGAACTTGCGCGCATCATAAGCGCAGATCGTTACGACAGGATATCGCGCGGCAATTTGTTCTTCATATCGCCGCTCATACTCAGCAAGCTTCGCCGGCCCCGCGTTTCTAAGCAGCTCTCGGACATCGCCGAATGTGCGGAATGAACGCACGCCAGTGCTCAGAGCCTGCCTGATCCGGTCGTCAAACCAACGCCATTGCGAGGCGCCGGTCTTTTGATAGTTCGAGCATAGGAGGCGCCCGCTCTCCACATCCTTGCGAACAGACTCTCGCCCGGGTCGAATGTGTCTCAGAATCTCCTGCCGTACTCGCGGGGCGGCTACTAAAAAGCACACGCTGCCTTCACGCAATCCGTCGAGAAGAAACGGCACTGCCAGGGCGATCCGCCCGCTATCGTTGGAATAAAACGCGCAAAAATGTCGCGGCGGCGGGCTTGTGGTGTCGTGCCGTTGCGACGGAGCCGCGGGCGGATGAACACCTTCACTCGAGTTAGTGGAAACCCGCGCGGACTGCAGCTCCATAAACGCGAGCAAATCCGCGCGGCGGAAACGCCGCTCGCGCTTACGTCCTATTCGGAGGCACGTAAGTCTGCCCGAATTTGTCCAACGTCGGAGCGACGTCTCGCTTACGTTGAGGAAGGCAGCAGCCTGGGCGATGTCGAGGAGTTCGTTGCCGTCCATTTGCGGTTGCTCAGGGAATTACCCGATACCGGCGTGCTCCGGAGAACGATAGTCTATCGGCGATGATGCACCACCGCCCGAACGCAATCCGCCGAAAAGAGTGCTGGACCCTACATAGCAAAGCGTAGCAAAGTATATTAAAGACTAAGGTGCGGCTCCAAAATTGCGCGAACGTGAGCCGAGCGCAACAACCTCTTTCCGGCGGACTCGTCCCGCGGAAGCTACCGGTGCTCTGCGAACTGATCCACTACAAATGACCCAACCCCTTCGCGTCTTGCTGGTCGAACGCAGTGAGACCGATGCTGAACTGATAAAGAACGAGCTGCAAAATTCCGGCGTGGAGGCCATCACTGAGCGCGTAGACAGTGAGCCGAGCTTCAGGAAGGCAATTCGTGACTTTGCCCCGCAGGTCGTGCTCTCCGAGTACATGCTCGAGGATTTCGACGCTCACGCTGCTCTCGCGATTCTACGGGCCGCTCGTCCTACGACCCCGTTGATCATCGTCACCGGGTGGCTCCACGGCGGCAAGACTGTCGCCTGCATTCGCGGTGGCGCCGAGGACGTCGTGCTCAAGACCAACCTTCATCGATTGGCCGCATCGATCAAAGCGGCATTTTCCGTCCGCCAGCCCCTCGAGCGATTGACGACGCGCCAGGTGGAGGTCTTGAGACTGGTCGCGGAAGGCAACCGCACTCGTGACATCGCGAAGCAGTTGCAATTGAGCGTCAAAACGGTCGAGAGTCACCGCGGGGAAATCATGAAGCGACTCGGCTTTCATGATGTCGTCAACCTTGTACACTACGCGCTTCGCGTCGGACTTGTCGACGTGCGCGAGTAAACTCAGTAGCGGCGCTGCGACTTCCGATCCCGGAACGCTGCGCGATGACGGTTGAGCTGGTGCAACTTCACACTTGCGGCTTACCCTCGACGCTCTACTTTAAACGCCTGGCTATCGCACGTGTCCCCTGCCCGACGCCATGTCCCAGCAAAATCCTCGCTCTCTCAAGCACGAATACGAGCTGTTCGTAGAGAACGAGATCGAGAATTACAAGGAGTCGGTGTCACGCTCAGCAATCCTCAAGATCGGCGACGAGGCGGCGGCGTCTCTCCGCGCGGGAGAGCAATTCGCGATGGACGAGCTGCTGCTCTGGGCCGAGGTCGATCGAATCATCAAGAAGCGGCTTCGCATTCCCTCTTATGCCACTTGGCGGCGCAAGCGGATTCGGATGCTCGAAGAGTATCGGCGTCCGGAGCACTGGGGGATCAGACCAGATGGAATTCTCGCGCGAGAGGTTCATCCACCCGCTGAATCCCGTGTGCTTGTGGCAGGTGGGGACATCGACCGTACCGCGCTTTACCTCGCGGCGCACGGATGCGACGTCACTGCTGTCGATCGCGAAGTGAATTCTCTGGAGCGGGTGATGAACGCCGCGCACGCGGCAGGACTGTCAGACCGAATCCAGGGTTATGTCGCCGATCTCAGTGATTGGTCACCTGAGGTTCCGCTCGGGGCGCTGGTCTGCACGTCGGAAGCTTTTACCGGGTTATCGGCGGAAGAGCGGGGTCGCGCGTTCGAGCTCCTTCAAGGGGCGACCCGCGATGGCGGCGTTCACCTCGTGGGGACGATCGTTCGCGGCAAACGCGGCCTGTCAGTGAGCGAGTTGCGGCGGCAGTACAAGGGGTGGTCGATCTCGATCGAAGACGACACCGTCTCTTCAAAGACCTTCCTGGCGAGAAAAGTCGCCAGCTGACGCCGTGTCCCACCGACACAGGTGTCCACTGTGAGAGTGTCATTTCGCGACGCTTCTGTCCACCTACAGTCGCTTTGCATTCGTAAGTCATTCTCCTAACACGACTTATTAGAAGGCGGAGACAAGGCACGCCCAGTGCCTCAATTGAGCCCCGAGGCAACACATGGCGACCACCCAATTGAGAGATTTCATGAAGAAGGATCGTAAGGAAACGAGCGCGGCTGAACCGATGGGCATCATCATCTCCCGCGGCGACACTACGCAGCCGACCCCGGTTTTCTCCGCTTACGTCTGGGGACCGGCGCCGGACGAAGGCACCCAGGAATCAGCGAACCGCGCCGCCTAATCGGCGGCGGTGCTACTATAAGAAAGGGCCCCGCGACACGCTCGCGGGGCCCTTTTTGCCTCCTCTGACCGGTACGCCCCTTGCCCGATCAGCTAGCGTGGAAAACGCAGCTCCCAACTGGGAAGGCGAGCGTCACGCGCTGTTGTCCCAGCGCATCTCCGACATCGGGCTGGAGATACGCGGGACGCTGCTCGAAAAACTGGTCAATCAGCTTTACGAGGAGCTCGGCGCCAAAGGGCTCGCGTTTCGGCCTCCAGTTTACCTGAGCGATCAGTGGGGCTGCCCGGACGGAACGCCGCTAATTGGAGTGCCGTTTTACCTCGCTGATGCGAGGCTGTCGCGGATCGAAGAGGATTATTCGTCGGCGGTCGAAGGCGCCGAGGAATCGATGCGCTACCTACGCCACGAAGCCGGTCACGCGTTCAACTACGCGTATCGCCTTTACGATCGTCCCGACTGGCGAAAAATGTTCGGGCCGTACTCGCGTCCTTATCGCGAACGCTACCGAGCGGATCCCTTCTCGCACGATTACGTGCGTCACATCCTCGGTTGGTACGCACAGAAACATCCCGATGAGGATTTCGCTGAATCCTTCGCGGTCTGGCTCACTCCCGACCTCGACTGGCGGCGGGCGTACGATGGCTGGGGAGCGCTCGCCAAACTCGAGTACGTCGACCGAGTGATGAAAGAGATCGCGCACAAGGTCCCGAAGGTTCCTGAACCGAGTGCCGACGACCTTCCCGTAACCGCGATGAAGTACACGGTTGCCGAACATTACGAGGGGAATGAAGAACCAATTCCGATCCGCGATAGCCGGATCTTCGACGGCGACCTGCGCACCATCTTCGTCGCAGTCGAGCAAGCGCCGGGCGCCGCCGCGGCGGCGGATTTCATCACTCGGCACAAACGGGAAATCGTAACGCGCATCGCGTACTGGACCGGCGAGAATGCATCAGCAGTGCGACAATTCGTCGACTTTCTGACTGCGCGCGTCAATGAGCTCGACCTCCGACTCGGCGGACTCGAGGCGTCGACGTTGATCGAGCTCACTGCGTTCGGAACCGCGGTGATGATGAACTACCGATACACCAACGCGATCGACGGCACTGAATCGGCCGACGACTCGTGAAGATTACGGTGCTGCACAGCAAGGATGCGCTCGACCCGCCGGTCGACCCGCTCCTCGACCAGCTTGACGCCGCATTGTCGGAGAACGGCCACACGTCGCGTCGGCTCGCCGTGGATGACTCCGTTAAACCGCTGATCGCGGAGCTCACCAATCCACAGCCCGATCTCGTCTTCAACCTCGCCGAATCTTTCCGTGGCAAGAGCGCCCTTGAATCAAACGTCGCGGCACTGCTGAATCTGCTCGACCTTCGTTACACCGGCTCGAGCCCCGCCGGTCTAATGCTGGCAGGTGACAAGACCCTGACGAAAAAGGTGCTGGCGTTCCACGGAATTCTGAGTGCCAAGTTCGCGACGATGTACCGGGGTCAGGTCGACTGGTCTGGAGACATCGACTTCCCGTTGTTGGTGAAGCCTCCGCAGGAAGACGCGTCGCTCGGCATCACGCAGAAGTCGGTGGTCAAGGATGTGAAGGAGCTGCTCGACGTGATCAGCAGCACGCAGCAGGAATATCAGTCGCCCGTACTCGTCGAAGAATTCATCGACGGTCGAGAGTTCTACGTCGGCGTGATCGGCAACAGTCAGGTGGAAGCGCTGCCCGTTATCGAGCTCGATTTTTCCAAATTTCCGGCCGGCTTGCCGAGGATTGCGAGCTGGGAAGCAAAATGGGGCGACGATGGTGACGAGAAGGGACTACAGTTCGAGGGGACGCAGTCGATTTTCCCCACCGATCTTTCGGAGGAGCTCACAGAGAAACTTCAGCGTGTCGCGATCGATACGTTCCAGGCGCTGCGGCTGCGCGATTACGCCCGAATCGATCTGCGCGTTACGCCGACGGAAGAGATCTACGTGATCGAGGCAAACCCGAACTGTTATCTCGAGAAGAACAGCGAGTTTGCGCGGGCGGCTCTGAAGTCGGGATTGGAGTATCCGGCGCTCATTGCGAGGATCGTTGAGTTGGCTACCGGCAGGTACTCGCGCTGAGTGCCGACGCCATTGCGGGGCGCTGACTACACACAACACAGAACAACAACAAAAAAAACAACGGGGTGTGAGGTGCCGGGTACTAGGTACTGGGTGCGAGGTAAGGCCGCGTTTTTACCTCGCACCCATCACCCAGTCCCCGGCACCTGACACCCCGTTTTGTCGTTGTTGCTTGTCCGCAGTGGGTTTCCCAATCCGCAATTAGTCAGCAGTCCGAAATGCCGTTGGTCCGCAATGCGCAGTTAGGCTTGCAGCTCCCAGCCGCTCGCCACTAGCCTCCGGCTGTCGTTAGATGGCCGTCAAATCAGTTGCAGCTTGTTCCGAGCATGAAAAAAGCCGGCTTGTCGCCGGCTTTTCCGTGTACTCGAGAGAGCTCAAACGCTAACGGCTCTTGCGCGCGCTCTTTCTGCGGCCGCCTTTACGCGCTGACTTCCGACCGCCGCCCTTCCGTCCCGTGCTCTTACGGCTCGACTTTCTGCCGGAGCTTTTGCGCGCACCACCTTTCTTCCGTCCGCCCCTCTTCGCTGCTGCCATGTTGTCTCTCCACGATGAAGTAGAACTCTCACCAATTCCCTGGTGGAACGGCGAGTCCTGCATCGCGTCCTGACCGGTCGCGGGTTACAAAGGAGCTCACTGCGACGACGAGCTCACATTGAGGTGTGTGACTCGCCGCGAATATAGAATGCAAGAGATGTGCGTGCAATGCGCGAAGTCCGCGAATTGTTGGAAGCGCGACGCACTACCAAAACCGTCGCGTCAATGACAGGTTAGAACTTCCGCGCGACAAAAAAATTTTCTCACGACTCTCAACGGAGTAGTTGCTCGTGAAAGCGCTGGTAAAGGAATCCGCGGCACCTGGCTTCAGGCTGAAGGATGTCGAGGAGCCCAGAATCCGTGAGGATGAGGTCCTGATTCGAGTGCGGCGCGCGGGAGTTTGCGGCACCGATGTGCACATCTACGACTGGGATGCATGGGCAAAGGGGCGGTGTAAACCGCCGTTCGTCGTCGGCCACGAGTTCGCTGGCGATGTCGTGCAGGTCGGGCGTCTCGTCACCGATGTCAAGGAAGGCGAGCGCGTAACCGCCGAAGGACACATCGTCGACGGGCGCTGTCTTCTCTGCCGAACCGGCAACTCACACATCTGCCCGTTCACCAAAATCATCGGCGTCGATCGCGACGGATGCTTCGCCGAGTACATCTCGATGCCCGCGACCAACGTCTGGCACCTCGATGACGCCACCTCTTTCGACATCGGTGGGATTCATGACCCCATGGGGAACGCGTTCCACACAGTGCTCACCGCCGAGATACCCGGTGCGGTAGTGCTCGTGACTGGATGCGGGCCGATTGGAATATTTGCAGTTGGCATCTGCAAAGCGGCCGGAGCATCACGGATCATCGCCACGGATGTCAATGACACTCGTCTCGCGCTGGCGAAGCGGATGGGCGCGGACGATGCCGTCCACCCGGAGCAGGCAGAAGCGATCGTGCGGGACGCCACGGGTGGATTCGGCGCCGACGTCGTACTGGAGATGTCAGGCGTGCCGGCGGCGATTCATCAGGCGTTTGCGCTCGTGCGAGTCGGCGGACGGGTGCAGATGCTCGGCATTCCATCCAAAAAAGTCGATTTTGATCTCGCCACCGAGGTCATCTTCAAGGGCCTCACCATCTACGGGGTGGTAGGCCGGCGGATGTACGAGACCTGGCATCAAATGACGCGCTTCTTGCGCTCTGGAAAGTTCGATCCGACGCCAGTCATCACGCATCGCTTCCCGCTCGCCGAAGCGGATGCCGCAATTGCCGCGATCAAATCCGGCGAAGCAGGCAAAGTGATTTTCGAAATCGCCTAGACATTCCAGACTGAGAATCCCGCGGAGGGAGGAAGGGTGGCTCTGAACACCAGGTTCGATTCCGAGCTCAACGCAGCGATCGAGAAGCTCAAGCAAGACCGCATCTACAAGCGCCTCAACTACCTCGCTTCGCCGCAGGACGCTCGTGTCCAAATGGAGGGACGCGGCGAAGTCGTCATCCTGTCCTCGAACAACTACCTCGGTCTTAGCAACGACGCCGAAGTAATCGCTGCCGGCATGGATGGCCTGAAGCGGTTTGGCGCCGGCACTGGAAGCGTTCGATTTATTTGCGGAACGTTCACCATCCACCGCGATCTCGAGAAAGCCATCGCCGATCTCGTTGGAACCGAGGCCTCGCTCAGCTACGTCTCGGCGTGGAATGCGAATGAGGGACTTACTGCAACCATCGTCGAGCAGAATGATTTCGTGGTATCGGACGCGCTCAACCACGCGTCGATCATCGACTCGATTCGATTGGCGAAAGCAATCACGAAGTGCACGACGGCCGTATATCAGCATTCCGATCTCGACGACCTGAAGTCCAAACTTGAAAGTGCGAAGAGCGCGCGCCGGCGCATCATATGGACGGACGGCGTGTTCTCGATGGAAGGAAGCATCGCCAAGCTTCCCGAGATCCTCCAACTCGCGCGAGAGCACGATGCGATCGTCGCGGTCGACGACTCGCACGGTACTGGAGTACTTGGCGCGACTGGGCGCGGAACTGCCGAGCATTTCAACGTGCTGGGCGAGGTCGACATCATCACATCGACACTGGGCAAGGCACTCGGTGGCGCGGCGGGTGGATTCGTTGCCGGTCCGGCGTCACTGTGCGACATGCTCACACAACGGTCACGTCCGCAACTTTTTTCCAATGCGTTGCCACCGACTGTAGCCGCGAGCGCGCTCGGCGCGATCAGGCAGCTGGAGCGTCACCCGGAGCTCGTGAAAAAGCTGCACGACAATACCCGCTATTTTCGCGCGGCGATCAGCGAGGCGGGGTTCAAGCCTTTGCCCGGCGAGACTCCAATCGTCCCTATCATTGTCGGGGAGACGGCTACGGCCATCCAAATGAGTGACATGTTGCTGGATGAAGGCGTCTTTGTGACAGGGTTCGGCTTTCCGGTCGTTCCTCAGGGGCAGGCGCGTGTGCGTTGTCAGCTCAGCGCGGCCCATTCACGCGACGATCTCGATCAGGCTATTGCTGCCTTCAGGACCGTCGGGACAAAGCTAGGCATAATCTAGAGGACGCCTTCATGCAGAAGTTCAGAGCAGTCGCCGTGGCGGCCGTCGCCACGATCGTTGCTTCCGCGAGCGCGAACGCGCAGGGAATGCGGAACTTCGATAATTCCTGGTTTTGGGGATTCAAGTCCGGGGTGGCCACATTCGCGGTCCCCGGCCGCGGCAACACATCGACGGTCGACCTCGGTATCGATTGGCTCATCACGAGAACGAAGGGCGGCCTTTACGTCTCAGGCAATCAATCGGTCTTCGAGCGCGACGTCGAGGTATCCGATCAAGCTTCTCAAACCGGCCAACGCACAGTCCGTGTGAACGACCTGCGACGAATCACAGTGGCCGGTGTCGCTTTTCCAAAGCATTTCGGCGGAATCACTCCCTACGGTGGCATTGGTTACACCCTCGCCGTGCTGGGCGACGCGCGGGTTTTCGTAGACACGGCCAACACGTTTCCGAGCAACGCGTTCCTCGATCAGGTCGAGTCGATGCGCAGCCGTAGTGCCGTTTTGGGCATGGCGGGCGTCCAAATCCAGACGAAGCGTGCCGCGATTTTCGCGCAAGAGACGCTTCTTCCGAGCAGCACCAACTTTCTGTTCTCCAGCGTCCTCTCGTTCTTCGAGTTCGGCGTGCGTTACAACTTTGGTAGCTCCATCGATCGGGAATAGCAGCTATCGGCGCACCGGCGATGGAAGACGGCCCCCTCGGGGGCCGTTTTTTTTGCTTCCATATAGACGCCCGGCAGGATCGCTACGCCGAGACCCTTCCCCTGGACACGAAACGGTTTCCGCCCACAATCCAACGCAACGGCCAGTCAGCTGATCGCGTGATCCCAATCCGGGTGGTGATGTCGACATTGTCGTCGGGCACCCGCTCGCCTTCGCGGATCACCAGCGGCTTCCGCTGCAGACTCTTGCCACTCATCGAGCCGGTTATGCCGAGCGCGGTGCACAGTTTTCCGGGACCGTTGGTGAGATCGACCGTGCTCTTGACGCGCGGTCTGCGCTTATGCATTAGAGCCAGCCCATCAAGTGGCTCGAGTCCGCGCACCAGCACCGCACTCGGCAGGCCCGCCGATCGTGTGACGGCATTGAAGCACCAGTACATCCCGTAGATGAAATAGACGTAAGCGATCCCGGGAGGCCCATAGAGGTGCTCGGTCCGTCGCGTGCGTCCGGCCACAGCGTGACACGCGAGATCGTGTTCGCCGAGGTAGGCCTCCGTTTCGACGATGATGCCGCTGGCGATCCCGTCGTCCGTATCACATTCGAGAACCGCACCCAGCAGCTCGCGCGCGACGATCTCCGTGTCGCGGTGGTAGAATGCGCGTGGCAGCACCCGTCCCCGATGAAATCCGGAGCGCGGTCTCGAGCCCAGAAGAGTCGACTCGGCGTCTTCTGTGCTCGAGATCTGTTGCCCGCTCACTCTACTCGCTGCTGGTCTTGCTTCGGCTCTTGCGGGCACTGCGGCGCGGAGACTTCTCGCTGGCAGTATCGGAGGCAGCTGCCGATTTGCGCGTCGCGCGTTTGCCAGCTGCCGCCGAGCGCTTGCGGGTGCTGCGCGGCTTGACCTCGCTCTCCACGAGGGCGTCCTCGCCCATCAGCGGAAGGTCAGGAACCGATTCGGTGAAAACAGGTTCCGCCGCTGGTCTCGCTGTCTCGACAACACCGACCGAGAGGAGATTGGGCGGTACTGCGCCCACCCGCGCGCCGATCGACCCGCGGCCGCGGCCACGCGCCGGCCCGCCCGCCCGCGCACCCATACCCATAGGTGCCGACGGAGCCGCAGTAACCACTGGCTTCGCGGGCTCAGCGGCCGCGAGCTGTTCGGTTACCGACGTTGCTGGAGCAGCGGGAGCAACTTCGTAGTCAGAGCCACGCCGCCGGAGGTCGATCACATCAGCGTCGTGCGCATCCTGAAGGATGCGAGTGAAATTGCGCTCGCTGAGACTCTCGCTGTCGCGGCCGAGAAGATCCCTGGCTGTAGCGCGAACCTGACTCGCGCGGACTGCCGCGCCACCACTGGCGTTGACTGCACGACGCACGAGATCAAAGGCTTCCTCGCGTCGGAGACGAAGGCCACTCGAGCCAATATCGCCATTCGATGCGGCGACTGTCTCCGCGGCCTGCACCTCGGCGGCGGCTGTGTCCTCTGTTTCTGACGTCGGTGCCACCGCTGCTGTCGCAGGCTGACGCTGTGCACGCCCTTCGCGATCTCGATCGCGACCACGGCCGCCGCGTCGTCCGCGACGGCCACGCTCCGCCGGCTCGGCTTCCTGTGCCGCGGCGGGTCTTGGCGCGTGCGCCTCTCGAGTCTCCTGTCCAGCGGGTAACGTCGCCGCGGCGCCAGCATGCGGCGGACCAACCTCGAGTTGTCCGTTCTCCAGTTTGGTCAGCGTCAGAAGACCGCGGTGCGCCGCCTCGGTAACGAAGCGCGAGAACTTCGACATGCCGAGATTCTTCTCATCGAACGAGCTGTCGATCTGCTGCATTACCTGC
Organism: Gemmatimonadaceae bacterium; assembly: GCA_045803975.1. Lineage (GTDB taxonomy): Bacteria > Gemmatimonadota > Gemmatimonadetes > Gemmatimonadales > Gemmatimonadaceae > UBA4720. The sequence continues at coordinate 11,653 of JBJMOA010000026.1, forward strand.
TTCAACCGATCGGCCCGCATGACATCGCCATTGCGCTTCATGCGCGTGATGGCCTCGGTCACGAGCTCCCAGGGATCTTTCTTGACGACTTCCTCCTCGCCCGACTTCACGAGTCCGGCGAGCGCGTTGTAGCTGTAGTACTCGTCGCAATTCATGACGAGTAAATCACTGGACGACTCGCGAATCCCGACGCCGATGACGTACTTGCCGTACTCTTTGAGCTTGGTCACGAGGCTCGCGAAATCGGAATCGCCGGAGAGCAGAATGAACGTTCCGATCTCGGGTCGAGTGAACACGAGCTCGATCGCATCGACGGCGAGTCGAATGTCGGTCGCGTTCTTTTTCGCCGAGCCGTATGCGGTCGCCATGATCATGTCGATCGATGATTCAGCGAGCGGAACGATGTACTGAGGATAGCGGCGCCAGTCAGCGTAGGCGCGCTGCACCGAGACTTTGCCTTTTACGATGTCGGAGGAGAGGAGGTTCTTCAGCTCCGTTTGGAGCTCGGAGCGGATGCCCATCGTGACGTTGTCGAAGTCGATGAGGAGCGCGGCGTTCGGCGCGTGGATCGGTAATTCAGGGTAGCGCGCGCCGGCGGTCATTGCCTGCGGTCCGCGATGAATGAGCGCGCTCTGCGATCGCGTGGGCGTACGAGGGGTTCGAGAATTCATGTAGTGCTCTGCGGATCAGAGATCCGTTATGGGCGATTCGGTCGCATACGCGTTCCGATCGCTCGGCCATTGGGCCGACTCAGCGTTGTCACCAGGCTTGCATTTCGCCGCACGCGCCACCGGCTGTTCCACGCATGAGCGGGGATAGCACCGATCTCGCAGGCGACTGTAACCGGCAATTTAGACCCTTTGGCGGCGTAAAGCCAATCTCAGCCTCAATCGCCCATCGCTTTGAGTATCACCCGCTTCTGACGCTGGCCGTCCCACTCGCCATAGAAGATGCGCTGCCACGGGCCAAGGTCGAGCCGACCAGCGGTCACCGGCACGATTACCTCGTGTCCCACGGTGATCGATCGCAGATGCGCCGCCGCGTTGTCCTC
>JBJMOA010000027.1:0-20149 GCA_045803975.1 Gemmatimonadaceae bacterium
GGTTAGCTCAGTTGGTTAGAGCGCCACGTTGACATCGTGGAGGTCACAAGTTCGAGTCTTGTACCGCCCATGTGCGCCCGTAGCTCAATTGGATAGAGCATCTGACTACGGATCAGAAGGTTGGGAGTTCGAGTCTCTCCGGGCGCGTAACCCCGCAGCATGTGCTGCGGGGTTTTTTATTAGCGAGGCTAACTGGAAGCAAGCATCACAGCACTCTAGTGCCTGACTGCAAACTGCCTAACTGCATCTGCCTAACTGCAACTGCCTAACTGCAACTGAACGGGTGCGAGGTGTGAGCAGAACCCTGGTGAGTTGCGGGTTCACTACGCCGGGACCGGTCGCTGGGCGGTAGAACAGCTTGTGCTTCGAACGCGAGTAGTGCCGTCATGACGTCGTGAACCCGTCACTCGCCAGGTAGTTGCTCACACACCCGCACCCGTTCAGTTGTAGTTCAAAGCTTTCAGTGGCTAGATCGTTGATTCGCAGCTATCAAAAAAAGGACGGGCTCTCGCCCGTCCTTTTGTTCACGCTGGCGAGTTATCTATTGCGCCCCGCTCTTGACCTGATTCCGGTACGCTTCGCTGGCGTAGATCGCGACCTCGACGCGCCGGTTCCGTGCTCTTCCCTCGTCGGTGTCGTTTGACTGAATGGGCTCCGACTCGCCTCTCCCAGCGGTCTTGAGACGACTCGCCGGGACGCCCAGCGACTGGAGATACGCGCTCGCCGCCTGCGCCCGCCGCTGCGACAGGTCGAGGTTGTAGGCATCGGTCCCAACGCTGTCCGTGTGTCCAACGATCAGGATGTCCGAATTCGGATACTTCTGGAGGCTGTTCGCGAGCTCCTGGAGATTCGTGCGTCCCGCCGGGAGTATCTCGGTCGAATTGAATGGGAACAGAATTCCCGAGGCAAACGTCACCGCGATTCCTTCGCCGACGCGCGCGATCGTCGCGCCCGGAATGTTCTGCTCGAGCTCCTTGGCCTGCTGATCCATTTGGTGCCCGATGATCGCTCCGGCCGCGCCACCGACTACCGCACCGATGATTGCGCCGCGCGCCGTCGAGCCTGTCTGATTTCCGATGACGCCGCCGACGGCGGCACCGGTCGTCGCCCCGATCACGGCGCCGCGCTGCTTCTGGCTCATTCCCGCGCAGGCGCTGAGCACGAGCGTGCCGGCGACCAGAAGCGCGCTCACTACTCGTGAGGATCTGTTAGTAGTCATGTCAATATTCCTTTGAAAGCGTCCGCTGCTCCACGTACAAGTTGAGTGCCACCCTTAGAACCCCTGCCCCATGCGCGCTGTAAATGTCCACGGCCCATGGCGATCGATCTGGCGAGTCACCCCAGCTGCTAACGCCCCGTTGAAAAAAGTGAGCAGGAATTCAGCCGACGCGCGGACGCCATCAGTCGGCCGCGAAACGGGAACAAGTTCCGCGGTGACTGGATCAATCGTCGTCCCCAGCTCGAGCAAGGCCCGCTGTGCCGCGGGACTGCTTACGTCGGCCCATCCCGCATGTATTCCAGCAGCTATCCCTGGGGCGATCCCCGGAACGATCAAACCGCTCGGCAGATGCATGGGCGCGCGCAAAAACGGTAGCGTATATCCGACCACCGCTCTACCGAGCCACGCTCGGTCGCCGGCGAATTCCTTATAGCCGTACGCGGTCAGGCCCTCGCTTCCGCCGAGCTCGAACATCGCCTGCGGTGCTGGAGAGTTGAACAAAGTGCCGGCGTCGCCGCGAGCGTAAAGCTGAAAGGGCCCAATCTCGTGGCGCGTGGCGACTCGCGCCTCGGCCCGTTGCCAGCGCAGAAGATTCCCATCCGCTCGCTCATACTGAATCCGCACGCCGAAGCCGCGGTCCACGAAGAGGCCGCTGATTTCCGGATTGAACTCAAAAGCGGCGACGGTGTGGAAGTAATTCCCCTCCCGGATCCCGCGATTGGGGCGGAATCCCTCGCCTTTCCCGACGAACAAGCCACGCGAGATGTTTTGCACCACCGCGCGATCGCGTGCCGGTCCGAGCTCGAGCCGCACGAGCGAGCGTTGCTGCGCGCCCAAAGTCCTGCTCATGGACGCAGTGACGGAACTACGATCGAGATAGTCGAAGTCGTCCTTGCTGCCGAGCAGGGCGGACAACGTTGCGCCCCAGGAAAATGGAAGCTGGAAATCGTTGGTGTTTGCGAGCGTGCGCTCGACTCTCAATCCGTCGTTGGTGCGTCCTCGCCTGCGCTCGAGACCCAACATCCCACGCGCGGTTTGTTCTGACCAAGCCCACCCGACCGATGCGTGGAGCGCGACACCTGGTCTCGACGGGCGGAGCTCCTGTTCGACAGCGACGCCGGTAAACGCGCCCTCGATACGGTTGAAGCGAAAGACTTCGCCAATCGATCGTGGGCGGAAGCGAAGACCACGGGTCGGTTCAGTGGCCCGCCACTCTTCAGGCGCCAGATCGTCGAACTCTCCATAGTAGACGTCCTTGCTCGCCGCGCCGATGGGCCGCTGCCACTGTCCGAAGCGCTCCTGATCGCGCGCCGCTGCGAAGGAGAGATTGTGCCTGACGCCAGGGGGCGCTTGTGGTCCGGTCCATGACGAGTCGTTCGGCCGATAGTCCTCGAACCGTGAGACGATGCGCACGATGCTTCTGAAGTCGCCGAAGAGAGCGATACGCGCCTGGATTTCCGTGCGCTGGAACGCCGGCAGCCAGTACTGGCCGTTGACCTCGACGTTTATCAGCTCGACGAACGAAGCGCCGCCAACTCCGGGCAGCCGACTGCCAGACTTGAGCGTGACCTTGCCGTTTCGCACTTCTACGAGACGTCCGCGCATGCGAACGATCTGCTTCCAGTCGGCATCGAGGTACATGTCGCCGAGGAAAAGGATGGCGTTCCCGGGAGCATCGGTGCGCGGCGCGACGCGAACGCGGACGATTGGAATTCTCCGCCCGTTGGAAAAGAGGGTCACCGAAGTGTCACCGCCGGCGTAGACGTAGTAGCGCTCCCGATTGAACGCGAGCGGATGTACGGCAAGGCTTTGCTGCAACACGGATGAGGGCTTTTTCGCATCGATCGGTGGCCTGACGCCGAGCTGCAGCTGGTTGCCGTAGAGTGTGGGCACGGTCCAGCCGCCAAAGAAACTCATCATCGAGAACATCGGCGCGACGGATTGGTGGCGGTACCCGATGACGCGCTGATCGTAGCGATCGGGCGCGCGCCACCGGACATCGCTCGCCACTTGCTCGAGTTGCGCCGTCCGCTCGCGGCCGCCGGAATCGAGCACTACCAGCGACATTTCGGTCTCAATGCGGGCCCGGTAAGCGAGGAGGCTCGCGGGAATCTGCGCGTTCACTCGCGCGGCATCGCTGATCAACGCCGCGAGTGCGGCGGCCGAATCAGTCGGTCTCGGTACGACGATCTGACCTTCGGCTGCTCCGCGGCCGGTGGCGAGGAAAAGCGCGAGAGCGAGTGGTTGGAGATAGGGACCTTTCACCTGCGCAAGATCAGAGGTTGCTGCCAGCAATGGAAGTCGGAGGAGCACGTTTTGGGCTCGGGTACCTCCGTTTCTGGCCGCCCCTCGCATGTCGGCCGCACTCCATTGCATTTTTTCTTCCCGCTTCCCCCATCCCCATCCCCCATCCCCATCCCGCCTCTATGACCAACAAGTCTCTCACTCTCTCCGCCGTTTTTCTCCTGGCGGCATGTGCTCGCGCTCCTCAGCCATCAACCTCTCCAACTCCGCAGCGAACGAACCAGGTTGCGGCAGCCGATAGTCCACGCGTCGGAGGCGATAGCGCCCGCGGCGCGGGAAGCGGCCCGGCGCAGCCGCGGCCCTACAATCGTGTCATCACCCGCGACGCCAGGACTCGACGCGGCATGTTCGCGGTGCACCGGGTGAACGACAAATTGTTCTTCGAGATCCCACGAAAGGAGCTCGGCAAGGACATGCTGCTCGTGGGACGCTACACGCGGGCAGCCGCGTCCAATCCGCGTCAGCCAGGCGGCCAATTCGGCAATTACGGCGGCGATCAGTTCGGCGAACGGACCCTTAGGTGGGATCGGAGCGGCAACAGGATCATTCTGCGGTCGCCGTCCTTTGCCATTGTCGCCGACACATCGGCGCCCGTCTATCGCGCGGTGCAGGCGGCGAACTATCCACCCGTTGTCGGAGTGTTCAACGTCGAGGCCTACGGACCCGATAGCGCCGCCGTCATCGACGTCACGCGACTCTACACTACAAGTGTGCCGGAATTCGCGGCGATCCGGGGAACGATCGATGAGCGCAGGTCGTTCGTCGAGAATGCGCTTGCTTTCCCGGATAATGTCGAAGTCGAGGCTACGCAGACGGGCACCGTGAGCCCGACGCCGACGCCAGGCGGAGGCGGAGGCGGCGGTGGACAGGGAGCCGGTCCACAGCCGGCGCAAAGCGTCGTCGCCCACTGGAGTCTCGTGCGTCTGCCCGAACGGCCGATGATGGCAAGACGGTTTGACGAGCGCGTCGGATTCTTCTCGATCAGCCAGGTCGATTTCGGAACCACCGAGCAGCGCTCCGCCGAACGGTCCTACATCACTCGCTATCGGCTGGAGAAGAAAGATCCTTCCGCCGCGTTGTCGGAACCGGTCAAGCCGATCGTGTACTATGTCGATCCAGCGACACCGGAGCAGTGGAAGCCGTGGGTTCGAAAAGCCATCCTGGACTGGCAGCCGGCATTCGAGGCAGCGGGATTCAAGAACGCGATCATCGCAATGGATCCGCCGGCGAATGATCCGGATTGGTCGCCTGAAGATGTGCGACACACCGTGATTCGCTGGCTGCCGTCAACGGTAGAGAACGCTGTGGGTCCGCATGTCCACGATCCGCGAACAGGCGAGATCCTCAACGGATCAGTGCGCATGTTTCATAACGTGCTGAACCTGCAGCGCGATTGGTACTTCACCCAGGCGTCACCGCTCGATCCGCGCGCGCGCACGCTCCCATTCCCCGATTCGTTGATGGGGCGTCTGCTCGAGTTCGTCGTCGCACACGAGATCGGCCACACCCTGGGTCTTCGCCACGATCAGATCGGAAGCTCGACATATCCAGCCGACAGCGTGCGCAGTGCGAGCTGGGTACGTCGCATGGGACATTCGCCCTCGATCATGGATTACTCGCGCTTCAATTACGTGGCGCAACCCGAGGACAACATCGACCTCGCCGACATCGTGCCGCGCATCGGGCCGTACGACAAGTTCGCAATCATGTGGGGCTACACTCCAATTCCCACAGCGCGAACACCGGACGAAGAGCGGCCGACCCTCGACCAGTGGTCACGCATGCAGGATACGATTCCCTGGTACCGATTCGCGGAGAACAACGAGGGTGGATACGGTACACTAAGCGAGGCAGTCGGCGATGCCGATCCGGTCAAATCGACGACGCTCGGGTTCAGGAATCTGCGGCGAGTTGTGACCTACATATCCTCAGCGGCGACCAAGCCCGGTGAAGACAACGACGACCTCAAGGAGCTTTACGACCGGACGGTTGGTCAGTGGGCAACCGAAGCGAACCACGTTGCGACGGTAGTAGGTGGCGAGATGGTGCAATACAAATCGGGCAGCCAGTCCGGGGCGGTTTACACCCCGCTCTCGAAAGCTCGGCAACAGGAAGCGATGCGATTCATCAACGAGAACGTGTTTCAGACGCCGTCGTACCTGATCCAGCCGGCGATCGCGCGGCGAATCGAAGCAGGCGGAATGATCACTCGCATCACGAACGCGCAGGCGCGGGTCCTTACGAGCCTGCTCAACGATGCGCGTTTGAACCGATTGATCGAGAACGAGGCGCTCGCATCCAGTCGACAGGACGCATATTCGCTGGCGTCAATGCTCGCCGATCTCAAGCGCGGTGTCTGGACCGAGCTCGATCGACCCAGCGTTTCGATCGACCCGTACCGGCGTACGCTGCAAAATCAGTTTCTCTCGCAGGTGAATCTGAAACTGAACCCGCCGCCCACTCCGCCGACTCCCGCGCCGGCTTTCCCGGGATTCACCCCACCGGCGCCATTGCTCGACGATGCGAGGAATCAGCTGAGGGGTGAGCTGGTTTCATTGCGCGGCGAGATTCGGCGTGCGATCGGACGCAGCGCCGATCGGGAAACACGGTTACACCTCGAGGGGGCGGATCACCAAATCGGGGAGATACTCGACCCGAAGAAGTAAACCGCGCCGACACCAACAAAAAAAAACGGGGCGGCGAAGAGCCGTCCCGTTTTTTTCAAGTCAATTGCTGGTTACGAGCAAACGATCACGCCCGTGCCGTTGGAGCAGCTCTTCGCAGACTTCGAATGCGTCGCCATCGCGGTCCACGTCATCGGCGGACCAACAGCGGTGATGGCGACAACCGTGACGTTCTCCGACGCAGTGAAACCCTGAACCGCCGTTGCCGACGTCGCGGTTCCACCGAAATACGCGCCGTTGTTGTCAGCGGCGAACTGCTCTTCGTACGTGGCCAGGTTACGGAGATCAGACTTCATCGCCGCGACGTAGGCCTTGTCTTTAGTGTTCGCGAACTTCGGAATCGCGATCGCGGCAAGAATGCCGATGATGACGACCACGATCAGAAGCTCGATTAGCGTAAAACCCTTTTGATTGCGCATGGAATGAACAATCCTTTGTGGCAAGCGGTTGGTTGGTACTGCCCACGCCAATTACGGCGCTGACAGCGTGAAAACGATTGGCAAGCTGTAGGTACCTGGCGCGTTGCTGGGCTGCGTGAAGCCGGCTGCCCACGTGGTCTTGAAGAAGGCCTGCGCCGCGGCGCCGTTGGTCGCGCCTGCACCGGTGAGGAAAACCGCGTCGGTCGATCCAATGCCGACAAAGGTTCCAGCCGCTGCGTTCGACCAGGTCAGGTCGCTGATCGGCTTCGTACCGCCGTTCGATCCAACGTACACCCAGTTTGATGCGGCAGTCGTCTTGACGTTCAACGTCCAGCTGCGGTTGGCCTTGACGGTGAAGCTTGGGCCGGCGTCAGCGATGCTGGCGCCGATTTCGATTTGGTCCGCCGTCGGCGACGTGAGCGACGTGGTGGTTCCGCTCATTCCGAGCTTGACCAGCGCGTTCACGGAGACGGAGGCGGTATTCGTGGTATTGCAGCTACCAGCGTTGCCACTGCACTGGGCGCTCGCCTGGGTAACGCCGATGGCTGATCCAACCACCATCGCGGCCAGAAGGATACGGGTCGCGTTCATTTTAGATAGCTCCAGAGTTTGCGGTGTGGGAGACAGCTAAAAACGGTCAGAAATTTTCTCGCTGTCCTTTCTACCGGTAAGACGCGATCCTTCGCGCAATCGCAACCCCGAAAATGGAGGTATTTTCGACCCCGAAAAGCAAACCTAAGTTATTGATACAGCACGACTTAGGTATATCACAAATCTGCCATCGAAGGCGCGTTTTTGGCGAATTGCAAAACGCATCGCAGAGTGCGAATCGCAATGCTGAAGTCGGCCTCCCGCCCACACCCTGGCCATGTTATGATGTGTCAGTCTCCCTGAAGCGCGGGGAGTTTGTTCATTTCGGGGCGTAGCGTAGCCCGGTAGCGCGCCTGCTTCGGGAGCAGGAGGTCGCTGGTTCAAATCCAGTCGCCCCGACTTGGCTATCCTGGCCCCATCGTCACTCGCGGCGGTGGGGCCTTTTCCTTCCCGCATGCGTGGGTCGCTTTGTAACCTCCTGGTAGATCACAACGTATGAAACCCATGCACGTACAAACCCAACAGCAAAACCCAAATCCGTCGCAGACTCCAGCGCCTTCTCCGGCTCCAGTCCCCGTTCTGGCGCCGGCGTCGCCTCAAGCCATCACCACAGTCGGCCCCGACGGACAGACCCGGACGCTTACAATCCCGAGAACAAGGAGCGAGATCGAAGAGCTGCGGTCGCAGCGACAAGAGCTCTCTGAGCAGCTTACGAACGTCGCTTCGCGTCGGCGCTCTCTCGCTGAGGAAATCCGCAACACCCGCGACGCTTCGACCCGAGCCGGACTCGAGGATAGGCTTCGCGTCCTCGATCAGCGGATCCTTCAGATGGAAACGGATCTCGCCACTACGGGTCGCGCGATCTCATCGGCGCCAGCAGAATTGATTGGAAGCGCGGAGAGTCGGAACGCTGGCGGGGATCATTTCGAGGACGGTCTAATGGCTGGCGGCTTCTCCGTCCTCCTTTTCATGTCCGTCGTGCTCTTCTTCGCGCGGCGTCGCTGGAAGCGCTCGCCACGCGGTCTTCCTTCATCGATGGGGAGCGAATCCGCACAACGACTCGAGAGGCTGGAGCACGGCATGGACGCGATTGCGATCGAGATCGAGCGTGTGTCCGAGGGCCAACGATTCGTAACGAAGCTGCTATCTGAGTCGCAAGCGCCGCCTGGCTTGGCAAACCGCGTTGCCCCGGCCGTACCCGAGTCAACTAAGGGCCGACCATCTTAGCGAGATGCGTTATCTGTCTCGCAATAATGAGCGAGATGTTGGCGGCTTGCGGGCGATTGCGAGCAGACTTTGTCCAATCGGCGGACGAACGCGCGATTCGATCGATCGCAGCCACGGAATGACGAATCGGTCGTAGAACCGTACCTGCGCGCGACCGAGCGTGGTCCGATGCATGATGCGACCGGCGGCGAACCACGCGGCGACACCAAGGAAGTTGAGATAGTGAAGGGTTTCGATCTCGAAGCCCGCCGACAGTAGCCGCTCCTGCAGCCTCGGCCGCGTGTAACGGCGATAATGATCGAACGCCTTGTCGAGAGAGCCGTAAATCGCCGGCACGGCGGGGACAAGAAGGAGCAGCGCTCCACCCGGCACGAGTGTGGTGTGCGCTGCCTTTAGAAATTCCGCATCGCGCTCGACGTGCTCCAGAACGTTCACCGCGATCACTGTGTCGGCTGTAACGCTCTTGTCGATATCCTCGAGGTACCCGTGATGGATTCTGACGCGCGCGTCGCCATCGAACTTCTGATGGAGCGCGGGGATGTTGTTTTCCGCCGGCTCGACAAGAAGCATCTCGCGAGGCGACGCGCTTTCCAGCAGGAGCTCTGAAACCGTACCGATTCCCGCGCCGGCCTCAACGATTCGTTTCCCCAGCGCGTCGGAAAAGGAATCGATGATCCAGCGGTAATAGTTGGTGGCTTCGGCGACCGCGTCCAGCTCGGTACCGGAATACGAAAAGTCGGAAATGGCGGGAGTCACTCCAGAAAGATCGGGCAACTTAGCACACGTATCGTCAGTCGCAATTGCGGGCGATGCGCTTCGCCTCGGGAGAATGCGGAAAGAGTGACACGGCCTGACGCGCATAGCTCCGCGCCATCGAACAGCGCCCGCGTCGCGAGTACAACTGTGCCACACGCAGGTTGATGCGATAGCTGCCCGGATCCCACATCGCGCCCGTCACCCACCCCGAGGTCAAGCCTCCACGCGCGACCGATGCCATTGCGATCGTCTGCGTAGTGCTGCGCACCGCCGAGACCATCGATAACAACACCAGCAGCACGGCGGCAACGCCAAGCGCGCGCGGGGACACTATCACCTCTCTGGCGCTGCGTCTGATGCCGCTGGTCGCGCCCAGAATGCTCCACGCGAGAAATGACGGAGCAGCCAGAACGAGGACCACGTCGAATGCGCTCACCACCATCGTCGCGACTACCGTCCCGGCGAGCACGCATTGCGCGAGGACAGCGTCCGGATTTTCCAACTCACTCCACCGTCTGAGCGCGCCAAAGAAAAGTGTGACGAACGCGCCGGCGAGAGCCAACGTTGGAATGAATCCGCGCTCGGACATATACGCGACCCAATCGCTACTCGGCCATGGATTGGCGGTCATGCCGTCGTCCGTAAGAGAACGATCGCCGGATGGAGCGAAGCGAACGTACTCCACCGCCCAGTTGCCGGGCCCGACTCCGAATACCGGGTTCGCCGTAGCCATGTGCAGCGAGTTTCTGTACTGAGCGACGCGGCCACGGCCACTCCCCTTCGTGTAGTCGACCATGTTGCGCGCGGTATCGAGGTAGGGCGAATCGCTGTTCCAGTTGAGACTGTTCGGAAGGACGATTGCGACCATTCCGCCGATTGCCGCGGCAAGCGTCAGGCGGGCAAATCGTCCACCGACATTTACGCCGCGCCAGTATCGTCGCGAAGCAATCATCGGAATGAACAGCACGACGACGGACGCGGCGACCGCGAGCCAGGCAGCCCGCGATCGTGACAGCACCAGCGCCGCCGCAGTCACCGCACCGCCGAGTGACCCGAGGAGTGCGCCTGAAGGTTGGCGGGCGGTTACGGTACACCATACGAGCGCAGGTAAGCCGATGACCGCGATATGGGCGACAAAGTTACGGTTGCCGAACGTGCCGCCCGGCGACCGGTTGGTACTGAAGTAATCGGTTTCGACACCATACGCCTGCGCCAGGCAGAAGATCGCCGCGCAGACCGCGGCAATTGCGCCCGCGATGAGGATGGGGCGATAAGAGCCCCGCGCCGCCACTGACCTGGCTCCCCAGAAAATGATCGCGCCGGAGACGCTGATGCCGACCGAGCGTTGCGCGAGCCAATAGTTGGTGGCGAAAAACGCCGACGCGACGCTCCACAATAGAAAGAGAGCGAGGAGACCATCGACGAGGTCGAATGACAGGGATCGCCGTCGTGCGACCAGCACGATCGCAATGATGAGCGCCGCGACGTGGAGAACGAGCTCCTTCGGCACGAAGTAGCGATCGAGCTCGAAGAGTTTGTACGGCAGTGCAACGATGATGACGAGAATGACTCCCGCCTGTATGACTGCCCTGATTACGCGATCCGCCATGCAGGAATATGTGCCTAGTCAGGCGTCGAAAAAAAAGCCCCGCTCTCATCGAGCGAGGCTTCTTTAGGGCGTGGCATTATCGACGCCGGAAGAGCGAACCGAGTACGCCGCCGGACACGCCGCGTGCAGTGTTGACGCGGCGCAGCTGCTCCAGCTCGCCCTTATCCAGCCAGATTCCCTCGCACTCGGGGCACTCATCGATCTTGACTGCCTCGGCGTGGCGCTCCGTAAGGTCGGCGCCGCACCGCGGACACTTGTTGTGATGAGCTTTGCGCTCGGACTGTATTCGCTCGGCGTCGAGTTTTTTTCGCATCTCGTGGATGATCTCGAGATTCTGCTTGGCGAAATACTCGTCCTCGTTGCGGCTAGGTTTTTCGTCGATTGGCATTCTCTTCCTCGCGTTCCCCTAGCTGGAAATATATCGGGCGCGTCGACGGATCAAAGGCAGCTGCCTGCTGGGCGCTGACCGCTTTTATCGCTGACCGCTTACCGCTGCAAACGCCGAGACAGATCTCCGACACGGAAAGAAATTACTCTGCTCGCCGTCAAACGATGGTGTGGACCGCGATAGCGCTCGCATTTTCCTGGCATGGCTGATTTCAAGAAGCTACGCGTGTGGAAAAAGGCCCACGCTTTAGCGTTGAATGCGGACCGAGTTGCGGCCGCGATACGAGACGCACCACATCGTTCATTGCGAGGTCAGATGAATCGCGCGGCCATGTCTATTCCGACGAACATCGTAGAAGGGCGTGGGAAAAAGACGGACCGCGACTTCGCCCGGTATCTGGGCTACGCGCTCGGCTCGGCCTGTGAACTGGAGTACCACATCACATTGGCAAGAGATGTAGGTGCAATCTCAGAAGGTGACTACAGTGTCATCCTTAAGCAGGTGATTGACATTAAGAGAATGCTGCACGGATTGATCGACCGGCTCTCGGAACAGTGATTAGCTGCCGCGATCTGTCCCGTCGTAGGCAGCGGTCAGCTGTTAGCGACAAAAGCGGTCAGCGCCTAGCAGGCAGTTGCCGTAAAAACGATGGGATGAGGGAAACGCTCGTCCCTTTTGCTGCGGGCTTGGGCGCTCCGATTGTTCTCCTACGTCACCGCGCGAACCAGTACGTCGCCTTCACAAGGAACACGTTACTCGGCCGTCCGAATATCTGGCGCGTCTCGCGACCGGTGCGGAAATCGCCCTCGAAAGGCAGGAAATCCTCACGCTGCTGCTGCCACACGAAGAAGAGTGCCGAGCCGGGCCGATACTCCCACCGCACGACAGCGTTGCCGCGCAGCGAGTGCGTTCGGAAATCCGGATTGCTGATCGAAAACGTGGGTGCGGCACCCGGGCCGTCCGGATCGACGGTGTAGGATTGGATATTTCCGGTCGCATCGGCAACCGGGGTGATCGTGCTGCCATTGTCCTGGCCATATAGTGCGTAGTCCTGGCTTCCAGGCGTCAGGAGCTCCTTGAAGTTCTTGAAGCGTCCCGCCGATGCGAACGGCTGTGCATAAAGCTGGAACGACAGGAGAGGTGACAGCGTCCATTCAACACGTGTCGTCGCCGACAGTGTGGTCTGGTACAGATCGGACAGCACGTAGCGGCGGCCATATGTAGTGGTCGCGAGCGGGTCACCTGTGCTGCGAACGAACTGGATGGTGTTGTGCAGCAGCGAGACTCCCGGCGAAAACGTCACCCGTACGGACGAGCTCGGTCTGAGTGTGAAGCCAACATTTAAGTCCTTTGAGTAACCTTGAGCCTCGTCGCCGTAGTACTGACCGAACAGCGAGTAGGAGAGCGACCTTCGCTGATCACTGTCGATTTCGGTCCATAACCCCCATTGAGTGGGTTGACGGCCGCGGGGTCCGCCACGCGTCAGGCGATCATCGATGGCGCTCGGGTCGTACTCCCCGCCGCCATAGATAGACCAGAGGTTGGTGAGGTTCAGCGAAACCTGATTGAAGTAGCTCGTCCAGATTTTGTCACCGCCGTAATTCCAGGCGTGATTCGTCCCGACGTACAGATTGTAGCTGCGGAAAAGTTTTCCGGGTTCCTGGTTGTTGTACGAACCGCTCCACCCAAGATTGCGGTAGTCGACGCGGCCCATGAAGCCGAGGTCGTTGACCTCGAACCCCGGGCTGATCGCCTTGGCTGTCGCTGATGTCGACCAGGTGCCCGCCTTGTTGAGACCAAGCTTCATGGATGATCCGTCGAGAGAATTCGCGGCCGGATCGACCTCCAGGTAGTCGGCATCGGGACGCTGGTAATAGCGAGCGCTCGATTGTTGTGCGTTTTGAATTACCTGCCTCGATCCCTGAACGAGTGATCGGGAGAAGGCGCCGGTCAGCGTCCACACCCGGTTGGCCCAGCGGTGCTCGAAATCGACGCTGCCGACGTCCGCGCTCGATCGAAGGAGATTCTTGAATGCCGTATCGCTCAAATCGCGATTCACGGCGGTCCCACCCAGATTCAAGATCGTGTTGCCGCCCCGGAAATCACGCCGCAGGCGTCCGGCGAAATAATTCGTGAGTGGCTCGACGGGAGTTGTAATCTCGACGTTCGATGCATCGACTACGCGGGCTTCTTCCTTTGCCGTCAGCGCGTTGAGCAGTCCAACGGTCCACGGGCCGACTTTTCCCGTGACTTTCCCGGCGCCGATGATCGTCGTCGCATCGGGTGCGTCGACGAACTGTCCGTTCACGAACCGCTGTGGTGATCGCCCAATTCGGCGCGAGTAAAAGATCTGCTGATTTCCGTAGCCCGGTCCGCCGTTGATCGAGCCAATGTTGAAGATGTTTGCGCCCTCGACGAAGAACGGCCGCTTCTCGGGGAAAAACGTTTCGAACGCCGACAGATTGACGACCGCCGGATCGACCTCGACCTGACCGAAATCGGGGTTTACCGTCGCTGTCAGGGTCAACCCACTCGCCAGCCCGTACTTGAGATCCGCGCCGGCGGATGGCTTCGCGTCATTCGCGCGGTAGAATGGATTTGCCCGGTCCCCGGGAGCGCGCGTGAGCTTGGTACTCGCATACGGCATCAACTCGAAGCGGCGTGGTGTCGGGATGTCGACGATGCCGGTAAGGTCACCCTCGAACGAGACGAATCCAGGATCAGTCTGCTTCCACGGGGACCAGCTATCACGCTCGTTCCGACGTGCGACGTCGCGCATGACATGGATGCCCCATACCCGCTCGACACCTTTCGGCGCGGATCCGAACCGAAGCTGTGAAAATGGAATACGGTACTCCGCGACCCATCCCGCTGAATCGATGGTCGTTCCCACTTCCCACACCGCATCCCAATTCAGGTCTTCGCGGCTGTCGTCGTAGGTGAGGACGTCTTTCTGAACGCCGCGCGGGTTGACAGAGAACCTGTAGGCCGTGCGCCGGTCATGGTACGAATCGACGATGACGTGAAGCCAGTCGGAGTAGATCCCCGAGATGTCGCGGCGAGCCAGTTGTGCGGCGATCGAGTCGGGGTGGGCATCGAACATTCTCACTCCGACGTAGAGTGCGTCGTCGTCGTAGAGGACTCGAACCTCGGTCGGATCGGTCGGCGGTGCGCCGATCTTGGGATAGCTCTGGGTGAAATCGCCCGACGGGACGGCGTTCACCCAAGCCGCCTCATTCAGCTTGCCGTCCACATTGATTTTGCCCGTCGCGCGAACGGCGCGCATTACGCGGAGCCCGCTAGCGCTTGCCGGTTTGGCTGAGGTCTGCGGGGTTGATGGCCCGGCCGGCGGGGGGTACGTGGGACTCTGCGCGAGGACGGCGGAAGCAGCGACGGACAAAACCGCGGCGAAGAACGCTGATAGACAGAGAGGCTTCATGACTAATGGGACGGGTGAGGGAGGCTTGCCGCTTTCGCAATCGACGCCTCTTAGACAGCGCTAAGGATGGATTGGTTGGTCGGGGCAACACAGGACGGCCTTCACGGGGAACGCGTCGGCTTCCTTTCGATTGGCCCAAAACTAGCGTTTATCGCTCAGCGAGCCAAACCGACGTTCAAGAATGACAATTCGAAACTTCACTGCAATCGCTCTCACGGCGTGCGCGGTCGCTTGCGGGAGCGACGCCACCGGACCCACGCAGAAATCCGAGGATGAACTCTTCTCCGACGCGGCGCGAACAGCGTGGGCCTTCATCGAGAACAACACTCAACCGTCAACCGGCCTCGCCAAAGCGCACGAAGACTATCAGTTCGTCACTGTCTGGGACATAGCCAGTAACATCGCGGCGGTGTACTCGGCCCATGAGTTGGGCATCATCGACGACGCGGACTACGACGGTCGGATCACCAAAATTCTCGCGACCCTCAAGACGATGCCGCTGTTCGACGGCGCCGGATTCAACAAGTTCTACGATTCCGAGACGGGACAGATGGTGGGACGCGACGACAGCCCCTCGGCCACAGGATACGGTTGGTCGGACACCGACATCGGCAGGCTGCTGGTGTGGCTGCGGATATTGGCGGTGAATCAGCCTCAGTATTCCAGTCAGGCGGCGGCAATCGTGAACCGCCTCAATTACTCGCGCTTGATCAGTGGTGGTACTCTCCGCGCGATGGAGCTTGACGCCAACACCGGCGCGCGAGTTGGATACGCGGAAACCGGGCTCGGTTACGAGCAGTACGCCGCGTCCGGATTCGCGTTGTGGTCGCACCGCGCATCGTCCTCGCTCGACGCGACGGCGAACGCCCAACCGGTGGACATTCTGGGCGTGAAAGTGTGGGTCGATAGGCGAGGAACGTCCCGCCTGCTCAGCGAGCCGTACATTATGATGGGCCTGGAGACGGGATGGTACGCGGACGCCCTCCGCGATCAGGCAGAAGCGTTGCTCGACGTACAGCAAGCGCGCCACGATCAGACGGGCATCGTCACAATGGTGTCCGAAGACGCGATGCCCGAGCCGCCCTACTACTTCTATTACTACAGCGTGTACGATCAAGGAAAGACGTTTGCGGTCGAAGGGCCAGACAACGGTTCATTTGTCGACGAGCCGCGCTGGGTGAGCTCCAAGGCCGCGTTCGCCTGGCGGGCGCTCTTTCCAACGGACTACACTCTTACGGCGTTCACTACTGTCCAGCCCGCGGCGATCCCCGGGCATGGGTGGGGCGCCGGAGTCTATGAGGGGTCGCTGACGCCGACGGGGATCGCGAGTCTCAACACCGCCGGCGTAATTCTGGAATCAGTACTGTACAGAGAGCGCGGCGCGCCGTTTCTCTCACAGTCGATCTAAGAGAATCACGGCGTCGGCGTGGACGTCGCCGGGACTGGTGCGCCGGCGGTCCGGCAAGCGGCGCCGGGCGCGCGCCGTTTACCGACGGTCTCGCTGGCAACAGAGTGAGGGCAGCCGCTCACAAAATCGATCTTATCCAGCCTCCGTCGACGGCGATCGACGCGCCCGTGATATAGCTCGCGCGCTCTGAAGCGAGAAACGCAGCGAGCGCCGCAAATTCGCGCGGCTCGCCAAGTCTGCGCATCGGGATTTCGCGTTCCCATTTGGCGAACGCGTCCGCCGTCGACCCGCCCGACTTCTCACTCGTTGAGCGAGCGAGCTGCTCGACGCGATCCGTGCGCGTGTATCCAGGCATGATGTTGTTGACTGTGACGTTGAATGGCGCCACTTCGTTGGCAAGAGTGCGCGCAAAGCCAGTAACCGCGGCGCGAAGGCTGTTCGAGAGCATCAGTCCATCGATCGGCTGCTTCACGGCGATTGAAGTCACGTTCAGAATGCGTCCCCACCGCTGCTCCTTCATCGCTGGAAGAACTGCGCGCGCAAGTCCCACCGCACTCATTAGCAGGAGCCGACTCGCTGCCTCCCACGCCTGCGGGGTGAACGTGTCGAACGATCCGCTGGGAGGCCCGCCCGAGTTCGTCACCAGGATGTCGACTTTCCCAAACTTTTGCAGCGCGGTATTCGCAACGAGATCGATTCCAGATGGCTCGGAGACGTCGGCGGCAACATCCACTACCGTGACACCTTTGCGTCGCATCGATTCAGCGGTTTCGCGCAGCGTGTCGGCACCGCGCGCGCAGATGACGAGGTGCGCCCCCTCGACCGCCAGCTCCTCGGCGATGGCGCGCCCGAGCCCTTTGCTGCTCGCCGAGACGAGCGCGACCTTGCCGCGAAGCCCCAGGTCCAAAGTCAGCGCCTCAGGTAGTCGTCTTTCTTTTCAAGCCAGTCCTGTCGTGGCGGACTGAAGACATCGATGTCGAGCGTCTCTTCGAGTGCTTCCGCTTTGTGCGGAACGTTGGAGGGAATCAGCAATACCTCGCCGGCGCTGACAGTGATTTCCTCGGCTGCGTCGTCGCCGATCCAGAATTTCAGCGCGCCCTCGAGGATGTAGGTGAGCTGCTCGTTCTCATGAGAGTGTTTCGGCACGATGCATCCTTTCTTCAGGTAGACGTGCGCGAGCATCATTCGGTCGCCGGTGATCAACCGGCGCTCGAGCATATCGGACACGCGCTCCTTTTTCATCGAATCCCAACGGTAAAAACTGACTTTGTCTTTTGCAGCCATCGTGTAACCTCTTGCTATCGTTGTGAGGCGCTGCGATCGAATACGACTCGTCCGCCGACGATCGTGTACTCGATGCGGGCGTTGCGGATCGCATCGGGGGCGATGCGCGTCAAATCATGATCGATGATGACTATGTCGGCGAGCTTGCCCGGGGCGAGAATGCCCTTCTCAGCCTCCTGAAATGATGCGTAAGCGCCGCCACTGGTGTAGGCTTTCATCGCATCCTCGACGCTGATTTTCTCCGCCGGAACCCAGCCGTCGGGGTGTCTGTCGTCGAGCGTACGCCTGGTAACCGCGGCGTAAATCCCCTCCAGCGGGGTTGGTGGCGCCACGAACCAATCGCTGCCAAAAGCGAGGCGGGCACCGGTGTCCTTCAGCGAGCGAAACGCGTAAGTCGTTCTCGCGCGCTCCGGCCCAATTACCGTCTCCGCCCATCTCCCATCGTCGATCGCGTGATAAGGCTGCATGCTCGGAATGACGCCGAGCTGCGCGAAACGGGGAATGTCAGACGGCGCGATGTGCTGAGCGTGCTCGATTCTGAACCGTCGATCGCGTGCGCCATTCTCTCGCGCAACACGGTCGAAGATGTCGAGCTGAAGATTGATCGCGCGGTCCCCAATCGCGTGAACCATGACATGCAGATTCGCTTTGTCCGCATTCGAGGTCCACGAATAAAGATCACCGGGCGTGTTTACGACCAGGCCGCTGTCGGCAGGCGCATCGCTGAACGGCTGCATCATCGCGGCGGTGTGCGAGCCCAGGGACCCATCGACAAAACCTTTCAGGGCACCGATGCGGAGCCAGGAGTCGCCGTATCCGCGAGACGCGACTGTATCGCGAAGGCGTGCCCACGTCGCTAGCGGAACGGCAGCATAAATCCGCGTGCGAAGTCTTCCGGATTTGTGCGCACGCTCGAAAACCGCAAGATCGGACCAGCTTCCCATGTGGGTCACCGAGGTGACGCCGCGCTCCGCGACGTAGGTCATGGCCGCGTCGAGAGCGCGATCGAGCATCGCGGGCGTTGCATCCGGTACGCTCGGATCGATTAGCGACTGCGCGTTATCCTTGAAAATTCCAGTGGGCGCGCCCAGTTCGTCGCGAACGATCGTTCCGCCGGCGATGTCTCCGCCTGTCATCGGCATTTTCGCCGCGCGCATGGCCGCGCTGTTGGCGAGGGCCATGTGTCCGTCAAGACGGTTGATCCAGACTGGATTGTTTTGGGTCACCGAGTCGATCCACGACCGCTGCGGAAGCTCCCCGCCCCAATTCTGGTGATCCCAATCGCCGCCGGTGATCCATGTTCCCGCGGGCACCGTTGCAGCGAACGCTTTTATTCGCGCGACAAATTCTGCCTTTGTGCGCGCGTCACGTAGCTGAACGGAAGCGAGATTCATCCCGCCCGATAGGAAGTGCACGTGCGAATCGATGAATCCGGGGACGACCATTCCGCCGTGGGCGTCGATCACCCGCGAGTCTGCCGCAGGCTTGCGGCTACGGATATCGGAGTTGCTCCCGACAACGACAATGCGATCGCCGGCGATCGACACCGCTTCTGCCCAGGGGCGGCTGGGATCGCCTGTCCAGACACGCCCGTTGATAATCGCAATGGAGGAGGCTGACGTGGCCTGAGTCATGGCCGGTGTGGAGGCGAGAACCAGGAGGACAGGTGCGAGCAGAGTGCCAGGTAGAAAAGTGCGGTGCATGACGTGAGAACGGGCTAGGGGATGGATCGTTCGGCCGAATATACCGACCTGCTTCCCGAGCGCGCCTATTGCGCGCGAAACCAGATGTTTGTAGGGTAGACGGCCCGGCGGCCCGCCCGCTACCGGCTGTCCAACTTCACCATCCGAAGGGAGAATCATCGAATGAAGAAGCAGTTGGCTCTACTGATTACCGCAGCCGCGGGACTCTCCGCGTGCTCCGACGTCTCGAATCCGACGCGCCCTACGCTCGCCGCGGATCCGAAGTTGTCAGTGTCCGCGAACGCGGAAGTTCTCCCCGGCCGCTTTATGATCACGCTTCGCGATGACGCCAACCCGGAGAGCGTCGCATCCGAGCACGGAGTACGTCCTGATTTCACCTACACTCACGCGCTTACGGGCTTCGCCGGAGTTATCTCCGATGCGGCACGGTCCGGCCTGATGCGTGACGCGCGGGTGCTGCGGATCGAGCCGGATGGCATCGCCCGCGCAGTGACGACGCAGTCTGGAGCCACGTGGGGCCTGGACCGCATCGATCAGCGCGCGCTTCCGTTGAGCGGGAGCTACACCTACACCGCGACGGGTTCCGGAGTCACCGCGTACATCATCGACACCGGCATCGATTACAACAACCCTGATTTCGAGGGCCGTGCGCGGAAGGGAGTCGACGAAGTAACGGTCAACGGCAGCGCAATCGATTGCAATGGTCACGGCACACACGTGTCGGGAACGGTGGGCGGAAAAAACTGGGGAGTCGCAAAGGGCGTGGCGCTGGTTGCAGTTCGAGTTCTCGACTGCGGTGGGTCGGGATCCTGGAGCGGCGTGGTTGCCGGCATCGATTGGGTGGTCGGAGACCACGCGTCCGGTACTCCCGCCGTGTCGAACATGTCGCTCGGTGGTGGGGCCAGCAGCACTGTCGACGCCGCCGTCAATCGCATGATTGACGATGGCGTTGCGTCCGCCGTCGCGGCGGGCAACGGCAACTTTATCGGCCGAGCGCAGGACGCATGCAAGTACTCTCCAGCCCGCGTGCCGAACGCAATGACGATCGGCGCCACCGACAAGACCGACACGAAAGCGTCGTGGTCGAATTACGGGAATTGCGTCGATTGGTTCGCGCC
>JBJMOA010000028.1:0-15301 GCA_045803975.1 Gemmatimonadaceae bacterium
GAGTAAACTGGCATCCGTAGCGCAAAGCTTTTGAACTACAACTGAACGGGTGCCGGGTGTGAGCAGAACCCTGGTGAGTTGCGGGTTCACTACGCCGGGACCGGACGGAGCGCGGTAGGCAGCTTGTGCTTCGAACGCGAGAAGAGCCGTCACGACGTCGAGAACCCGTCACTCGCCAGGTAGTAGCTCACACCTCGCACCCGTTCAGTTGTAGTTGTAGTTCAGGCTGTCAACATTGTTATCAGTGGATGCTAGTCCGCCCGCCGAGATCTAGCCGGCCCCTTGAGCAGTCTCCGACTGCCGCCGATCCGGGGAATTCTCCGTCTTCCGTCTAAGCGGTAATGCGATGGCGAAGATCGACCCGCCATCATCCGGATACTCGGCCCACGCGCTGCCGCCGAGCGATTCGGCAGCCTCGCGAACGATGTTGAGCCCGAGGCCCGTTCCTTCGATCGACGTCATGCCCTCGTGGGCGCGGAAGAAGCGCTCGAATAACTTGTCGCGCTTGTCGGCCGGCACGCCGATGCCGTTGTCGCGAACGCGCACCACTACGCGTCGCAGTCCGTCATCCGTCTGCTCCTCCGTGCCCGAGATCTCGACGAATTTCAGAGACTTTGCGCGATCGGCGTACTTGATCGCGTTGGAGAGATAATTTTTGACGGAAAGCTCGATCACGGCGGCGCTCACCTCGATGTCCGGCATTCCAGGGACGATGCGGACGTCTATCTTCGCGGCCTGCGCCGCTTCGCGCACCTGACGAACCGCTTCGCCCACCGCCTCGGTGAGCTTCACGTTTCTGTGCTGGCGCGGATCCTCTCCATCGGTCCTCGACAAAATCAGAACGTTCTCCACCGTGTGTCGCATCTCTCTGGCGTTTCTGAGGACGATTTCTTCGAGCTCCGCACGCCTGTGCGCGGGTATCTCCTCGAGCTCGTTCAGGACGCTGCTGGCGCCTAGTATCGCGCCGACGCGGTTCTTGATCTCGTGTGAGATCACTCTGTTGAACGCGCGGAGACGCTCCTCGCGCTCGGCGACGTGCTTGTCAGCGAGCAACAGGAAGTGCGTCATCGTCGTCTGCTGGATGATCGTCACCGCGCGGTAGAGACGCGCTCCGCACGCCATCAGCTCGCTCTTCTCGCACGGCTCGTCGACGCTCTCGACCGTCGTGGTGAAGAACTCGAACAAAATCCCGCCGAGGAACTCGTACTCCTTGAGGATCTCATAGGCGTCGAAGCCCTGTTTGTGGCGGAGCTCGCCGAGCTCCATTGCCTTGGCGACCACGGGCATGTCGATGGCGATCTCGGCAGCCGGATTCTTCACGTAATCAGCCACGCCGTCGATCAGCAGCGGTACGTGATCGAGCAGCTCATTCGTTGGGAACACACGATTGGGGTCGAGCGATACCCGGCTGGCGATCCGCTCCAGCCACTGTGACGTGAGATCGTGCCTGGCTCGTCTCAGTCTCTCGGACAAAACCCCTGCCAGCGGACAATCATCCTGTACTTTCGACTCGACCGAGCGCATTCCAGCTCCTTTGGGATCAGTGGAAATGCATTCGGTGGGCCATCCGGCGAGTCCCGATTTGGGGCACTGGTGGGCTCAGCGCGAGACCAATTTCCGCGTGCTTGACTTTGATAGCTAATTAGCTATCATTATGCATGTCGAAATCATCGGCCGCAGCCGAGCTCCTGCAAAGTGCGCGTGAGCGGTCGCGTCTCACCCAGCGACAGCTAGCCAAAAAAGCGCGCACTGCCCAGTCTGTCGTTGCCCGGATCGAGCTCGGCGAAACGAGCCCGTCGCTCTCGACGCTCACACGCTTGCTCAAGGCCGCCGGATTTGCGCTCTCGACAACGCTGAGGCGGGTCGAGGTCGATCCCCAACTGCTCGACGACGTCCCGCGTATTCTTGCGCTCTCGCCGGAGCAGCGTCTGCGTGAGGTGGCACAAGTCAGTCGATTCCTTGCGGAAGCTCGGCGTGTCTGACGTCGCGCCACTCGACCCTGAACGGGTGATGAAAGCGCTGAGCAGTCATCGAGTCAAATTCGTGATGATTGGTGCACTGGCCGCCCGGATGCACGGGTTTCCCCGATTCACGGCCGATGTGGACATCACGCCCGCGCACGACAAGCAGAATCTCGAGCATCTGGCGGCGGCGCTCAGCGAGCTCGATGCAAAGGTATACACGGAGTCGGTTCCCGAAGGACTGCCGTTCGATTGTTCGGCGAGCGCTCTCGGACGCGCGAGGATGTGGAACCTGGTTACGAGCGCCGGCCGTGTCGATATCGCGTTCGAGCCGTCGGGGACCGACGGTTATAGCGATCTCGCCGAGCATGCGGAGAAATTCAAGGCGTTCGGCGTCCAATTTCTGGTTGCATCTCTCGACGACATCATCCGCTCGAAGGAGTCAACCGGCAGGCCGAAGGATGAAGAAGACGTCGTGCTACTGCGCGCCTTGAAGAGAATGAAGGCATGACGTGCGTCGGGCTTGCTGTATCTTGACGAGCATGCAAGTCACCGATGTAAATCAGGCGGATTCCCTGCGCAGCGCTGCCGAAGCCGCGATGCGAGCGCACGGTTTCGAGCCCGAGTTCTCGCCGGCGGTGATTCGCGAAGTCCGCGCGCTCGATGAGCCGGCGGACCATCCTCAGCCACCGGACGTGCGCAACATGCGTGACGCGCTGTGGTCTTCGATCGACAACCGTGAATCGCGGGATCTCGATCAGATCGAAGTCGCCGAACGATTGAGCGACGACTCGATTCGTGTCAGCATCGGCGTCGCCGACGTGGACGCGCTCGTCCCCGTCGGCTCGGCGGCGGACGATCACGCGGCAAATAATACGACATCCGTCTACACGGGAGTCGTCACGTTCCCGATGCTCCCGGAACGACTCAGCACCAATCTCAGCTCGCTCAACGAAGGCGAGGACAGGCTCGCGATCGTGGTCCAGTTCGACGTCGACGCGAACGGCGATCTTGCCAACACCGAGATTTACCGCGCTCTCGTTCGGAACTACGCCAAGCTCACCTACGACGCTGTCGGCACCTGGCTGGAAGGAAAGACACCACCGCCTCCCGCGGTCGCCAACTCGGCGCAGCTCGCGGAGCAAGTGCGTCTCCAGGATGAAGCGGCGCAGCGACTGCGTCGGGCGCGAGAGGTCGCCGGAGCGCTCGACTTTGAGAGCGTCGAAGCCACGCCCGTCGTCGCGCACGGCAAGGTGGTCGATCTCGCCGTCACGCGTCGGAACCGCGCGCGAGACATGATCGAAGACTTCATGGTCGCCGCCAACCGCTCGGTGGCGAGGTATCTGCTAGATCGCGGGACGGCGTCGCTGCGCCGCGTCGTAAAGGAGCCGCGGCGATGGGATCGCATCGTGGCGCTGGCGGCGGAGGTTGGTGAAACACTTCCCGTCAAACCGGACAACATTGCGCTGAGCGAATTTCTTGCCCGCCGGCGCGCCGCTGATCCCGAGCACTTCGCCGACCTCTCGCTCAACATCGTGAAACTGCTCGGTCCGGGCGTCTACGTCTACGAGCGGCGGCTCAGTGATCGCCGCGACACCGGGCACTTCGGGCTCGGCGTCGCCGAGTACGTTCATTCGACGGCGCCCAATCGCCGCTTCGCCGATCTCGTGACGCAGCGGATGCTCCGCGCGGTGACGCTCGGCGAGACGTGTCCGTACAACGACGACGAGATGTTCGCCATCGCGCAGCGCTGCACCGAACGTGGGGATGCCGCGCGCAAAGTCGAGCGAACGATGCGCAAGATCGCCGGCGCGACGATGCTGACCGAGCGTGTGGGGGACAGCTTCGCGGCGGTGGTCACGGCGTCGTCGCCGAAAGGAATTTATGCGCGCGTGATTAGTCCGCCGGTAGAAGGTCGGATCGTGCGCGGCGGTCAGGGGCTGGACGTTGGAGATACGGTCAAGCTCGTCCTCCTGTCGGCAGACCCAGCACGTGGGTTCATAGATTTCGCGCACCAATCAGACGGTGCCGCGCGTCGCCTGGCGCGCAGCCGTCGCAAAAAGATCGCCGCCGACAAGCTGCGGTCGCGTATCGGACAGACTTTCGATGCGGAGGTGACCGGCCTGACCGATCACGGCACCTTCGTGCGCACGCTCGATGGCAGCGCGGAAGGGCGCGTTGTTCGCGGCTACAAGAATCTCAAAGTGGGAATGAAGATTCCCGTCAAACTGATCAGCACCGACAGCGTGCACGGCTTCATCGATTTCGAGCATGACGCGGGAATCGAGCCGGCCAAGGAAGAGCGGAAGGAAAGGAAGCGGGCCGCCGCTCTGAGCCTGCGCGACAGAGTTGGGGAGACATTTAGAGCCGTTGTGACTGGCGTATCGAAGAAGGCGACGTGGATCAGGCTGGATCCCGATAAAATCGAGGGCAGGCTCGTGCGTGGCAGGAAGGGACTTCGACCGGGGAGCGAGGTCGGGGTAGTGTTGCTCGCCGCGGATCCAGAACGTGGATTCATAGACTTCGCGCGGGAGGATACTGTGCTACCGGCCCAGCCTTCTGGTGAAGAGGTGTGAAATGGTGATCAACGTGGTTCTCAAGCGCTTCGAGGCGCCCGACGAAGTGCGGCAGATGGTGAAGGGCAAGTTCGAGATCGTGCATATCGGCGGTCTGACGATCGGCCGGGCGACCTACGAGCCGGGCTGGAAGTGGTCGGAGCACGTGGGTCCGGCGCTGGGCCAAAAACTCTGCAGCGTCCGGCACGTTGGGTTGGTGCTTGCGGGCAGGAACACGGTGTCGTTCGGGGACGGCCGCGAAGTCCAGCTCAAGCCGGGAGATCTATTTCAGATTCCGCCGGAGCCGCACGATAGTTGGGTGGTGGGCGACGAGCTCTACGTGTCGCTGCACTTTCTGGGGGCGGAGCATTACGCGCGCTGAGTAACGGCGCGATTCCCTTTCGTTCCCTCGCACGAACTAATGAATAATCACGGCGACAACTATGCTGCCGACTGAGCTCGTTCTTCAGTCGCCGGCGACGCCTCCGGAATAGCCTCGGGATCTTCAAGCTCCTTCGCTGCAACCGGCCGACCGACGACGATGGTGATGTTGTCGGTGCCGCCGCCATCGAGCGCGTCCTGAAGCAACTGCTCGCAGACTTCCTTTGCCGACGTCATCTCGCCCAGGCGCTCGGCGATGCGCTCGTCGGAGACGTGCTTGGTGAGACCGTCGGTGCAAAGGAGGTGGACGGTGTTCCAGGAGTTGGGAAGGCGTTTGACGACGGGCATCGTCTGCGGTCCACCGATCGAGCTGGAGAGGATGTTGGTCATCGGTGTGTTCTTCACTGCCGCCGCGAACATGCCGCTGTCGATCAGCTCCTGGGCCATCGTTTGGTCGCGCGAGACCTGAACCAGCGTGTTCTGACGAAACTGGTAGTAGCGCGAGTCGCCGACCTGGAGCAGATAGCACCACGGCCAGACGCCGATCCAGAGAGTGAGCGTCGTCGCCATGCCGGTGAACTCGGGATCAACCGCGGCGCGCTCGAGAACTGCTCGGTGACAGCTCAACGCCGCCGCCTCCAGCGCCTGCGTGAAATCCGCGTCGCCCGCCTCGGCGTTGTAGTAGCAGCGCACGCCCTCGGTGATGTATCTCGTGATCGCCTCGAGCGCGACCTCGCTCGCCTCTTCGCCCTTCTTCCCGCCGCCGACGCCGTCGGCGACCATCATCAGAGATGCAAGCCGATCTTCCGCGAGCGGCAGCTCGGAGAAATCGGGAAGACTCGACTCCTTGATATGGAGCCGCTGTCTCAGCTGACCGACGAGGAAGTGGTCCTGGTTGTTGGGGCGGACCAGCCCGCGGTGGGTGAGGCCGAAGGAGTCGATCTCTTCGTCGCGGGGTTTGCGGAACATGATTGGAATTACGAGTGCCCGGGGGTGGAGTCAAGCTGTCTGCGCCTCGCGCGGTGAGGGAGTGGGACCTCTATCGCCTCGGCGCTATGGCGACCCGAAACTAAAGCACATATATCAGACCGGCGGAAAAACGCTTTCCGGGAGACTCATGCGCGCCGACTCGATCAAATGCACACTGTGCCTCGCCTTACTTGTCGGTTGCGGCTCCGACCATCCAGGGGGGCCCATCACGGAAGCCCCAGTGGTTCCGCCTCTGGAGTCTGTGCCGTTTTCGCTCCTTGGTCCAGGGAAAGTGGCGTTCCAACGTATGGGTCCGTTGACGGGCAACTACTCGGCGACTTACGTCATCGACGCATCCGCATCGAGCAGCTCGCATTTCTTCGACAACGAAGGCGCGGAAGGGCCGGTTCTGTCCCCGGATGGCCAGCACATCGCATTTATGAGATTCACTCCGAATCTCACCGGGTGGGATTCGCATGTCTCCGCGACCAACGGTTCCGGCGTGGTGAGAGTGACGAACTTTCTTTCGGAAGGAACACCGCACTGGAGCGCGGATGGGTCGAAGCTCGTGCTGGTGGTGGTAAAGCAGAACGAAGACCCAAACGTGTTTACGCAGTCGCCCGTCCTCAATGCGAGCGACCTCACCCAGCTCACGCACTTTACTCCGCGGCCCGATGGAATGCTGGCGTGCCCTTATCTGTACGCCGATCCGGGCCGGATCTCACTTTCTATTCAGGGGAAGATCACCTACGCGTGCGCGTCGAGTGAGATCGAGGTAATCGCAAACGGTACGGTGGTCGCGACGTATGCAGCATCGCGCGCTGATCCGAATACTTTCGGGAGTGTGTTTGGGGCCGAATGGTCGCCCGACGGGACGAAGGTCGCCTTCATCGAGACGACATCGAAGCACAATGCGGGAGAGCTGGTGAGCAATTATGCGTTGAGGGTCATGAACGCGGATGCGACCAATGTTACGACAGTGGCGAGTGTAGAACTGCCCGCCGCGGGACAAGTTCAGGGTGGAGGAGGGTGGTCGGGACCAGGCAATTTCTCACTCTGCTGGATGCCTGACGCGTCTCGACTGGTGTTCACTATTCCGGAGATGCCGACCGTCGGGCACCTCTGGGTAGTGCGAGCGGATGGCAGCGGGCTTACGCAATTAACTTCGAGGCCCGACGTGTACGACCGCAGCGTCTCCTGTTCGCGTTGACCTAGGGCCGGAAAGGCTCCTTGCGCCCACCCTACTGTGCTACGATTCCGGGCACGCTTACGCTCGCGATTACCACAGACCTGTCGCACCCGAACAAGCCCCAGTCCACGCACTTCGTGTAGGACGCACGGACGCTGACTGGCCCGTGGATGTTGCTCAACTGCAACTGCATGGAGGCTATTCCGTCAGCGCCGGTAACAAACGCGGACGGTCCGTTCGGTCCTGGGGCGCCATTCATGTGGACACTCACGCTGATATCGCGTCCCGCCAATGCTATTCCCATACTGTCAACGCGTACGAGGACGAGCTGCGGAAGGTCAGTCAACCCGCTGGAGTTGACCGTCACGGTCTGGTTTCCGCCCGAGATGTAGGTGATAGTCGACGGGTCCGGAGGAGCATCCGTCGAGCTCGAACAACTCGTCACCACCGCGGCAATGGTGAGCGCAACACACGACAGCGTTGCTCGACCGGCGTAGCCAGCACTATGGAAAGCAAGGCGCATGAATTCTCCAGGAGAAACCGACCTTCTCGATCGGCGTGAGGCCTCGCACGGCGAGCCCAGTTATCGCTAAAGGTTTTGTTGTGGCCGGTCAAGACCGCTTTGCGCCAGCATCACCATGGTGTGGCGCGCCCTCGCACGTGACACGGCCTCGGCGGCATCCGGAAGTGACGCGCGCATGCGCGAAAGACTTTCGACACATGCGCGTTCAGTTTAGCGGCTGAAACTGTAGGTGCCGTCCCAGGCGTCGATCACGCCTCCAACTGGTGTGACGTCGACCCTTGCGCTAAAGAAGCTGAATCTTCCCGTCCCTCCATTGAACACGCATACGCCGGTGCCCGTAAGCCGCTCGACTGTGCAATGGCCGAACGCTTTGTTTGATCCCCCGGCGTCGAGTATGACGTCGCCGCTTGCGGTAAAATCAGAATTCGCCGCCTGCAGATAATTGATTACCGAGCCAACCCCGATCTCGGTGAGGTTCGACTTGGTGATGGTGCAAGTGTCACCAGCAAGACCAAAGTACTTCGAGCAATCCTTCTGGGTGTTCAGATTGCCGCTCCGCGTACTCAACACCGGGTTATTCGGGTTCGTGACCCCAGTAGGACTCACGGCATCACTGCCGCCACACGCTGCCGCGACGACCAATGCCGTGAAAGCCACAGTCATTGTTCCGTACCTCATATAGACCTCCATCAGGTTGGGTTGCCGTCAGGTACAGTTCCCCGTTGACCTGGGCGGCACTGGGACCCATGATAGAAGTGCGGAGTCAGCAGGGAATCACGTAGCAGTCACAGGGCTCTAGGCGGCAAAATGTTGGTCGTTGAGCTTTTCGGAACCCTGTCTCTGCGGGCTGAGACGGGTGCAGTCCCGCTCGTCGCACAACAAAGGCGACCGCTGGCACTCCTTGCAGTCCTCGCTTTGGGTGGTAAGCAAGGTCTCTCACGACACCGCATCGAGTCATACCTCTGGCCGGAAAGCGAGCCCGACCGCGCGGGTCACGCCCTCAATCAGGCCGTCTACGCCATCAGGCAAAGCCTCGGCGACGACGTCATCGTTTCCACCGCCCAGGATCTCAGACTCAACCAACAACTCATCGGTGTAGATCTTTGGCTCTTCGACGAAGCCATCTCGGCCAAGGACTGGGCGCGGGCGGCGAGCATCTACAAGGGAACCCTTCTCGACGGCGTGCATTTCGGCGACAGCCGCGAGCTCGAGTCGTTGATCGATACCAATCGAACCCGTCTGCGCCAGGATTATCACAAGACTCTGGAGCTTCTCGCCAATGCTTCGGCAGCGGCGGGTGATCGCTCACAGAGCGTGACCTGGTGGCGGAAGCTCGCCAACTCCGACCCGCTTTCTCCGCACGCAACCAAGAAATTGATGCTCGCTCTCGCCGCCGCCAGAGATCGCGCGGGAGCATTGACGCAGGCGCGTCTCTATCAGCAGCTGGTCCGCCAAGAGCTCGGGATGGAGCCGGATTCACAGGTCGAAGCACTTGCACTCAGCCTCGCGGCCACCACCGCGGAAACCAGGGCATCCGCGATCGTTGCAAAGGAGTCGAACGAGAACGAGGAATCAGCACTTCAGTCTGCTCGACTTGTGGAGGATCCGTCTGCCGTATCGCCGAGATCTGATTCGACGCTGAATGAAAAAGGTGGACGCCGCGGAAAGAGAACGATCTTGTACGGAGTAGTTTCGCTCGCGGTTCTAAGAGCGCGGCTCGTGTCAGCAGTCGCTCTGTTTCTGGTCCTCGCCCTCGCCTACACGGTGGTGGCGTGGTCGCGAGCTTCGCTGCGATCGGATTCAGGTGCGCCAGTGGTGCGGTACAGTATCTCATTGCCGGATGGCGAAGAACTGGCAAGTGCGGCCACGTATCAGGAGCTAATGTCGACTCCCGCGCGGGACCGACTTGCGATTTCGCCAGACGGCAAGCAGCTGCTATACGTTGGTTCGGCGGACGTAAACCATCGATTGTGGCTTCGCCAGCGCGATCAGCTCCATGCCACCTCGCTCAACGGTACCGAGGCTGCGATCAACCCTTTTTTCTCCCCGGACGGATCACGAATTGGGTTCGTCGCGACGCATCCCCCTCGCACGATCAAAACAGCGCTGCTGCGCGGTGAGAGACCGAGCACACTGACGGATTCTTTGGTTGATCTTGGCGGCGCCGCCTGGGGGTGTGGGTACATCTACTTCGACGGACGGCTGACAGGCGACGGCATCGCGCGCATCCCCGACACCGGAGGCGAGGCTAAACCTGCGACCGTGACCGATTACGCGAGCGGTGAGTGGTGGCACGCCCAGCCCGAACCTTTGCCCAATTGCAAAAGCCTGCTGTACGTTGCTTGGAGGGGAAACGACGCCAACGAAGCCACGATAGCCGTTGTGGACCTTGCCTCCGGCGCTCATCGCAACCTGTTGCAAGGCATGTCCCCACGCTATGCGGCTTCCGGACACCTGCTGTACGTCAGGGCCGACGGCACACTCATGGGTGTGCCATTCGATCAGGATAAACTGAGACTGACCGGCGAGCCCGTGGCTCTCGCCGAGGGGCTTGGCATTGGTCGCAATGTTTATGATCTCGCCATCTCATCGAGTGGGACCCTCGTCTACACGGCCGCGCAGTCTCGTGGCGCGCAAGCAGAACTGGTGTGGGTAGACCGAGCCGGCACAGCCACGCCGATTGACTCGATGTGGCGCGGCGTGTTCACCTCCGTTGCGGCATCTCCGGATGGAAAGGCGTTGGCCGTCGGAGTTAGGGATGCTGCGAATAATCACATCTGGATAAAAAGGTTGAATCGCGCGCCAACGAAGCTCACAGTGGCCGGCGATTACCATGACCGGCCGGCTTGGACGCCCGATGGACGCGCTGTGCTATTCGTGTCCAAGGGTCGCCAGAGCTGGGACTTGTATAGAGCGCCCATTGACGGTGGGGCTTCGGCGCAGCTGGTGTTAGGCAAGGTCGAGTACCTCACGGACGCCGAGTACTCCCGGGATGGCAAATGGCTGCTGTATCAAAATGTGTACAACCTCTTTGCAGTCCATGCACATGGCGACAGCGCGCCAACGCGATTGGTAGAAATTCCCAATGCAAGTCCTGGCGGCCGTGGTTCTGGCCAGCGCACGCCGAGACTGTCGCCGAATGGCCGCTGGCTGGCGTACGTTTCAGATGAGGATGCCGCTCGAAATAGCACGGGCCACGACGAGGTGTATGTAAGACCGTTCCCCAACACCGGCAGTGCAAAATGGCAAGTCTCGACCAGCGGTGGCGCCGAACCGACATGGTCCCGCGATGGGCGGAAGTTGTACTACAGGAACGTTCGCGGCGATGTCGTCGAGGCAACGGTGCCACCGGGTGCGACTTTCACCGTGGGGAAGCAGCGAGTGTTGTTCTCCACTGCGGAATACCTGAGCAACCCCGGATTTCGAACCTATGATGTCGCGCCTGATGGACGGTTCGTCATGATTCGCCTGTCAAAGCCAGGCCCCGACGAGTTGATCGTGGTTGAGAACTTCTTCGAGGAATTGAAGGCGAAGGTCAAGCCCGGACCGCGAGCCCGAGATCAGTAGTTAGGACTCCGCATCGAGCGCGGCTCCTCGCGACGCATGTCACTCAACGCCTGTGGAGCGGTAGCCCCCTGAGAGTGACCCTGCCACCACCATATAACCCTGCGCCTATCATGCGGGGACGATTGTAGGTATGGATCAGGGCTGGCCGCGGTTCGCGGCCGATCGTAGCCCACCTATTTGGAGACACCATGAAAATCAGTCAGCTATCCCTCGTCGCATGTCTGCTAATCGCCGGAGCGTCCGGCGTTGTACAGACGGCCGGGGCGCAGGCATCGACGCGCTCTTACCGCGAAGGCCCGGTGATCTCCGTGAGTTATATCCGAACGAAGCCGGGCATGTTCGACAAGTACATGGCCTACCTGGATGGACCTTACAAGACCAATCTCGAAGCGCAGAAGGCGGCGGGAATCATTCTCGATTACGGGATCTACACTTCGGAGACGCGCAACGCGCTCGACCATGACGTCATGCTGACGGTCGTCTACAAGAACTGGGGCTCGCTCGACAATCTTGCCGACCGATCGGATGCGATCGTGAACAAAGCTCTCTCGAGCACCCCCGATCAACGTTCACAGCAATTCGCCGATCGCTCCACGATGCGCGAATCACTCGGCTCGCGAACGTACCAGCAGCTGACGCTCAAGTAAGACTTTCCACGATCGCCCGGCCGGATATCGCTCGGCGTCAGTCGTGGTGTTCGCATATCTGAACCAAACCTGCAGGCTCACTCGATTCAAAGGGGCAGTATGAAGCGATTCATGATGGCGGCGACACTGATGCTATTCGCCGCGGCACCCGCGTTCGCGCAGTGCAGCGACGCAGACAGGAAAGCGCTCGAGGCGTTTGACCGCTCGTGGGGCGACGCGACCAACCGCGGCGATCGCGCGGCGATGGCGACTTTCGTGTCCAATGACTTCCAGGGCTTTGGCGGCGGTGGCACACAGGGCAAGAAAGAGGTGATCGACGCCGCCGCTGCCGCCGCCGAGCAGAATCGGGCGAATCCGGCGGACGCTCCGCGACCGATGTACGGGTCTTACAGCTTCTCATGCACGCCAAACACCGCGGTCATCACCCATCGCACCACGGTCACTGCGCGCGTCGATGGGAAGGATCAGACCTTTTACAATCGCAGCGTACACTTCCTCGAAAAGAGCAACGGCCGCTGGCAGGTTGTCGCCAACGCCGGCGGGCCGCTGGACGACGCGGGTGTCCTCGCCTACATGGAGCGTGAATGGAACGACGCCGCGCGCACGAACGATGCGGCGTGGTTCGAGCATAACTACGCCTTCGACGCCAGCGATATAAGCAGTCGCAGCGGCGGCCTCATGAACAAGGCGCAGTCAGTGGCCGACGCCAGGTCCAGCAAGGTCAGCTTCCAGTCGCTCGACCTCTCCGATCTCAACGTTCGGGTCGAAGGAAACTCGGCGGTCGTCACAGGCGTGAACCATGAGGTGGGACGCGATGCGCAGGGCAAGAGCTTCGATCGCCGCGTGCGCTTTACGGATACCTACATCAAGCGCGACGGTCGCTGGCAGGTATGGGCGACGCAGGGAACGACGATTCTTTAGGGCGGTACTGACCATCCAGATTAGAAACGCGCCCGCAAGGGCGCGTTTTCTTTGTCAGCGGGCGCGGGTCAGGCGGTTGACCGCGCGTCCCCAAAAATGCTAATTTAAAGATAGGCTCTAATCCTTAATTACTCGGCGCCGCATTTAACAACTCTTAATAAGGAACATGCGATGAAACGGGGCGCGACTGGCCGCTACGTGTCTTCCACCACCGTTGGGCAACGCGCCGTAAGGGCCTTCATTCCCCGAGCGCTTCCGCCGCACCCGCCGCTTTCAATCAATGCCGAGCTTCGCGACCGTCTCGACGCTGCCCTTCTGAGCCTCGGGCGGCTCGACAGCGTAAGCACGCTGCTCCCGGATACCTCCTTTTTTCTTTATACCTACGTTCGCAAAGAGGCGGTTCTGTCCTCTCAGATCGAAGGTACACAATCGTCTTTATCCGACCTTCTGCTATTCGAGGCGGAGGCTTCGACCGATGTTCCCCTCGACGACGTTACCGAAGTCTCGAACTATGTTGGTGCGATGCAGCACGGGCTTCGCCGAATCAAGGAAGGCTTTCCGGTCTCCAACCGCTTGATTCGCGAGATGCACTCAAGGCTGCTGTCTCGTGGTCGGGGCTCCGCAAAAAACCCTGGAGAATTCCGCACAACGCAAAACTGGCTGGGCTCCGCTGACCCTTCTGACACGGTCTTCGTTCCCCCGCCACCGAACGTTGTGCCCGATTGCATGAGTGACCTGGAGAGGTGGGTTCACGACAAGCCTGACCGAACCCCGACACTCATCAAGGCCGCGCTCGCTCATGTGCAGTTCGAGACGATTCATCCTTTTCTTGACGGTAACGGAAGAATCGGACGATTGCTGATCACGTTGCTCCTTTGCGCCGAAGGCGTGCTTGACGACCCGCTGCTTTATTTGAGCCTGTATCTGAAAAAACATCGTCGCCGGTATTACGCTTTGCTCGATAGCGTCCGTACCGAAGGAAACTGGGAGGAGTGGCTTGCCTTTTTCGCCGACGGAGTAAATGAAACGGCAGGGAGTGCGGTGAAGACGGCGCAGAGGTTGGTCGCACTTGCGAGTGGGGATCGTGATCGCATCCGTTCGATCCGTCGGGCCGCGGGCTCGGCATTGAGGGTTCATCACGCGCTTCAGGAACGCCCGGTGGCGACTACAAGCCAACTCGCGGCAAAGGCCAAACTTTCTATTCCCACGGTGATCGAGTCACTGCGACGGTTGGAGGACTTGAAGATCGTCAACGAAGTGACGGGACGTGAGCGCTATCGCGTTTACACCTACGAACAGTATCTCGGAATTCTCAGCGAAGGTACGGAACCGCTATAGTCCTACGCACCTCCGCCAGTGCTCGAGAATGAGCACCATACTCATCGTGTCCAGCTCGCAGTAACGCCGTAGCACTGCGCTCCACATGGCTCTAGTTACGGGATCGTTCTTCTCCGCGCCATACATCATTTCCTGATACGCGCGCATTGCCCCGGTGCCTTCGTGCACGTCCTGCATCACGCCCGCAATCTCGACGGGCGGAAGGCATGCGTACGGATCGCTGGTGTCGTCAGCAGGCCAGGCAGTCCACGCGCTGAACTGCGCGCGCATCGCCGGATCCGATTTCCAGAGAGCGTCCAACACGACCTTGATGGATGTGCGGCCCTTCATTCCGGGGTGGTAGTAGTCACGCCGAGCCCATTCGTGCATGTCGACGATGCGGGTCTCGACCACGTCTTTCATCCACTCGACGAGCTCGGGGACATCGTGACCGAACCGTATGAATTCGGGCATGATCTGTTTGAGCGTCGTTCCCTCGAAGTTCGACCAGGTGAGGACCGGTCCACTGTCGCCGATTGCCGAGCGCAGAGACTCGGCGAACGACTTGTTGGGCCACACTTCCTTGTTGTTCAACCAGTCCGCGTGTACAGGCTTCTTCCCGTACGAAGAAAGGGTGTGACAGCTCCATTGGAATGCGACGAGCCCGTACGGGCGCATTCCTCTATGGTAGGGCAAGGCAAGACGAGAGGTCTCGAAGTCGATGAAGTTCAGCGGACCCTGCAATCTTTCGATCTTCCCATGCAGCTCGGTGGAAAGAAAAACCTCACCGCGGCGAGTGAACTCGATCTGCCGCCGCTGCCGCTCGGCGTTCGGGCCGATGCTGCCGTCGACTTTGACGAGGCAGTTTTCGGGGATGTCGAACAGCGACGCCTTCTGCTGGCGCACCATCCAGTCGACGAGACCGGTTTTGTCCGCAGCCTTGCACGTGCCGATCGAGAAGAGCTCGAGCATGTGCGGCCTGGGCGTGGCGAGCGCGCCCCAGCATTCGGCGAAGCCATCCTTTGCCGCGCCGTCGCCGACGCGGAACTCGCATTGCGTGCACTTGGATCCGCGCTCGAGACCGACGGAGTGAACGGATAGCGGCGCATCGAGACGCGATTCGAAGAGCGCCGCGGCGTCCTCGACATCGTTCCGAAGCATGGCGACTTCTGCGGAGACATCGACTTCGGTGAGGAGATCGAGCTCCGCGAGCTGCTCGCGCGTCCCGGTGTAGCGCGCGGTGAGAAGTCGAACCGCACCGTCAGGCGAAG
>JBJMOA010000029.1:0-4531 GCA_045803975.1 Gemmatimonadaceae bacterium
CGCAAGCCGATCAGGCTGAAGCCGCAGCAGTGTCAGCGGCCGCAAGCGTTGCCGCGGACCGCGCGACGGTACAAAAGGCCGCGCTCGACGTGGCCAATTGCACTATCCGAGCGCCAATCTCTGGGCGAACCGGCAGTCTCCTCGTTCGCATGGGAAATCTGGTGAAAGCGAACAGCGATCCGCCGCTCGTCGTGATCAACCAGATTCAGCCGATACTGGTTCGCTTTTCAGTGCCACAGAGCCAGTTTCCCGACATTCAGCGCTATTACCGCAGCGGCAACGCGCTCCAGGTTCGCGCGACTCCGTCGGAGGGAACGGGGATTCCTATCGACGGTTCGCTTGCCTTCGTCGACAATAACGTCGACTCCACTACGGGCACGGTCCTCCTCAAGGCGAGGTTCAGCAATCCCGAAGGAACGATCTGGCCCGGGCAGTACATGAGTGTCGCACTACAGCTGTATGTTGATCCGAACGCACTCACCTTGCCGGCCCCCGCCGTCATGACCGGCCAACAGGGAACCTACGTCTACACCGTCGACACAACATTGACGGCGAAGCAGACGGTGGTTCAGGTATCGCGTACGGTAGATACGGTGGCAGTCATCGCCAGCGGTTTGCGAGAAGGAGAACGTGTTGTGGTCGATGGACAGTCACGCCTGATACCGGGCTCCAAGGTGACAATCAAGGGAGTACTGCGATGACAGCGCTCTTCATTCGCCGACCCGTCATGACTGCGCTCGTCATGATCGGCATCCTGTTTTTCGGTGCGGCCGCGTATAGGCGGCTTCCGGTGAGCGATTTGCCAACGGTGGACTTCCCAACCATCTCGGTCAACGCCAATCTGCCAGGAGCGAGCCCGGAGACGATGGCTGCCGCCGTCGCCACACCGCTCGAGAAGCAGTTCTCAACCATCGCCGGCATCGACAACATGACATCGTCGAGCGGGCTCGGAAACACGGGCATCACGATCCAGTTTTCGCTGGACCGTGACATCGACGCTGCCGCGGCCGACGTCCAGGCAGCAATATCGCAGACACTGCGCAGTTTGCCGCTGGGCATTCTGCCGCCGTCGTACCGCAAGGTGAACCCAGCTGACCAGCCGATCCTTTATTTCGCGCTGACGTCCAAGACTATGCCGCTGTCGGATCTCGACGAGTACGGCGAGACCTATCTCGCACAACGCATCTCAATGGTACCGGGCATCGCACAGGTGCAGGTGTTCGGCGCGCAGAAGTACGCGGTGCGTGTCCAGCTCGATCCGACGTCGCTCGCCAATCGCGGCATCGGCATCGACGAGGTTGCATCGGCGATCGGCCAACAGAACGTCAGCCTGCCTACCGGAACGCTGTGGGGTCCCAATAAGGCTTCCACTATCCGCGCTAACGGGCAGCTCCAGAACGCCGCGGAGTTTCGCCAGATGGTTGTAGCATATCGGAACGGGGCGCCGGTACATCTGGCCGAGCTCGGCCAGGTCCTCGATAACGTCGAGAACAACAGAGTCGCCAGCTGGTTCAACGGCGATCGCGCAATCGTTCTCGCAGTGCAGCGGCAGCCGGGGACCAACACCGTCGCCGTCGCCGAGGGCGTGAAGAGCCTCGTCGAAAGGCTCCGCGCGCAAATTCCGCCGACGGTCCAGATCCAGACGCTCTATGACCGATCGGTTGCGATCGAGGAATCCGTTCACGACGTGAAGTTCACGCTCATGCTGACGTTGTTCCTGGTCATCATGGTGATCTTCGTATTCCTGCGGAATGTCTCGGCCACGATCATTCCCAGCCTGGCGCTGCCGATGTCGCTCGTCGGCACGTTCGCCGTGATGTATCTG
Source organism: Gemmatimonadaceae bacterium (assembly GCA_045803975.1). Taxonomy (GTDB): domain Bacteria; phylum Gemmatimonadota; class Gemmatimonadetes; order Gemmatimonadales; family Gemmatimonadaceae; genus UBA4720. The sequence continues at coordinate 1,826 of JBJMOA010000029.1, forward strand.
TTCGGATATTCGCTCGACAACCTTTCGCTGATGGCACTGACGCTCGCAGTCGGCTTCGTCGTCGACGACGCCATCGTCATGTTGGAGAACATTGTTCGCCACATGGAGATGGGTAAGGATCCCATGAAGGCATCATACGAGGGATCGAGCGAAGTCGCCTTCACCATTCTGGCGATGACGATCTCGCTGACTGCGGTGTTCATCCCATTGCTGTTCATGGGCGGTATTCTGGGCAGGCTCTTCCACGAGTTCGCGGTGACCATCGGCACCGCGATACTCGTCTCAGGGTTCGTCTCTCTGACGCTGACCCCGATGCTCGCGAGCCGCTTTCTCAAGCCGCCGTCACATCAGCACGGTCCCCTGTTCAATGCATCCGAGCGGATATACGAGCGCATCCTGGGGCGCTACGAGTCGAGCCTCGCCTGGGTCATGGAGCACCGCTTTGCTTCGTTGATGTTTTCTCTCGCGGTTCTCGTCGGCACCATCGTGTTATTCAAGGTCGTGCCGACCGGGTTCATCCCGACGCAGGATAATGGACAGATTCTCGCCACTACTGAAGCTGCCCAGGGAACGTCGTTCCAGGAGATGGCAAAGAAGCAGCAGATCGCGGCGGCGATCGTCGCGCAAAATCCCTACCTCTCCGGCTTCATGTCCTCTGTGGGAGGCGGTTTCGGCGCGAGCAACAATCAAGGCCGCCTTTTTCTCAGCCTGAAGCCGCGCGACCAGCGGCCGAGCGCGGACGAAATCGTCAACGAGCTGCGTCCCAAGCTGTCCGGGATTCCCGGTCTCAACGTGTTCATGCAGGTTCCGCCGGCGATTCAAATCGGCGGGCGCTCGTCCAAAAGCCAATATCAGTTCACGCTGCAGAGCCCCGACATCGAGGCGCTCGATACCGCGGCGAAGCGACTCGAGACGCGGATGAGAAACATCCCGCAGATCCAGGACGTAACCAGCGATCTCCAGATCGCGAATCCGCAAGTCGTTGTTTCGATCGACCGCGACCGCGCATCGTCGCTGGGGGTGAGCGCGCAACAGATCGAGACAGCTCTTTACGATGCGTACGGGTCGCGCCAGGTGTCGACGATTTACACGCCGAACAATCAATACGTCGTCGTGATGGAGTTGCTGCCGCAGTTTCAGCAGGATATCAACGCGCTAAGAATGCTCTACATTCGCTCGGAGAAAGGCGATCTCGTTCCATTGAGCGCCGTGGCGACGCTTACGCAGAACGTCGGTCCACTGTCGATCACCCACTCCGGCCAGCTTCCGTCGGTGACGATCTCCTTCAACACGCGACCTGGCGTCGCACTCGGTCAGGCGACCGCGGCCGTCGAAGCCGCCGCATCGCAGATCGTGTCCTCAGACATCACCATGCAGTTCTCCGGAACAGCGCAGGCATTCCAGGCGAGTCAGAAGGGACTGTTGGCGCTGCTGATCCTTGCGATCTTCGTCATCTACATGGTGCTCGGCATTCTTTACGAGAGCTTTATTCATCCGGCGACAATTCTGACCGGACTTCCCTTCGCGGCGTTCGGCGCGCTGATCGCGCTCTGGATTTTCAGGATGCCGCTCGACGTGTACGGATTCGTAGGATTGATCCTCCTCGTCGGCATCGTGAAGAAAAACGCCATCATGATGATCGACTTTGCGCTCGAAGCCGAGCGCACCGAGCACATCCCGCCGGCCCAGGCAATCGTCCAGGCGGCGAGCGTTCGTTTCCGTCCGATCATGATGACGACGATGGCGGCGTTGATGGCCACCCTTCCGATCGCACTAGGTCGAGGTGCGGGAGCGGAAGCGCGTCGACCGCTTGGCGTCGCGGTTGTGGGCGGCCTGGCGTTCTCGCAGCTAGTTACGCTGTACGTAACGCCGGTGTTCTATACCTATTTCGACGAGCTGCCAGAGAGGGTGCGCGGACTGACTCGCCAAACCATCGCGAAGATTCGTGCGCGGCGCAGACCTTCGCTCGCCGCAAGCGAGCGGTAAAAGTACCCGGGACGAGAATCGAACTCGTAAGGCCAAAGGCCGCGGGATTTTGAGTCCCGTGCGTCTACCGATTCCGCCACCCGGGCGCAACAACAATCTAAAAAAACCCTCGACATTCATCGAGGGCTAAAAGAATCAAAAGTACCGGTTTCCCTTACCTGATCTTTTTCATCCCGGGCCGCCCACCCCTGGGGCCGAACTCATTTTGTCGCGACAGCTCCTGCGCCCGACGCCGGAATTGCTGCTGCAGTGCTATGTAGCGAGCACGCTGGACCGGCGTCATGAATCTGGCTAGATCCTTCTGCTCCTCCTCGACGAGCGCAATGCGCTGTTTCTGCAACTGCAGCGACGTGTCGAGCAGGAGGCTGACTCGCTCCTGATTGGGAGCCGTCGACGTCATCTCCGCGCGGAGCTGCCGGCGCGACTCGCGCTCCTGCGCCGCGATCTGCCCGAGACGCGGTGCAAAGCGGGCATTGGATTGTTCGAGCTGCGACATCTGCGCGTTGGTGAGGCCGATGCGCTCCTGCGCGAGTTTCGCCATGCGCTCGCGAACCTGCCGCTCGAGCGCCGGCCTGTTCGCGTTTGCGGGGACCTTCGCATCTTGAGCATAACCGGCTGAACCGCTGAGCATCAGGGCCACGCCAAGTACAAAGGCTCGAGTCAGTGCGTGAATCATGATCAAAGGCTATCGGTGCTGTCCACCGCAATTACAGGCTCGGG
>JBJMOA010000030.1:0-12579 GCA_045803975.1 Gemmatimonadaceae bacterium
GTTCGTGGCGATCGTCACCGCCGCGGTCCGACCGGCCTGGGCCACGATGCCCGACTCCCGCTCGTGGAACTTCGCGTTGAGCGTCTCGTGCTTGATCCCGCGACGTTCGAGCAGTCCGCTCAGCCGCTCCGATTTCTCGACCGAGGTCGTGCCGACGAGGACCGGCTGGCCGCGTGAGCGGCAATCGTCGATCAGCTCCAGGATCGCCTTGTACTTCTCTTCCGTCGAGCGGTAGACCTCGTCGTGCTCGTCGGCGCGGGCCACGGCGACGTTGGTCGGCACCTCGATGACGTCGAGGCCGTAGATGTCCATGAACTCGTTGGCTTCGGTGGCCGCCGTGCCGGTCATGCCGGCGAGCTTCTCGTACAGGCGGAAGTAGTTCTGAATGGTGATCGTGGCGAGCGTTTGGGTTTCGCCCTTCACCTGAACGCCTTCCTTCGCCTCGACCGCCTGGTGCAATCCTTCCGACCACCGTCGGCCGTGCATCGTGCGGCCGGTGAACTCGTCGACGATCAGCACCTGCCCTTCCTGCACCACGTAATTCACATCGCGCTCGAACAGCGCGTGGGCGCGGAGCAGCTGGTGAACGATGTTCAGCCGTTCACTCTTCGCCGCATATTCGCGATTGATGACGTTCCGCGCCTCGAGCTTTTCGGCCGGCGACATGTCCGGATCGTGATCGATTGCATGGACCGCCTGCGACAAATCGGGCAGCACGAATTCGTCGTGCGCCTGCGGCGACATGAAGTCGACGCCCGCGTCGGTCAGGTGGACCGTGTGCCCCTTCTCGTCGAGCACGTACAGCAAATCGTTTTCGATGTCGCGGTACTGCTGTTTGCTCGCCGGAAGTCGGCGGTCGGCGATGTGCTGCAGCTCCATCTTTTGCACGAGCTGCTTGGCGCCGGTCTCCTGCATCACTTTGAGGAGCCGCTTGTTCTTCGGCCCCCCCAGCTGCGCCTTGTAGAAGTTGAGTGCGGCTTCGTCGTTATCGTCCGCCTCGAACGCCTTTTCACCCGCAGCGACCAGCGCATTCACGAGGTCGGTCTGTCTGCGAACGAGTCGCGAGACTGCCGCGTTGTGCTGCGCGTACTCGGCGTCACTCTCATTGCCGACCGGGCCGGAGATGATTAGCGGCGTTCGTGAATAGTCGATCAACACGGAGTCCACTTCGTCCACGATCGCGTACACATGGTTGCGCTGAACGCGCTGTTCGAGCGACTGCACCATGTTGTCGCGCAGGTAGTCGAAACCGAACTCGTTGTTGGTCCCGTACGTGATGTCGCACTCGTACGCGGCGCGGCGCTGCAGCGTGCCCGGCTCGGTATCGTCGATGCACCCGACGGTAAGACCGAGATACTTGTAGACGTGGCCCATCCACTCCGAGTCGCGGCGGGCGAGGTAGGAGTTGACGGTGATCAGATGCGCGCCCTTCGCTGGAAGGGCGTTGAGATAGAGGGGCAACGTCGCGACGAGCGTCTTACCTTCACCCGTCGCCATTTCGGCGATGCGTCCTTGATGGAGTTGGATGCCGCCCATTAGCTGCACGTCGTAGGGCACCATGTTCCACTCCATCTCCTGCCCCGTCACCATGACCTTGCTTCCCAGCAGGCGGCGCGATGCTTCGCGCACCGTGGCGAAGGCTTCCGGCAACAGCTCGTCGAGGACGTCCCGGATCGCATCCCGCAGCTCGGCCTCGGCCCCGCCGCGCCCGTCTACACCGCTGAGCTCGTTGTCAATCTCTTCGCGCGCGGCCGGATCCGCGGTGACGCGCTTCCGCTCGCGCAGCTCGGCGATGCGCGCCTCGATTTCACGCGTTACTTCGGCGATGCGCGCGCGAAATTTCGCGGTTTGTCCGCGGAGCTCGTCTTCGGATATGGTCTGGAGCAGCGCATAATGCTCGTTGATTTCGTCAACGATCGGTTGGACGCGCTTGCGTTCCCGATCGTGGCGAGTTCCGAACACTCCGCTGAGCAGCCCTGTCAACGCCATTTACTGATCTTCCTCGGGCGGATGACTACCGCCTTCAACGATAGAGCCCGCGAGCCTCGATGAACCGCTCGACGCTTTCGGGCACAAATCCCTTGATCGATTTTCCGGTACTGAGTCGCTCTCTGATTTCGGTCGACGACACGTCTACCCTTCGCGCCGACACTTTAAGTACACCGGTTGGCCCCGATGCTGCCCCGGATGCCTCCGAGCCCGATCGGTTCATCACCGCCAGAGTCGCCAGCTCGCGAATACGTCCAGGATCCTTCCATTGCTCGAAGCTCCGGAGCGTGTCCTGCCCAAGCAAAAGAAACAGCTCTGCACCGTGATACCGACTCGTCAAATGCTCCAAAGTATCAACCGTGTAAGATAACCCTTTACGGTCGATTTCTGTCGCGTCGACCGAATAATTGGCGTCATCTGCGACGGCGAGCCGCACCATTTCCAGGCGGTCGTTCGGTGACGCAACCGCCGGTCGGTGAACCTTGAACGGCTGCGCGGCGGCGGGCACAAAAACCAGACGATCGAGGTGAAGAGCTTCGCGGGCGTCGGCGGCGAGAAGGAGATGGCCGACGTGGGGAGGATCGAAGGTGCCTCCGAAAACCCCAATCCGCACTTGGCTACGTTGCCGGCGTCGCTGGCGCGGGGCCGCATCGATCGCGGACCTCGCGATCGTTCGGATAGGCCTTGCGCATCGCGTCGCACAAATCGCGGGCGTCTTCGGTGTACTTGATCGCGCGGTACGCCTCGAGCAGACGTAAGTACGCGTCTCTCGTTTTCTTGGCGTTTGGATGCACGCGAATCACGTCCTTGAAGTAAATGATCGCTGAATCGAACGCTTTGCGCTTTAGGTACAGATAGCCGGTGTCGTAGTCCTTTTCGGCGAACCACTCGTCGAGTTTGGCCAGTTCGTTCTTCGCGCGCGGCGCGTAGGGCGAATCAGGATATGCTGTAACGAGCGACTCGAACGCCGCCTGGGCAGACTTTCCGTAGGTTGCGTCCAGCTGCGGCTTCCGCCACTCGTGCTCGTACTCTTTTCCCGATAGAAAAAAAGCGTCGTCGACCAGCGTGTCCTGCGGAAAGGCGTCGATGAGCCGATTATAAGTTCCCGCGGCAAGCAGATGATCTCCGTTCTTCGTCTGCGACTGGGCGAGATAGAAGTACGACAGCGGGAGCCGCGGATCGCGCGCCGAAAGGTCCAGCGTCAGCTGCTCGAAGGCCTTGGCGGCGTTGTCGTAGCGACCTGCCTTGTATTCCGCCAATGCGACCTGGTACAACCGGTCGGTCGGCGTAATCTGCTTCGGATTGAATGGGGGCTTGCACGCCAGCGGTGCCGCGAGCAGCAGGGCCAGCAAAAATGATTTCGACTTGAACATCCAGATGATTTTACCCTCGGCGGCCGAGCATGTTCACGCTGAGGGGCGTCCAATCGAATAGTACCGCACCCCTAGCTCGCGCATCTTCTCGACGTCGTAAAGATTTCTGCCATCGACGATGACCGGCGCTTTGAGCGTGCGCTTCACCCGCTCGAAGTCCGGGTGACGATACTCGTTCCAGTCAGTGACCACTACCAGGGCGTCGGCGCCCGCCAACGCCTCATAATTAGTCTCCGCATAATCTATTCGGTTGCCGAGCAAAGCTCTGGCGTGATCGAGCGCGGCCGGATCGTGCGCGCAGATCGAGACGCCCTCGTCTAGCAGCCCGGCGATCAGAGCGAGGGCCGGCGCTTCGCGCATATCGTCGGTGCCGGCCTTGAACGCGAGGCCCCACAGCGCGATCCGTTTCCCTTCGAGCTTGCCGTCGAGCGCTCGGTCGAGTTTATCCAGCAGAACCTGTTTCTGCCGCTCGTTCGCCGCCTCTACCGCCGAAAGGATCTGCAGCGGGACGCCGTGTTCGTCACCAATTCTTGTGAGCGCCTTCACGTCCTTGGGAAAGCAGGAGCCGCCGTATCCGGGACCGGGAAAGAGAAACGACGGGCCGATGCGGGAATCGGTTCCGATTCCCTTGCGCACGAAATCCACATTCGCGCCAAGCGCATCGCACAGATTCGCAATCTCGTTCATGAACGAGATGCGCGTCGCGAGCATCCCGTTCGCAGCATATTTCGTCATTTCCGCCGACGGAATGTCCATCAGCAGAATCGGTTTCCCTGTGCGCACGAACGGCGCGTAGAGCTCCGTCATAACTCGCCGCGCACGCGCGGAGTCCACGCCCAGAACGACACGGTCGGGCTTCATGAAGTCTTCGACTGCCGCCCCTTCCTTCAGGAACTCGGGATTGCTGCAAATCGAGAACGGGAACTTGGCTTCGGCGGCAACGGCCTTCGCAATCTTCGCCGCACTGCCAACCGGCACCGTCGATTTGGTGACGACGACGACCTCACGAGCCATGTGCCGGCCAACGAGTGTCGCAACGTCGAGCACGTGCTGTAGATCCGCGGAGCCGTCTTCATCGGAAGGCGTGCCCACCGCAATGAAGATGACGTCGGCCGACTCTATAGCCGCCGGAAGGTTGGTCGTGAACGACAGGCGCTCCTCTTTCTGGTTGCGCTGGACAATCGCCTCCAGACCGGGCTCATAGATCGGGATGTCGTTCTGCTTGAGACGCGCGATTTTTTTCGGGTCGATGTCGGCACAGCAGACATTGTTGCCCGTTTCCGCGAGGCACGCACCGACTACGAGGCCAACGTAGCCGGTCCCGATGACCGAGATATTCACGCCGCGGAGCTACGCTGTCGCGTATGAAGCGGGCGACGCCAGCGAGACGATGCGGCCTTTCCCCCTCGCGAGCTTCGCCGTGGCGTTCCTGGTATCGACGACGACCTTGGCGAGATGGACGACTCGCTGGTAATCAACCGTAGAGTGGTCCGTCACGATGACAACCGCGTCAGCGCTCTTGATCTCGTCGTCGGTAAGAGCAACGCTCGCATACTCATGGCCGTCCTCGCGGTATTTCGGGACGAACGGGTCGTGATAGCGGACATCGGCGCCCTGCTGCTTGAGTAGCCGGATGACGTCGAGCGCGGGACTCTCGCGCATGTCGTCAATATCCTTCTTGTAGGCAACGCCCAACACGAGCACACGGCTGCCATTGACTGCTTTCCTTTCTTCGTTGAGCGCTTGGGCGACCTTGCGCACCACTATGGCTGGCATCTCACTGTTGATCTCGCTCGCGAGGTCGATGAAACGCGTCTTGTAGTTGAGCGTTCTCATTTTCCACGCGAGATAATGGGGATCGAGCGGAATGCAGTGGCCGCCAATTCCCGGTCCCGGGGTGAACTTCATGAAGCCGAACGGCTTGGTCGCCGCTGCTTCGATCACTTCCCAGATGTTGACCCCAAGCTTGTCGCAAACGATCGCCATCTCGTTCACCAGTCCGATGTTCACGGACCGGAATGTGTTCTCGAGGAGCTTGACTAGCTCGGCGGTCTCCGTACTCGAAACCGGTACCATGGTGTCGAGACACGTCGCGTAAAGTGCGGTCGCGACTTCGGTGCAAGCTGGCGTGATGCCGCCGACGATCTTGGGGGTGTTCTTGGTATTCCAGACTGGGTTGCCGGGATCGACACGCTCCGGACTGAATGCAAGGAAGACGTCTTCGCCGACGGTGAGTCCCGCTGCTTCGAGCTTCGGCTGCAGCAGGTCGCGCGTCGTGCCTGGATAAGTTGTGCTCTCGAGCACAACGACAACTCCGGGCCGGCAATTTCTTCCAATCGCATCCGCAGCTGCGATGACATATCCCATATCCGGATCGCGCGTTTTCGCGAGCGGAGTTGGAACGGCGATCGAGATCGCGTCCATCTCCTGCATCCGCGCCTCTTCCGCTGTTGCCTCGAACTTCCCTGACTTTACAAGCCGCGCTACTTCGTCGCCCGGCACGTCCTGAATGTGAGACTTGCCACCCATAAGGGCCTTCACAACCCGTTCGCTCACGTCGTAGCCGATGACCTTGAAGCCGGCCCGCGCAAATTCGAGTGCGAGCGGAAGCCCGACGTATCCCAGACCAACCACGCCAATGCACGCGGTCCTGTTCTCAATCTTCGCCAAGAGCTGATCTTTTAGTTGCACGTTGCGACCTTCGCGGTAGTTGTTATTGGGTCAGCGTCCGTAGAAGCCGCGCACGGCGTCTACGACTTCGTCGAGCTGGGATTGCTTGAGCTCGGGATACACCGGAATCGAAATTACTTCCTGCGACGCCTTCTCACTCTCCGGAAACGCGCCTCTCTTGTATCCGAGGTACTCGAAGCACGGCTGGAGATGCAAAGAAAGCGGATAGTAGATCGCCGATCCGATCTGCTTTTCCCTGAGGTGCGCCTGGAGTGCGTCACGACGCGCGACGCGGAGTGTGTACTGGTTGTAGATCGATTCGTTGGCGGGATCGACAGTGGGCGTGCGTACATCGTCCAGATCGGCGAATGCGGCGTCGTAGTAGGCGGCATTCTTGCGCCGTGCCGCGCTCCATGAGCCTAGACTCACGAGCTTCGCGGCCAAAACTGCCGCCTGTAGCGCGTCGAGCCGGCTGTTGTATCCAACTTCCTCGTGGTAGTAGGTCTTCATCCCACCATGGACCCGTAGACGTTTGATGCGCGTCGCGATCGCGTCGCTCTGCGTGACGACCATTCCGCCATCGCCGTAGCCACCGAGGTTCTTCGACGGGAAAAAGCTGAACGTTCCGATCGTTGCAGCTTCACCTGCCATCACCCACTTGCCGTCGATCTGCCGGCGAGCGCCAATCGATTGTGCGGCATCCTCGATTACAGGCAGGTTGCCGGCTGCATCCATGATCGATTCGATGGGAGCCATCTGCCCAAAGAGATCGACGGCGATGATCGCCTTCGTCGACGGATTGACCGAGCCCGCAATCGCCTCCGGCGAGACGTTGAAGGTGTCGGGTTCGATGTCGGCGAAGACGGGCCGAGCCCCAACATTGTGCACCGCCCCCGCCGTAGCGAAGAACGTGAACGGAGTGGTAAGCACTTCGTCACCGCGCCCGATGTCGAGGGCCCGCAACGCCAGGAGGATCGCGTCGGTCCCATTCGCCACGCCGATCGCGTGGGTCGTGTGCGATAGTTGAGCGACTTCCCGCTCGAGCCGCTCGACGGGCTCGCCAAGAATGAACGCCTGATCCTCGATGACTTTCATCATCGAGTTCAGGACGGAGTCGCGAATCGTCGCGTGCTGAGCTTTCAGGTCGAGTAGCGGGACGGCCATTAGCGAACGGGCAACAGGGTCAAAGGCATACAGCCGTTAAAGATACACGTTTCCGGCTCAGACCTGGGCACGAAGTGGTAATGGCACCTCTCGGCCGGTCTTGGCTGACTCGTAGATGCCCAGAATCAGCTCCAGGGACTTCCGGCCGGCCCGTCCGTCGATGTCGGCCTTCGCTTCCCCCTTCAGGACCGCGAGGACGTTTCGATAATAGCCCTGATGGCCCAAGCCGTAGACGTTCGGCGGGGTTGTATCGACCGTTTCGACCAGCTTGTCGTCGTCATCGTATTCGGCGAATTGCCACAGCTCGATCTTGTTGACGGCAGTTCCGCCGATCTTTGCGGACCCCTTTTCTCCAAGGATCGTGATCGATCCCTCGAGGTTGCGTGGGTAGGCGAGCATCGTGACCTCGATAGATCCCAATGCCCCCGAGCGAAATTTGAGAATCGCAACGCCCGAGTCCTCCGTCTCGATCCGACGCGCCAGGGTCGCCGTCTTTGCCATCACGCTTTCGACCGGCCCCATTAGCCATTGGATCAAATCGACGTAGTGCGAGGCCTGATTCATGAACGCGCCGCCGTCGAACTCCCATGTCCCGCGCCACGGCGCCTGATCGTAATACTCCTGCGGCCGCGCCCAGTGCACTTTGCAGCTCGCCATGTAAACACGACCGAACCGATTGCGATCGACGGCCCGCTTCAACAATTGAACGGGCGGGTTGAGCCGGTTCTGCTTGACGACAAACAGGTTTACGCCGGCTTTGTCGCACGCGTGTACGAGCGCGTCCGCGCCAGTGAGCGAGATGGCCATCGGCTTCTCCATCACGACGTGCTTCCCGGCATGCGCCGCGGCTACACCCTGCTCGGCGTGCAGTCCGGACGGCGTGGCAATCGTAACGACGTCCGCCTTCGCATCCTTGAGCATCTTCTCGTACGAGGTGAACCACGGCACGCCCCATTGTGTGCCGGCCTGCTCCGCGCGCGCCGAGTCCGCGTCACAGACCGCGCACAGCTCTAGTCCGTCGACTTTTTCGATCGCCTCGAAATGGTTCTTGCTGATGCGACCGCAGCCGACGAGAGCGATGCGAAACATCTTTTCTGAGCCCACTCAGGAGATCCTCTTCAATTGATTGCTTCCCTCTCGCTTGTAGCGGGATCCACAGACTTTGCAGGCGTTGGGATTCTCGTCGGACAATCGCTCGCCGCACTGGCACATCCACCCAACCCGCCGAGCGGGTACTCCGACCATTAGAGCGTACGCTGAAACGTCTTTGGTAATCACACTTCCGGCACCGATGAACGAGTACTCGTCGAGAGTGACGCCGCAGATGATTGTCGCATTAGCTCCGATCGTCGCACCGCGGCGAACCAGTGTCCGCCGATATTCGTGCTTGCGGGAAACGTGGCTGCGCGGATTCACCACGTTGGTGAAGACCATCGATGGCCCGCAGAAGACATCGTCCTCAAGCTCGACGCCCTCATAGACCGAGACGTTGTTCTGGATCTTGACGTTGTTGCCGATTTTCACGCCGTTCATCACGACGACATTCTGGCCGAGCGAGCATCGCTCGCCGATCACGGCACCGCCGAGAACATGACAGAAGTGCCAGACCTTGGTGTCCGCTCCGATCTGCGCGCCCTCGTCGACGTACGCAGATTCGTGTATGAAGGGCTTCGCCACTAGACGCCGGCTTCCTTCGGTATGCGCGCGTGCCACTCCTGCAGCGAGAGGACCGACGGCGCACGCGACCGGAGCGAAAGAATGGCATCACATGCAGCGTTCGCTGCAGACAGCGTCGTTGTGTACGCAACGTGGTTGGCGATCGCCGCCTGACGCATTGTGTAGTCGTCGCGCTGCGATTCCTTGCCGAGCGGGGTGTTGATGAGAAGCTTGATCTCGCCGTTCAGCATGAGATCCACACCGTTAGGTCGCCCCTCGTAGATCTTGAGAACGCTCTCGGTCGGAATGCCGCGTGCGCGGAGATACTTTGCGGTGCCCGCGGTCGCGATCAGGCGGAAACCCAACTCATGAAAACGCCGTGCGATCGGTGTAACCGCGCGCTTGTCCGAATCATTCACCGTGATGAAGATGGCGCCATCGGTCGGGAGAACGTTGTCGGCGGACAGCTGCGCTTTTCCGAACGCGCTGCCGAATGAGTCCGATATTCCCATCACTTCCCCCGTGGATCTCATCTCGGGTCCGAGAATCGGATCGAACTCACGGAATTTGTTGAATGGGAAGACCGCTTCTTTCACGGAGATGTACGCGGGAGCAACTTCTTCTGTGAATCCGATCTGGTCGAGCTTCTCACCCAACATCACTCTTGCAGCGATTGAAGCGAGCGGTACGCCAATCGCCTTCGACACGAATGGTACCGTGCGGCTACCACGCGGATTGACCTCGAGGACATAGACCAGACCATCCTTTACCGCGAACTGCACGTTGATCAGCCCGACAACGTTCAGCGCCTTCGCGAGAGCGACGGTGTGCTCGCGCATCAGCTCGATGTGCTCTTCGTCGATGAGGTACGGCGGCAGCACGCACGCAGAGTCACCGGAATGAATGCCGGCGTCCTCGATGTGCTGCATCACGCCTCCGATTACGACTCGATCGCCGTCCGATATCGCGTCGACGTCGGCCTCGAACGCGTCCTCGAGGAATCGGTCGATCAGCACCGGCCTGTCCTCGGAAACGCGGGCCGCGCGCTCGAAGTACTGCGTCAGCGACCTCTCGTCATAGACGATCTCCATCGCCCGTCCGCCCAACACGTAAGACGGTCGTACCAGCACCGGGTAGCCGATCCGATCGGCTGCGGCGACAGCTTCGTCGATGCTCGTCGCCGTACCGTTTTCCGGCTGCCGTATTCCGAGCTCGCGGGCAATCTTGTCGAAGCGGCGGCGGTCCTCGGCGATGTCGATCGCGTCGGGTTGAGTTCCGAGGATACGGACGCCCGCCTTGGCGAGGCCGTTGGTCAGCTTGAGCGGGGTCTGCCCGCCGAGCTGGACGATCACTCCAAGCGGCGATTCGCGCTCGACGATGTCGAGGACGTGCTCGAGCGTGAGTGGCTCGAAGTAGAGCTTGTCAGAGATATCGAAATCGGTGGAGACAGTCTCTGGATTGGAGTTGATCATGATCGTCTCGTAGCCCTGCTCGCGCAGAGCCAGAGCGGCGCGCACGCAGCAGTAATCGAACTCCACCCCTTGGCCGATGCGGTTCGGACCGCTGCCGAGAATTATGACGGAGGGTTTGCCCGTCCGCGGTGCCTCGGTCTCCTCATCGTAGCTGCTATAGAGGTACGGCGTAGCGGATGGGAATTCCCCCGCGCAGGTATCGACCATCTTGTACGCCGGGACGATTCCCAAACCGATTCGGCGCGCACGCGCGGTGGCTTCGGGTTCGCCGCGCAAGTCGGCGAGCTGCTTGTCGGAGAAACCCATGCGCTTCATCCGCCACAGCACATCCTTGTCGAGCGTCTCGATCGATCGGAACGCGTCCTCGGCGGCGAGCAACTCGACCATTTGAGCAAGGAACCAGGGGTCGATTCCGGTGAGCTCGTAAACCTCCTCGACAGAAATCCCTGCCTGCAGCGCACGCTTCACCTGAAAGATCCGCTCCGGTGTCGGCTGGCGCAGCGCGCCGCGGAGTGTCTCCAACGAGTCGTCGTCGAGTCGATCGTCCGCGAGAGTCGTAGCCGCCGTCCATCCGGGCCGGCCGATCTCGAGCGCGCGCAGTGCCTTCTGAAATGCTTCCTTGAAAGTCCGTCCAATCGCCATCGACTCGCCGACTGACTTCATTTGCGTAGTGAGTCGCGGATCGGCAGCGCGAAACTTCTCGAACGCGAAGCGAGGACATTTCACCACGACGTAGTCGAGTACCGGCTCGAACGATGCCGGCGTCGTACCGGTGATGTCGTTGGGGATCTCGTCGAGACGGTAGCCGACGGCGAGCTTCGTTCCGATCCGCGCGATTGGGAAGCCCGTCGCTTTCGACGCCAACGCCGACGATCGCGAGACGCGGGGATTCATTTCGATCACGAGCATCTCGCCATCGGCGGGGTTGATCGCGAACTGGATGTTGCAGCCACCGGCCTCGACGCCGATCTCGCGAATCACAGCCACCGCGGCATCACGCATCAGCTGATATTCCCTGTCCGTCAGCGTCATCGCAGGTGCCACGGTGATCGAGTCGCCAGTATGGATTCCCATTGGATCGAGATTCTCGATCGAGCAGACGATGACGACATTATCCGCTCCGTCGCGCATCACCTCGAGCTCGAACTCTTTCCAGCCGATGACGCTCCGCTCCACGAGGACCTGCGTCACCGGGGACAGGTCGAGACCACGACGAACCGTTTCCTCGAACTCTTTGCGGTTGTAGGCGATGCCGCCGCCGCTGCCGCCAAGAGTGAAGGCGGGCCGAATGATCGCCGGAAACGCCGTGGTTTCGAGAATCGCGAACGCTTCGTCGAGGGTCGTGGCAATTCCACCTTTGGGAACCGCGAGGCCGATTCGTCGCATCGCCTCACCAAAGAGCTTACGATCTTCGGCCATTGCGATCGCCCGAACGTCGGCACCGATCAACTCGACGTCGTACTTCTCCAGAACGCCGCGCTCGGCAAGTTTCATCGCGACATTGAGGGCCGTTTGGCCGCCCATTGTCGGCAGAAGTGCGTCGGGCCGCTCTTTGGCGATCACGAGCTCGACGTACTCCGGCGTCACCGGCTCGATGTAGGTGCGGTCGGCGATCTCCGGATCGGTCATGATCGTCGCCGGATTCGAGTTGACGAGAATCACCTCGAATCCCTCCTCGCGCAGCGCTTTCGCTGCCTGAGTGCCCGAATAGTCGAACTCCGCGCCTTGCCCGATCACGATCGGGCCGGAGCCTATTACTAGAATTCGATGGATATCGGTTCGCTTAGGCATTCAAGGTCTGGCGATTCACTGATAAAAAGTAGCGAAGAAGATTGGCTCGGGCACACGGTCGATCACTGCAACAGAACGGGTGCGCGGTGCTCGCAAGCCGTAACTGCAACTGAACGGGTGCGAGGTGCTCGCAACCCGTAACTGCAACTGAACGGGTGCGAGGTGTGAGCAACCCGTAACTGCAACAGAACGGGTGCGAGGTGTGAGCAACTACCTGACGAGTTAAGAGTTCACGACGTCGTGACGGCACTACTCGCATTCGAAGCACAAGCTGTGTTATCGCCGCTCCGACGGGTCCCGGCGTAGTGAACCCGCAACTCACCAGGGTTCTGCTCACACCTCGCACCCGTTCTGTTGTAGTTGTCCTTCTTTTGGTTAAGAAAAAGGGAGCCCCACAGGCTCCCTTTTCGTTTCAGCTACCAGTATTTCAGGCCGCAGTTTTGCCTCGCGGCGCGCGCACGACT
>JBJMOA010000031.1:0-22992 GCA_045803975.1 Gemmatimonadaceae bacterium
GAGACTTCTCCGTGGGCACGAGCGTTCCTCGACACTTTCGTGGTCGGCACCGTCGCGCTACCCTCGCCCTGATTTCGCCAGACAACGCGTCGAGCCGGACGCGAGCTACACTCGGGCTTGTAGGGAGGCCAGTCGCTCCGCCGATTTCTGCAAGGTCTCCAGTTTCTTGCAGAACGCGAATCGCGTGACCGATTTGCCCAGCTCCGGCCGCGAGTAAAAACTCATCCCCGGCACCGTCGCGACTCCAACTTCCTTCGCCAGCCAGATCGCGAACTCTCTGGACTCCAGATCCGAGATCTCTGAGAAATCCGCCAGTATATAGTAGGCGCCCTCCGGCGCCGCGTACTTGAATCCCGCTTCGTCCAACGCTGAGCACATGATGTCGCGCCGAGCCCGATACTCGAGTGCGAGATGGTTGTAGTAGTCGGAATCGAACGCCATCCCGATCGCACCCGCCGCTTGCAAGGGCGCCGGCGCCCCCACCGTCAGGAAATCGTGGACCTTGCGGATCGGCGACGTGAACTCGAACGGCGCGATGGCGTATCCAAGTCTCCACCCGGTGCACGAGAAAGTCTTGGACAATCCGGAAATGGTGACAGTGCGCGAGCGCATCCCCGGCCAGGTGGCAAGAACGTGGTGCCCACCCGCGTAGCGGATGTGCTCGTAGATCTCGTCCGTGATCGCGATCACGTCGTACTTCTGACAGAGCTCGGCGATCAAAGAAATTTCTTCGCGCGTAAAAACTCTGCCGGTGGGATTGTGCGGCGTATTCACGACGATCGCGCGAGTTTTATTGGAGAAAGCGGCGCGCAATTTATCCGGATCCAGTTTCCAATCGGGCGCCTCCAACGGCACGAAGACCGGCTTCGCCCCCGCCAGAATCGCGTCCGGGCCGTAATTCTCGTAATACGGCTCGAACACGATCACTTCGTCCCCTGGATCTACCAACGCGAGAAAAACGGACGCCATTGCTTCCGTTGCCCCGCAACACACCGTGATCTCGCGCTCGGGATCGATCTCCATCCCGTACCACGTCCGGTATTTGTTCGCGATTGCTACACGCAACGCCGGACTGCCCCACGTGATCGCGTACTGATTCACGTCGCCGTGGATCGCCGCGCACGCGGCGTCCTTCATCGGCTCCGGCATCGGGAAGTCGGGAAATCCCTGGGCGAGATTGATCGCGCCGTACTGGTTGGCGATCCGCGTCATCTCGCGGATCACCGATTCAGTAAATGTGCTCGCGCGTTTCGCCGTCGCGGCGCGCGCGGAAACCTTCTCGGTGTTACTCACGAGCCGCTACGACGTGATGGCCCCTTCATCGTCACCTCGATGACCCCGCTGCCGCCGCCCCGTAGTCCGAATTTCGCTCCCGCCTGGGTGACGTCGTAATAGCGGATGTCGCCAACGTGATAAGCCGGGATGTTTCGCAGTGAATTCAGGTCACCGTATCGCTGGCCGTCCACGAACACCTCCGCGTACTCCGTGCCCGCGCTACTGGTGCTGGACGTCACTCCATGCGCGGCCAACCAGTTCGGACGGAGTCTGGCGATCGCGTCGTACGCAGTGTTGATGTCCGCGTGCGCGTTGGCGATCTCTTCGGCGGTCAGGAGCGTACCACGCCGAGGAGTCGCACTCTGTCCGGCGGTAGTGGCGCAGCCGATAACGGCGGCAGCCGCCGCTAGATAAAGGTATTTGTTGGTCATTGACGTCCTCCCGGTTGTCAGCGCCTACCTGAAAGTGTCACCCGTCACGCGATTTGACAAATGGGTTGGCACGCACGAACATGCGCATCCAACCTTCAGTCACGGGCGAAAAATGCGACTCGGACTCATCTTCGGTATCGTCCTTCTGGTTCTTCTCGTCGTCATCATGTGGAACAGGGGTAGACCGCCGGCTCCTTAGGCGTGGTTAGGCCCACTGCTGGCCGACATCGCGGGTCCAAAGTAGTTTCTTGCTCCCATCCAACCGGAGCAGCAATGCCTCAGTTTCTCATCGAGCGGCAGATTCCCGGAGCCGGCAAGCTTTCGAGCCAGGAGCTCCAGGCGATCTCCCAGAAATCGTGTGGTGTCCTGCACGATATGAACAGCGCTGGGAAAGACGTCCAGTGGGTGCACAGCTACGTCACTAACGACAAGATCTACTGCGTTTACAACGCGCCCAATGCGAACGCGGTGAAGGAGCACGCCGACAAGGGCGGATTCCCGGCAAACAGCATCATGCAAGTCGGCAGGATGATCAGCCCAATCACCGCCGAGACCGGCTGATCGCGGCGAAATCCAGCGATGCTTCCGCGAGACTAGGCTCGGACCCGGCTCGCTCCCCAGGCAGCCAACAGCCACTGGCCGGCACGACGGATGTAGATCTCGGTGAATCGAACGCCATAGCTCGAGACACCGTTGCGGCTACGAACGCGCATGTGCGACTTGCCCGTCACGAGAGCGATCCCCACGTGTATTCGCACGCGCACTTCGCTCGGCGCGATCGAGTCGTAGACGAGTTTCTGCTTCTTGATTCCGTCGATGAACTCAGATCTCGACTGCACGGGGACGCCGGGCTGGATGTAGATCAGCTCGTCGTCGAGCAGCGTGTCGAGCGCGGCGACGTCGCGCTTCATCATTGCCTCGAACCGCTGCCGCTCCGCCATTCGTACTTCGGTCTCCGCGGTCAGTCTTGCGATCGCGCGCGTGGATGGGCGTGCACATCCAGCGACGACTGATAACAATACGAGACAGTACGTGTGTCGCATCCGCAATACTTATCGTCGCGTCCTGATCGCGATGACGCCGCTACCGTACTGCATTCCGTAGAGCGGCGCCGCGTCCGTGCCGGGCACGAAGCGGATGTCCAGGATGTCGGTCGCCACGATTTGCTCGAGCAACGGGAGTTGACCGTAGAATTGGCCATCGAGGAAGACCACGGGATAGTCGCTCCTTGTGGAGTTGATCGTCGAGCGCCCGCGCGAGTTGAGGAACTTCGGTCTCAGCCTCGTGATCACCTCGAGGGCGTTGGTGGCCTGGGTAGCGGCGACCTCGTCCTGGGTGATCAGATTCGGGTTCTGGCGCACCCCCGGCGTGATACTGCTCGGCGTGCATGATACGACGGCTGCAATACCAACGACGTAAAAAGGTGTGATCGACATTATCGGCCTCCCAGCTTTGCGAGCGCCCCTCTTATCAATTCTGCTGCCGATTTCCCGCCCCCGCCAGCATCGAGTGCCGCCCGCACTCCACGCTCGGCGTCGTGACTCGAATAGCCGAGCGATACCAGCGCTCGCATCGCATCATCGGCTGCTCCGGTTGCTGGTGCGGCACTCGTTCCCGTTGTCTCGCCGAGCCCGTCGAGCTTGTCGCCCAAGTCGAGGATCAAGCGCTCAGCTTTCTTGCGGCCTACGCGCGGAACGCTCTGTAGTGTCGGGATGTCTTTCTCGCGAATCGCGCGAATCAATCGATTTGCGGAAAGGGCGGACAACAGCCCGATCGCGAGCGACGGACCAACGCCGTTCGCAGTGAGCAGCTTCTCGAACAAGCGCTTCTCGAACACGCTTACGAATCCGAACAGCTGCCAGGAATCTTCCTTCACGACAAGCGACGTGTGCAGCCTCACCTGTTCGCCAACGCGAGGTAGAGTCTCGTACACGCTCAACGGGATCGTCAGCTCGTAACCCACTCCGCCGCTCGTCATTATCTCCACCGAATCCAGATCTTTTGCGACGAGCTTGCCCTCGACGAGCGCGATCACGTTCGGGCTCGCATGAGAATTGGCTCGATCTTCGGCAAGTTCGGCATCAATGCGTACGTCAGGGCCGCCGCCACTCCATCCGCCGCGTCGCTTGGCTGCGGCGCCGACTTGAGGCGCAGTAACCGCGTCACCATGAACTGGATTTGAAGCTTCGTCGCTGCACCAGTGCCGGCGACCGCTTTCTTGATCTCCGCGGGAGGATATTCGTGGATCTCGAGCCCCGCCTGCACCGCGGCGAGCATGATTACTCCGCGCGCATGGCCGAGGACCACCGTCGTGCGAACGTTACGGGCGTAGAAGATGTCCTCGATGGAAAGCACCGTTGGCTTATGGCGCCGGATTAGCTCGACGATGCCATCATGGATTTCCGCCAGTCGTCGCGCCAGATCGTCGCGCGGTCTCGTGCGAATGACGCCGCACTCGACGAGCGTCAGCGGATTGCGGCCTTCCTTGCGAACGATCCCGTAACCAGTGACCGCGGTGCCCGGATCGATGCCAAGCACCACGACCGGCTCGGTATCACGCACTGGTCATCTGCTCGACGTCCATGTCGAAATTCGCCGAGACTTTCTGAACGTCGTCCAGATCCTCGAGCTCCTCGAGCAATTTCACCAGCGACTCGGCGTTCTTTCCCTCGACGTGAACCGTCGACTTCGGGATGAACGCGACCTCTGATTCCACGATCTCGATACCTGCCTTTTTTACCGCGTCTTCGACGGTGTGCAGGCCGTGCGGATCAGTAGTAACGACGTACTGATCGCCCTCCGCCTTGAAATCCTCGGCACCGGAATCGAGCGCGACCTCGAGCACGCTGTCCTCGTTGTATTTCGCGCCATCGATGTAGATCTGACCTTTTCGGTCAAAGAGATAGGACACCGAATTCGGCGGACCAAGATTCCCGCCGAGTCGCGTGAGCTTGTGACGGATTTCGGCG
Organism: Gemmatimonadaceae bacterium; assembly: GCA_045803975.1. GTDB lineage: Bacteria > Gemmatimonadota > Gemmatimonadetes > Gemmatimonadales > Gemmatimonadaceae > UBA4720. The sequence continues at coordinate 4,676 of JBJMOA010000031.1, forward strand.
ACCGTGCGTGTTGGATTGTCGCTCAGCGCCGAGATCAGAATGGCGACACCGCCGGGGCCGTACCCTTCATAGGTGACTTCGGTATAGTGAACGCCCTCGAGCTCGCCCGTTCCTTTCTTGATTGCGCGCTCGATGTTCTCCTTCGGCATCGACTTCGCCTTCGCTGCATCGATTGCGGTTCGCAGTCGCGGATTGTGCGCCGGATCGCCGCCGGCGAGCTTCGCGGCCATCGTGATCTCGCGAATGAGCTTCGTGAACTGCGCGCCACGCTTGGCGTCAGTCGCCGCCTTGTAATGCTTGATTTGTTTCCACTTACTATGGCCAGCCATGTCTTTTTTTACGTGTGCGTCTGCGCTTTTCCCGCGGACTGTGGGGCTGCGAGTTCCTGGATTAGTACGTTCAATTCCGCCCGTGATGGCTCATCTAACTGTCCGACCGCGGCTTTGACAAGATCTTCGAACGCGAGCGCCAGCCGCGCCCGATCATATCCGGTCAAACCGCCAAAGATTCCGAATGCCGTGGACCTGATCCCACTCGGAAGGGCAATCGATGACAGCCACTGTTTCGTGTGCTCAGTCCGCTCCATCGTGGCTTCGCGGGACAGCTCATAGGGAGGAAGCATCCCCGCGCAAAGCCGCCCCAATTGAAGGCAGGCGAGCAGCGTTTCACGGTCTCCGCCCAGTGATGCCCGTCCCGACAGCGCCGTAAGCGCGCGGAAGCGAAAAACCGGGGTCGCGAGAGCGAAACGAGGCAACTGACCGAGCACACTCCGAATCTAGGCAGATACTCGACCCCCGGCTACATTCCGCCGTATGGCCGCTCCGGTCCTGAACCCCCCAAAATCGATACTCTGGGTGGACGATGAAGGTGAGCTTTTGGAGCCTCACCGCATCTTCCTTCGTTCCAAAGGCTATACCGTAGAGTGGGCGTCCAACGCCGACGATGCGGTGGAGCTGCTGCGACGCCGTCCGTTCGACATCCTGCTGCTCGACGAGCAGATGCCCGGCAAGCGTGGGCTCGAGGTCTATCGCGACGTGCGCGAGATCGCGCCGAGTTTGCCTGTCGTGATGGTGACGAAGAGCGAAGAGGACTCGACGCTCAAGGAAGCGATCGGCGTCAATGTGCGCGACTATCTCGTCAAGCCGATCAATCCACGTCAGGTGCTGTCGGTCGTCACGCGCATTCTCGAAGGTCCGCGCATCCGCCAGCAGGCGATCGCGCGCAGCTTCGTCGAAAGATTCCGCGCGATCGAGCTCGAGCGCGACCGGAATCTCGATTGGCGCGGATGGATCGATCGCTACGACGAGTTGATGCGCTGGGACGTCGATCTCTCCGCGGCCGGGGAGATGGGTCTCTACGAGTCGCTGCAGGGACTTTATCCCGACATGCACCGAGAGTTCGCCGCGTACATGAAGGAGAACTATCCGGCGTGGCTCAAGAACCTCGAGGGCAACCGGCCGCCGCTCTCGATCGACATCGTCGGCGAGTTTCTGCTGCCGATTCTCGAGCGCGACAAAGCGGCGGTGTTCATCGTCGTGGATTGTCTGCGCCTCGACCAGTGGCGCGTGCTCGAGCCGTTGCTCGCACCGTTCTTCGACGTCGAGACGACGCATTACTTCGCTGTTCTGCCCACCGCTACTCCGTACTCGCGCAACTCGCTGTTCAGTGGACTTTTCCCCGGCGAGATCGCCGCGCGTCTGCCGGATTGGTGGGGCAACGCCGATCGGGAGGACGAATCGCTCAACGCCCACGAGCGGGAGCTGCTCGAGGCGCACCTCGACGAGCTGTGCGGGAAGACTCCCGTTCGCTATCAGAAGATCTCGACGGCCGCGAATTCCGACGAGCTCGAGCGACACCTCGGCACCGCGATCGGACCCGAAGGCGTCAGCGCGTTCGTGTTCAACTTCGTCGACCTGCTCACGCACGGTCGCAGCGAGTCGCAGATCCTTTACGAGGTCGCGCGTGACGAGATCGCGCTGCGCCAGATCACGCGGCAGTGGTTCCAGCGTTCGGCGTTGTTCAGCGTCTTGAAGGAGGCGTCACGCCGGAAAATCTCCGTGCTGCTGACGACCGATCACGGCTCCATCCATTGCAACACGCCTGCGACCGTCTACGCCAAGCGCGATGCGAGCGCAAACTTGCGCTACAAGTTTGGCGAAGATTTGCGCGCTGAACGTCCCGATCAGGCGCTGCTGTTCCCGAACGAGGACATGCTGCGGCTTCCTCGTCGCGGCGCCGGCGGCAACACTCTCCTCGCGACGAATGATTGTTTCTTCGTCTATCCGACAAAGCTGCGCGAGTATCAGAGTCGCTACCGCGGATCGTTTCTTCACGGCGGCGTGACACCGGAGGAAGTGATTCTTCCGCTGGCGCTGTTGACACCGCGACGGTAGAAGATTGAGGGAGGCGGGAGGAGGGAGGCGCGAGGAGGGAACTGCGAACGAGCGTCCCGTGCCTGCGTTTTCGCTTCCCGCCTCCCGCCTCCCGCCTCCCACAAAATGAACCCGCCAGTCTACAAGAAACTCCTCCCCTACCTGCGTCCGCATAGCTGGCGGATGGCGATAACCGTGGTTAGCAATCTGTTGGCGGCGCTGCTCGACGGTTTCGCGATTGCCCTGCTGATCCCGTTCCTCAACATTCTTTTCCACCAGCCAGCGACGGCGATTCCCAAAGGTCTGGTCGCGAATCTCATCGACGCGACAGTCGGCGGCAGGATCATACCCGGCGACGAGATGCGCTCGCTGCGGAACGTAATCCTCGTCGTGCTCGCCGCGGTGCTGCTGAAGAATCTCCTCGTTTGGGTCGCGGGCCAGTACGGCGCGACGCTCCAGGAATACGTGACGCGAGATCTTCGCAACTCCGTGTATCGACATCTCGCGCACCTCCCGCTCGGCTACTTCACGCAGATGAAAGCGGGCCAGATCCTGTCGCGCGTGATCAACGATACGTTCGAGACGCGGCTGATCCTCACGCAGATCGTCACCCAGTCGCTGCAAAGTGCGTCACTTGTCATCGTCTACATCGCGATTCTGTTCAGCATCTCGTGGGAGCTGTCGCTCGTCGCGCTCATCATCCTGCCGCTACTCGGGTTCTCGCTGCAACCGATGCTCAGGAAGCTGCGTCGCGGTAATCTCCGTCGTGGCAACGTGCACGGCGAGATGACGAGCGTGCTGCAGGAAACGATCAGCGGCATTCGTCTGGTCAAGGCGTCAGGAACCGAAGGTTACGAGGAGTCAAGATTCGCGGAGGGCAGCAACAAGTACGCGCGCAGCAGTTTGAAGCTCACGCGTCTCGCGCTGCTTGCGCCGCCGGTCACCGAGATCATTGGAACGATGATCGCTGTGCTGGTTCTATGGATTGGGGCGTGGCAGGTACTAAGGACGGGATCGATGACGGGCGCGACACTCCTTGCGTTCCTCACGCTCGTCCTCCGTCTGCTCCAGCCCCTCAAGCAGCTGTCGCAGATGCGGACAACCGCTCAATCGTCGCTTGCGTCAGCCGAACGGCTGTTCGAGATCCTCGACTCACCCGCCGAATTTCAGCGCGACCGTGGCACGAGAGACACCGCTACCTTCGAGCGCGATCTCAGGTTCGAGAATGTCACTTTCTCGTACGGCGAGGCGCCCGTGCTCAGCGGGATCAATCTCACTGCGCGTAAGGGCGAGGTCGTCGCCCTGGTTGGACCAAGCGGCTCGGGGAAGAGCACGCTCGTAGATTTGATCCCGCGCTTTTACGAGCCAACCGAGGGACGAATTCTCCTCGACGGAGTCGATACGCGTGAGATCAAGCTGCCGGTACTTCGCGCACTCACTGGAATCGTAAGCCAGGAAACGGTGCTCTTTCACGACACCGTGCGCAACAACATCGCCTACGGAGCCCCCGGCAAGTACACCCAGCAACAAATCGAGGATGCGGCGAGGGCGGCGAACGCACATAGTTTCATTACAGAGCTCCCGCGCGGCTACGAAACGCTGCTGGGCGAGCGTGGTACCAGACTCTCCGGCGGGCAGCGTCAGCGATTGGCGATTGCACGAGCCTTGCTCAGCGATCCGCCAATCCTCATTCTCGATGAAGCCACGTCCGCGCTGGACACAGAATCCGAGCGTCTGGTGCAGGAAGCGGTCGACAGACTGCTCCGTGGCAGAACGGTATTCGTGATCGCGCACCGGCTGTCCACGGTCACCCACGCGGATCAGATAGTGGTGCTGGATCGCGGTGAGATCGTAGAGCGGGGGAGCCACGCCGAGCTGCTGGCGAAGCGCGGTGCATACGCGCGGCTTTACACCTTGCAATTCGGAGGAAACGGAGAGGGCGAGAGTGCGGCGCCTGCTCCGAGCCGAATGGCGCCATCCGTCGGGTAGACAAAAGTGCACGTCCTGTTTCTTCATGCGGCGCGGGAGTGGTCGGGCACTGCCCGACTGTTCGCGAGGGCCGGACGCGGGCTCTCTGAGCGCGGCGCGAAGGTGACCTTTCTTGTCGCGCCCGACAGTAATGTCCACCTGGCCGTGTCGCCGCGGCGCGATCCCGGGCAGCCGCGGCACACGCCGATCTCCGAGCCGTTCGAGATCATCCCATTTTCGACCGACGGATGGTTTTATTCGGCGGCCCGCCGACTGAAGCACATTTTCCGTCGCTGGGACGCGGATGCGATCTTCGTCTCCACTGATCGCGAGCATCTGATTGCAGCGACGGCGTGTCGTATGAGCGGTAACGGCGCGGTCGTACGCTGGACTCCCACCGGCAAGACCCTCGAGATGGGCATGGCCGGCAGATGGGCGGCGCGCCTCACCAGAACGTCGTACCTGTTCGCGAGCGAGGCGGACCGCCGGGAGTCGAAGCTTCCCAAGAATGCATTCGACTCGTCGGTCGCCGGGATTGGTATCGATGTTTCCGCGTATCCGACGGACGACGAGAAGGGTGGACCCGCGGACACAGCGTCCGCCAAGTCGAGCGATGAGAAGCCGGCGGAGCCACTCAAGTACGTCGTCTGTGTCTACGATCCGACATCCCGCGGCCGTGCTGCTACCGCGATTCGGACGATCTCGATGCTGGCGCCGCGGCATCCAAATCTGCGTCTCATGATCGTGGGTCCCGGCTCTGACGACGAAGACCTGAGAATGCAGGCCGCCGCACTCCGAGTGCTCCACCTCGTGAGCTTCCTCGGCGAACGCGACGACGTCATCAATCTGATGAAGGACGCATACCTCGGGTGGGTGGTGGCCGACGGCGACACTGGCGCATATGGCATCCTCGATCTGATGGCGCTCGCGATTCCGGCGGTGGCGAGCGAGGGCGGAATCGCGCCGCGCTTCATCGCCAACGGCATCAGTGGCGCTCTATATCCGCCTGATGATTCCGCCTCGACTGCCGCAACGGTTGCCGGGATGCTCCTGAGTGACGAAACGCGGGAGACGATGGGCAAAGCGGCACGGGTCCGCGTCGCGAGAGAATTTCCCGAGAGCACGATGATCGAAGGCTTCGATCACGCGGCGAACAACGCGCGTACGCGGGGCGCCGCGACGAGGCGTTGAGCGTGGCCGTTCGCGGTTCCCCGGATGTTACGGTGGTGATCGCCGCTCATGACGAATCCGCCAACATCGAGGCGTGCATCGCGAGCGTCGAATGGGCTCGCGCCGTGATCGTCGTCGAGAACGATTCCTCAGACGACACCGTCGACCGGGCGCGGGCCGCCGGAGCAACCGTCATCAGTCCCAAATTCACGACGATCGGCGCGGCGCGAAATCATGGAATTACGCGCGCGACGACATCGTGGGTCCTCGTGCTGGACGCGGACGAGCGCTGCACGCCGGAGCTTGCAGCCGAAGTGCACGCTGTCGTGACCGCGCCCGGCGACAAGTCCGCCTTTCGCGTTCCGCGCCGTAACTATTTTCTCGGCAAGGAGATCAGCCACGGCGGCTGGGGCAGCGACAAACCGATCAGGCTGTTCAAGCGGGACGTGCGCTACAACGCGAATCTGGTGCACGAGCACGTTGACGTTCCGGCGAACCTCACCGGAGAGCTCAGAAACAAGCTGCTGCACTACACCTACGCTACGCTTGACCAGTACTTCGAGAAGTTCAACCGCTACAGTCGTTCCTGGGCGGAACAGAATTACGCGCGCGGAAGGAGGGGGAGCGTCGCGGCCGTGTTGTTCAAGCCGCCCGCGCGATTCATCAGCATGTACTTGCTAAGGGGCGGATTTCTGGACGGGGCGCGCGGATTGGTCCTGGCGTGTCTCGCCGCGGCGAGTGTAATGGCTAAGTACGCGCGGCTGTGGGCGCTGTCGCTCCCGAAAGCTCGCTGATCACGCGTTCCACCACCGCACGGCCGGAAACCACTCGATGCTTTCGTCCGTCGCAAGGATGTAGTTCGCCTCGCGAAAAGTCTCCAGCTCCGGATGCCACTTCGCGTATCTCTCGACGCCCACCGGTGTGATCTTCGCAACGGAGTAGCCAACGGGCCCAGCGAAGTCGAAAACGTCTTTGAGATAGTGCCGAGCGCTCACCCACAGATGGTTGTACTCGAACTGGAGCACGTCGATGCGGCGATCCGTCAACAAGCGCTTTGCGCCCTCGATTACGGACATGTCGTGACCCTCCGTGTCGACCTTCACGAGCGCAATGCGCGCCACGTTGTTGCGCGCACAGTAATCGTCCAACGTCGCGGCCTCGACCTGCTCAACTGACCTCGCCTCATTCGGATACAACGAGTTCCTGCCCGCGCCGGCGCCGATGACGTAGAAAGACCTGAGTCCTCCGGCATTGGACATCGCAAGCGGAACGATCTTCACGACTCCGTCGGTATCGTTGCGCTTGATCGTGTCGGAGAGCGTTTGCCGCGTACCCGCACACGGTTCGAACGCGTGAATCGAGACTCGCGACGTCTGGAGCTCGCGCGCGACGCGCAACAGTGCGAGCGTCCAATCGCCAACGTTTGCGCCGACATCGAAAAAGACCGGATTGTTCCCCGCTGATCGCTCGACGACGCTACGCTGAACTAGTAGCTCGCCATTGCGGGCAAGCTTGTTGGGCACGTCGAGTCGCGCCCAATTGGAGAGCGACTGCCCGAAGCGCGCCATGGAACGCCTACCCAGTAACTTCACGGCTGCCTGAGCGGCTAGCTCGCGTACATTCGCCAATCCGGTGTCCTCCAGGTCTGTTGCCCGAATCTTGTGACGCTAGCTCCCTACATTGCAAGTCTATAGAATGAGACGTCTCCGCAGCACCCGCAGCAGACATCGCCGCAAGACGGGACGGTATAGAACACTTGAGAGTTCTGATCATTGGCAGCGCGAACAAGTGGCGGATGGAGCGCAGCAGTGAACGCGCGCTCAAGAGAGCGGGCCACAAGACGCGTCTCTTCGATGACCGTAGAAGCAGGCGGCTGTTCGGCGCCAGACTGACACAAAGCCGCGCACTATCGCTGGCGCGGCGATTCAAGGCCGATTTCGTGTTGATGGGAAAGTGTCAGGCTCTCGCCCTCGCCACCGTGCAGGAGATCATCGCCGGTAAGCCGAACGCGATGTGGTACCACGACCCCCCGTCTTTCCGCAACATCAAACGTCCGGACGTCGCGCACGTCGCGGCCGTCGGTCGCCTCTCGCAAACGTTTTTTGTTTCCGGGTTCGTCAAGGAGTGGAAAGACCTCGGCCTGCCAGCGAAGTTCCTCCCCTCGGCTGCCGACGTTGACCTCGGTCCGACGAAACCGGACAAACGAGCCGAATCAGACGTCGCCTTCATCGGCACGGGATACGACGCATCGCGCGCCGGGTTTCTAATGAAGATTGCCAAGCGATTCGACCTCAAGGTGTGGGGCCCCGGTTGGGAAGAATGGCGCAAACAGCTCAAGTGGAGCGGCAGACCGGTGTATGGCCCCGCATTCGCGCGAGTCTGCTCGAGCGCGAAGATTCTGCTCGGCATCAATCCGCTGATTGCGCGCGGTGCGACGGATTACACCTCTGATCGCACCTGGATGACCATCCAGGCCGGAGGTTTTTATCTCGGCCAGGCAACCGATGGAATCACGTCACTGCTGCGAGAGGGCGATCACTGCGGGTGGTACACCAATCTGGAGTCGTGCCTCGACCGCTGCGCCTACTATCTCGGCAACCCTGCGACGAGAGAGCGCGTCCGCCGGCAGGGTCAACATTTTGTATCCGAGTACCACACCTTCGATCAGCGGATCCACAATCTGCTTTCCGGGGAAGAGTTCGTGAATCCACTCGGCTGACCGCGGCGGAGTGAATCACTTATTCGTTACCCAGGACTACGCGCCCGACCTGGGCGGCATGGCGAGGAGACACGTAGAGCTGTGTCGCCGCTTTGCCGACGGTGAAGAGACGACAATGAGCGTCTCCACAGTTGCTGCCCCCGGCGCGGCTGCCTTCGATCAGCACGAGCCCTATAACATTTATCGCCAGCCGTTTCCCTTTACGCGCGCGAACCGATTCTCGAACCAGCTTCGCTGGGCGCGATGGCTGACATCGAGCCGTTCGCCCGACTACGACGTCCTGCACTGCGGGAACATCAGACCGGTCGGGTATGGCGTGCGCTGGGCCAACCGACGACTCGCAACACCGTATCTCGTTTACGTCAATGGCGGTGATCTTCTGCGCGAGCGAAGAAAGGCGGAGCGCAGTCCGGTCAAGCGATTGTCGGCCCGGTCGATACTCGGCAACGCGTCAGGAATCGTCGCGACATCCAAATGGGTCGCGAACCTCGCCACGGATGTGATGACCGAAGTCGGCGTGGACAAACCTCCGCGAGTGGCTGCGCTCGATCTCGGAACCGATCCCGTTCACTTCAATCCATCGCGCGACACAGGTGCGCTGCGGCGGCGCTGGGGCGTCGGAGATGCGCCGCTCATCCTTACCGTCGCGCGGCTCGTGCCGCACAAGGGTCAGGACATGGGGATTCGCGCGCTCTCCATGCTGGCGCGCGATTTTCCCAAACTTCGCTACATAATGGTTGGCGAAGGCCATGACGAGCTCCGTCTGCGCGGTATCGCGCGCGAGCTGGGCGTACTCGATAGAGTCGGTTTCGTTGGCCCGATGCGCGACGACGAGCTGCCGGAAGCCTATGCCACGTCGACGATCTACCTCGGCGCGTCGCGCGTGGACAAGGAAATCAACGTCGAGGGATTCGGGATCTCGTTTTTGGAAGCCGGAGCCTCAGGCATTCCCTCTGTTGCAGGCGACTCAGGTGGAGTGCGCTCCGCCGTGCGTGATGGCGAAACCGGGATCGTCGTCCCGCCCACCGACCCCGACGCGGTCGCAGATGCGATCCGCTCGCTGCTCCTCAATCCCGAACGTCGCAAGGAAATGGGACGCGCCGCCCGTCACGCTGTCGAGACGCACTACAACTGGGATCGGGTCGCGCGCGACACGCGTGCGTTCACTTATGAGGTCGTGGGTCGCAAATGGCAGTGAAGCCGACCCTCGCCCACCGCGCCGAGTATTACACGATGCGCGCGACAATCAGGGCGTTGAGCGCATTGAGCTGGGACGTCGCCTGCAAAATGGGCGAAAAACTCGGTTCGCTCGGCTATCGCCCGCTCGGAATTCGCAAGCGCGTTGTGGAACGCCAGATCGCCGCGGCTTTCCCGGAGCTCGAGCACGACGCGGTCGTCGATCTCGCGCGTCAATCGTACGCGCATCTCGGCCGTACGTTCATCGAGACGGCGCTGCTCGACTCGATTGGGCGGAATGGGCTGCAGCAGCTCGTCGATACTGTCGAGGGGTGGGAGGAGGTCGACGACGTCATGGCGAAGGGGAAGGGCGCCGTGATGGTAACAGGGCATATCGGAAACTGGGAGCTGGCGGGCGCGTACGTGGCGGCTCGCGGGATCCCGCTCGACGCGATCGTTCGTGGGATGGCCAATCCGCTATTCGATGCCTACATCAATCACACCCGCGAAGCGATGGGGATGACGGTCGTGCACGACTCGGACGCCGTTAAGCGCACTCCGCGCTCATTACGCGCCGGCCGCGCGGTTGCGTTCGTGGCGGACCAGGGGGTGATGGGCCTTGCCTCGACCTTTGTACCGTTCTTTGGCCGTCCCGCAAAGACACCGCGCGGGGCCGCGGTATTCGCCTTGCGATTCGGGGTGCCAGTCATCTTTGTCGTGGCGCTCCGAAAGCCCGACGGACGTTATCGGATCGTCGTCGAGCGTATCGAGGCAACTCGTACGGGTAACATGGATCGCGATGTCGACGCTGTAGTCGCGCGCTTTACGGAGCGTCTGGAACATTGGGTGCGCGTGGTACCGGCGCAGTATTTTTGGCAGCACCGAAGATGGAGACGTCAGCCACCGGACACGCCGCGCGAGCTGCGTGATCCGTCAGCGTAACGGCAGGAAGGAGGACGATGCTCGATCTCAAACAGCGACAGCGATTCTTCCGAGACAATCGAGCCCGCCTCGGCATTGGGATCGTCATTGTAATGGCGATCGCCGCCCTCGTCGCGCCACTCATTGCGCGGCAGAGCCCAATAACGATCGACCTTCTGCACATCCTGCAGCGTCCGTCGGCGCAGCATTGGCTCGGCACGGACATTCAGGGTCGCGACATCTGGTCGCGCCTCGTATACGGCGCGCGCGTGTCGCTTACTGTTGGTCTGATCTCCCAGGGAATCGCGCTCGCGCTTGGCGTCACGATGGGGTTGATCGCCGGGTTCTACGGCCGATGGATCGACGAAATCGTCATGAGACTCGCTGACGTTACCCTCGCGTTTCCGACGCTGCTGTTGTTGATCGCAATGGTCGCGGCGCTGCAGCCCTCCGAAGGTGTCGTCTTCGCCACGATCGGAGTCGTCGGTTGGGCGGGGATGGCGCGCATAGTTCGCGGTCAGGTTCTCGTCGTGCGTCAGCTCGAATATGTCCAGGCAATCAGGGCGCTCGGCGCCGGCGATCTGCGAATAATGGTGCGACACGTCCTGCCGAACGTCATCGCGCCGGTCGTAATTGCGGCGACGCTCGGCGTCGCGGGCGCTATCATGGCCGAGGCGGCGCTGTCGTTCTTGGGACTTGGCGTACCGCCGCCGGCGCCGAGCTGGGGGTCGATGATTGCAGACGGCCGTGATCTCGATCAACTTCGGCGCGCGCCGTGGACATCGGTATTCCCGGGCGTAGCGATCGGCGCCGCGGTTCTCGGATTCAATTTGCTGGGCGACGCCTTGCGTGACGCGCTCGATCCGCGGCAGTACTTCAAAGCGCCGAAGGAAGAGGAGGTAAAGACCTGACAATGCTTCGCGGATCGTCGCTGGTGCTCGTTCTTACGTCGATGGTTTGTGCCGGCCCTCGGGACGAGGACGCGCGAGCGCAACAATCGCTCAGTCGCTCGAGTGCCGAGATAACACTAGGCGTCGAGGAGGTCGCGAGCGGACTCGAGAACCCCGTGTATCTGACCGCGCCGGCTGGGGATCCGCGTCTCTTTGTCGTGGAGCAGCCCGGTCGGATTCGCATCGTCGACAACGGCCGACTGCTCGATAGGCCGTTCCTCGACATCACCAGCAAAGTTGGATTCGGCGGCGAACGCGGGCTGCTGAGCGTTGCATTTCATCCGCAGTATCGCACGAATGGGTTTCTCTTCGTCAACTACACTGACAAGAGCGGCGATACCCGCATCGAGCGGTACACCGTGTCGTCTACGGATCGCAACGCCGCCAACCCCGCATCGGCGAAGCTCATCCTCGCGATCGACCAGCCGTACTCCAATCACAACGGCGGAATGAATCTCTTTGGTCCCGACGGGATGTTGTACATCGGCATGGGAGATGGCGGCAGCCAGGGCGATCCGAGCGGGAACGGGCAGAACCGCAACGCGCTGCTCGCGAAGCTGCTGCGCGTAAACGTAGACCGCGGAGATCCGTACGTCGTTCCATCGGGAAACCCGTACGCACAAGGCGGTGGCAGAGGCGAGGTCTGGGCGCTTGGCCTGCGCAATCCGTGGAGATTCGCATTCGACCGCACGTCGGGGCTCCTTTACATCGCGGATGTCGGCCAGGACAAATACGAGGAGATCAACGTCGTTCCGATGGCAACGGCGGGAATTAATTACGGCTGGAACGTCATGGAGGGCCCGGACTGTTACAGACCGCGTCAATGCAGTCGTTCGGGACTTCACGTTCCCGAGTTCAGCTACGAGCACGGCGATGGTACGTGCTCGATCATCGGCGGTTTCGTGTACCGCGGACGTAAAATTCCGGAGATTGCCGGCGAATATTTCTTCTCCGACTACTGCAAGAGCTGGGTGCGGAGCATCAGCGTCGTGGACGGTAAGGTGCGCGCATCGCACCAGTGGCTCGATGCGGGCGGCGGGCGGGGGAGCATCGCTTCCTTTGGAGAAGACGCCGCGGGAGAGTTATATATCTGCAGCTCGAACGGACGGGTTTACCGAATCATCAAGAGCTCAGTTAATCCATCGCGATGAGCGGAAGCGAGAGAGACGACTACAAGCGGACTCTCTTCGACCGGCGCGGTCCCGAGGCTGCACAATATCTGCGGACTATCAGCACTCTCATCATTCCCATCGTCGGCGGAGCGTTCGTCGGCGCTGGGCTCGCGGTCCAGCGGAAATTTTCTTTTGCACTCGTCGTCATTTCTGCCATTGCGGGCTCGTTGGCCTTCGCGCTCTGGTGGTGGTTCTTCGTCACCAGGGTCTCGCACGGCGCGGGCGCGGCGTTTCGCGAGTTCATCCAACCGAGTGGCGCCGGGAGTTACGAGCGGCAGTACTCGCGCGAAGATGCGATGGTGATGCGTGGTGACGTCGGTGGCGCACTCGCATCATACGAACAGATCATTCTCGAGACGCCGAACGATCCCCAGGTACGGCTTCGTGCAGCGGACCTTTATGCGAAAACCGGCCAGCGTGAGCGAGCGGAGAGCCTGTATCGCTCGGTACAGCGTCTGTCCCGGATCTCTCGCAGCACGGATGTAGTTGCGTCCAACCGGCTCGTAGATCTCTATCTCGCGTGGCCGGGCCACGAGACGAGAGGTCTCCGCGAGCTCAGACGGCTGATTGACACCTATCCGGAGACCGATGTTGCTCAACGCGCCCGCGCAGGACTTGTGAATCTCAAGAGCCAGCTCGGCATCGCCGAGTAAGGTCACCCACCTCAACACGAGGATGATCATGCTGCTCCAGACTACCGCTCAAGTGCCTGTTCAGACAGCACCCGTTCAGACCGTTCCAATCCAGACGCACCCTTCTTTCACCGACACGCTCGTGGCGTCGTTTCGCGATGCCTTCTCGATGATCCTGAGCGCAATACCGCGCGTACTCGGCTTCATCGTCATTGTCGCCATCGGGTGGTTCGTCTCGTCGGTTCTCGCGCGAGCAGTGACTGGGCTGCTCCGCGCGGTCAGGTTCGACGAGCTGATGCAGCGCTCCGGCCTCGCCGACTTCATGAACAAGATGGGCACCGGGAAGGACTCCGCCGAAATCGTGGTTGGGTTGGTCAAGTGGCTCGTTCGCATCGTGGTGTTGCTCGTCGCGTTCGACGTGCTCGGCTTGCCAGCGGTTTCGGATGTCATGCGGCAATTGCTGCTGTGGCTGCCGAATCTCGTTGTCGCGATTTTCGTTCTCTTCATTGGCGGCATCGCCGCACGCGCACTGGGAAACGTCGTTCGGGGCGCGACCGCGGAAGGTGGCTTCGCGAACCCGGAGACGCTATCGAACGTTGTGCGCACCACGGTGTGGGCATTTGCGATCGTCGTGGCGATCAACCAGCTCGGCATCGCGACGAATCTGATCAACACATTGTTCGTGGGCCTCGTCAGCGCGCTGGCGATCGCACTTGGTATCGCGTTCGGACTCGGCGGGCGCGACCTCGCGGCACGGACGCTGGACAATTGGTACGACCAGGCGCAGGAGGTTAGGCCAGGGAGGAAGCGGGCGCGCGTCGAGGAATAGTGAACGGCAACTGAAGACTACCAGCTAAGAGCTGGTAGTCTTCAGTTTGTTTCCCCCTACAGATGCGGTGCAATCGCCGCACTGGCTTTCTCAGATGTAATGATTGGAATGACCTCGAACTCGACGATATCGCTCCAGTTCGACATCCATTCGTCGAGCAGCATTCGATCGTCGCAATCCATTACCTGAAAGCAGCGCTCGAAATCGGTCGTTACCCAGCTCGAGAGATACCGCGCTCCGGGTGGCGCCATGCGGCCCTTCTCTTTGAAGCGACGATACACCGGTTTCGGATCACCGTCGCGGTACTTCTCGATCACCATGAAGAGCATGTACGCCTCGATTGCCGGTGAAAAGATTCTAGCCCGCTTCTATCTTCCGCTTTTTGCGACTCGTATCAGTCCGTAGTCGCGCGCTCCCTTTCGAATCAGATGATATCCACCGGGCAACGTTTCGGCCGATGCCAGTTCGGTGTCGCTGCTCACACGCTGGCCGTTGAGATAGACACCGCCCTGATCCGCCAATCTACGCGCTGCACCCTTTGACGCCGCCAGCTTTAGACCAACCAATACGTCGAATAGCCCAGGCGTTTCGGAATGTTCGAGAAATGGCACCTCCTCGCTCAGCGCTCGCAGCACGGGCTCCGTAAGCGACTTCGGATCGGCCTTCCCGAACAGGACGCGTGAAACTTCCTCCGCGACGCGCGCGGCGTCTTCGCCGTGAACGCGCGCGGTGACGTCACGCGCCAACGCCTGCTGTGCTTCACGTTTTTCTGGCGCCGCGTCGACGAGGTTGTCGAGCGCTTCGATCTCCTTCCGCGACAAGAAAGTGAACAGCCGCAGGTATTTTCCGACATCGCGGTCGTCGACGTTGATCCAATACTGATAGAACTTGTACGGTGACGTGCGCGCCGGATCCAGCCACACCGCGCCGGCTTCGGTTTTCCCGAACTTCGATCCGCTTGCCGTCGTCACGAGCGGCATGGTGAGGGCGTGTGCGGTTTTCCCTTCGACGCGCCTTATGAGCTCCATACCGGCGGTGATGTTGCCCCACTGATCGCTGCCACCCATCTGCAACGTCACCCCATCGTGGCGATAGAGCTCCAGAAAGTCATAAGCTTGCAGCAACATGTAGGAGAATTCGGTAAACGAGATTCCGCCCTCGATTCTCGCCTGAACCGACTCCTTGGCCAGCATGTAGTTCACGGTGAAGTGTTTCCCCACATCGCGCATGAATTCCACTGCCTTGAGCGGCCGCAGCCACGACGCATTGTCGCGCATCCGCGCAGCGTGAGCGCCCTTGAAGTCGAGAAAACGCGACAACTGTTTTTCGACGGCGCGCGCGTTCGTGTGGATCTCTTCTTCCGAAAGGAGTTGCCGCTCGGTCGCCTTGCCGCTCGGATCGCCGATCAATCCAGTCCCGCCGCCCACGAGTGCAACGGGAGTGTGTCCAGCGCGCTGGAGATGCGCGAGTCCCATCACCGGAACCAGATTCCCGATGTGCAAGCTCGCGGCAGTCGGGTCGAACCCGACGTAACCGCTCACCTCACCCGTTGCGAGAGCGTCCGCCAAACCGTCCGTATGTTGGTAGACCATCCCGCGCCACGAAAGCTCGTCCAGCAGTGAATTTCCAGCGCTCATGCGGGGAAGATAGGGACGCCCGACCACGGTGTCACCTTCGGTGTATCACAGTTATCTTTTTCACTCCGCATGGCTGCCCCCTCTACATCTCCTTCTAACAGCGGCACCAAGATCCCCTTCCACAAGCGCCACCCAACGTTCGTCCGCGTGGCGCTGCTCTCGCTCACCGCACTCGTTGCGGCGGGGGCTGGGATGGTCTACGGCATCTGGGCGCTCATCTGCAGGGGCAGCCAGTGTCCGTCGATCGAGATCCTCGGCGAGTACACACCGCACCAGACCTCGAAGCTCTACGCTGTAGACGGGCGATTTATCGCCGAGCTTGGGCTCGAGCGCCGCACACTGGTGAAGATCGACGAGATCCCGAAGGTCGTCCAGGACGCATTCGTCAGCACCGAGGACAAGAGGTTCTACTCGCACGCGGGCATCGACTGGCATCGCGCCGCGAGCGTCATCGCCCGTTCGCCACTCCACGGCTTCTCGCAGGGTTTCTCGACGATCACGATGCAGCTCGCGCGAAACGTCTTTCCCGAGCAGATCTCGCGCGAGAAAAGCATCATCCGCAAGATCAAGGAAGCGAAGGTCGCGCGGCAGATCGAGGCGAAGTACGACAAGAAAAAGATCCTCGAGCTGTACCTCAATCAGATTGACCTTGGACACGGCGCCTATGGCGTCGAGACGGCGTCGCAGCGCTACTTCGGGAAATCAGTTCGCGATCTCAATCTCGCCGAAGCGGCGACACTCGCGGCCTTACCGAAAGCTCCTGCGCGTTACAACCCGGTTCGATTCCCCGAGCGGGCAATTCAACGACGCAATACCGTCATCGCGCTGATGCACGACAACGGCTACATCAGCGAAGCCGATGAAGGTCGCGCCCGCGCGTATCCGTTGAAGCTTGCGAACAAAGCTGTAACCGGTGAGACCGCACCGTACTTCGTCGAATGGATTCGCCAGCAGCTCGATGCGCAATTCGGCAAGCAGCTCTACGAGGTTGGGCTCAAGGTCTACACGACGCTCGATCTCGACATGCAGGGTGCCGCCGAGCGCGCGCTGGAGCGCCAGGCGCGGGCGATCGAGGCGGGAAGATACGGACCGTACAAACACGAATCTTACGAGCATTATCTCGCGCACCGCGCCGGCGACGAAGGTGGCACATCGTCGCCGTATCTACAGGGTGCCTTCCTGGCGCTCGATCCGCGCAGCGGCGCCGTTCGCGCAATGATCGGCGGCCGCGATTTCGACGATTCCAAGTTCAATCGTTCCGTTCAGGCGCTCCGGCAGCCGGGATCGACCTTCAAGCCGATCGTCTACTCCGCCGCCGTCCAGAACGGCAGGCCGGCGTCGTATATCGTGAACGACAGTCCGCTCGTTCTACAAGTGCCGGGTCAACCCGAATGGGCGCCGCAGAACTACGATCTCAAGTTTCTGGGCGAGATCCCGATGCGCCAGTCGCTTTACCTCTCGCGCAACGTCTCCACCGTGCGGCTGGGCATGGAGCTAGGCGAGCAGACCGTCATTAATGAAGCGCGGAATTTTGGCATCACCACTCCGATTCCGCCGTATCCATCGATCCACATCGGTGCCGCCGACGTTTATCCGATCGAGCTGATCTCCGCATATACGGCGTTCGCGAATCTTGGCGTACGCGCGACGCCGAACGCGATCACGAGAGTCGAGAACCAGAAGGGAGAGATTCTCTGGCAACCGACGCCGACCCGCACTCAGGTGCTTTCGCCCGAGGAAGCGTGGATCATGGTCGACATGATGAAGGACGTCATCCGTCGCGGATCCGCTGCCGGAGTGTGGGAGTCAGGATTCCGTCTTCCTGCTGGCGGTAAGACCGGCACCACGAACGACGGCACCAACGTGTGGTTCGTCGGCTACACCGCCGACCTGGTTGCGGGAGTGTGGTACGGACTCGACCGTCCGCAGAAGATCAAAGACAACGCGCAAGGCGGAGTGCTCGCCGCACCGACGTGGACCGCGTTCATGACTGAGATCTATCGCCGCAAACCGACGCCTCCCGATTGGCCGCGCCCGGTCTCGATCGTCACGCGCGAGATCGATGTGAGCAGTGGACTGCTGCAAACTCCGTATTGCCCACGCAACCTCGTGACGTCCGAGTTCTATATCTCGGGCACCGAGCCGACACGCGAATGCGACAAGCACGGACCGTACGCAAATCCGGGTCTGGTGCCAATCGATACGTTCAGCACGATCCCACTGACGCCGCCACCTACTGGCGGAACGCGTGCACCGATTAACGTGACGCCTCCGCCGATCCAGCCGGGATACGAGCCAGTCCCGGGACGCAGCCAACCGCCACGAGTGCCAACGGTGTTCGATACGACGCGTCGTGACACCAGCGGTTTGCGTCGACCGACGGTTTTCGATACCAGCATCCGCAGAGTGAATCCGCGTCGCGACACTGTGAGACGCGATACGACTAGACCCCGGACGGATAGCGTTCCGCCGCCGGCTCCGCCGCGCATTCCGAGCCCGATTCCGCGCTGATGCGCTACCACGCGCGTTGGGTGCTGCCCATAACCCAGCCGCCGATTGAAAATGGAACCGTCGTCGAGCGCGACGGATTGATCACCTACGTTGGATCGCGCGCCGAGGCACCCGCGGGCAAGGACCAGGATCTCGGCGAAGCGATTCTTCTCCCCGGCCTGATCAACACTCATACTCATCTCGAGCTCACCGCAATGCGCGGGTTCCTCGAGGATTGTCGATTCGCGGAATGGATCGACAGGCTTCGTCAAAGTCGCAAC
>JBJMOA010000032.1:0-5660 GCA_045803975.1 Gemmatimonadaceae bacterium
CAAGCTGTGCCGCCCGCCGAACAGACGCCGGGTGTACCAGCAGCCGTCTCGGCGATCATCATGAAGCTGCTCGCCAAGACCCAGGAGGATCGATATCAAACCGCGGCAGGTGTGGACGCCGACCTGCGACGCTGCCTGACGGCGTATCAGCTGGCTGGAAGCATCGAGCCCTTTGCGCTCGGCACGCGCGACATTCCGGATGTCCTTCGGATTCCCGAGCAGCTGTACGGGCGCGAGCAGAGCATCGCGGCGCTACTCGCGGCGTTTGAGCGCGTCGCCACCGATGGCACCTCAGAGCTGATGCTCGTCTCCGGATACTCCGGCGTCGGCAAGTCATCCGTCGTCCACGAGCTCCAGAAGGCGCTGAGCCTCTCGCGCGGCATTTTCGCTGTGGGGAAATGCGATCAGCTGACGCGCGATATCCCGTACGCCACGCTCGCCCAGGCTCTGCAGACGCTCGTGCTGATGGTCCTCCGCAGCAACGAAGTGGAACTCGCTCGCTGGCGCGACTCCATCAGGCAAGCCGTCGAGCCAAACGGTCGGCTCCTCGCGAGTCTGATTCCGGAACTGGAGCTGGTGATTGGCACACAACCGCCGGTCCCGGACCTGCCACCGCAAGACTCGCGCAACCGCTTTCAAATGGTATTTCGCGCGTTTCTCGACGTGTTCGCCCAATCGGAGCACCCACTGGTGCTGTTTCTCGACGATCTGCAATGGATCGACTCCGCGACTCTTGCTCTCGTTCAGGATCTGGGTGGTCGGCGTAACACGCGCCACCTGCTGCTGATCGGGGCCTATCGCAACAACGAGGTTGGCCCGTCGCATCCGCTCACGATCGCGCTGGACGCGCTACGGGTGGCTGGCACGCGCGTGACCGAGATCGTGCTCCCGGCGCTCGAGCTCAGTGATGTGTGCCGGCTGATCGCGAGTGCCGTGCATAGCGACGAGGAACACGTGCGTCCGCTTGCGGACCTGGTCGCCGAAAAGACCGGCGGCAATCCGTTCTTCACGATCCAGTTCGTGACCGAGCTCGCCGCAGAGTCGCTGCTGTCATTTGATACGGGGACTGGAACGTGGCATTGGAATGTTGAACGCATCCGCACCAAGCGCTACACGGACAACATCGCCGAATTAATGGTAGCGAAGCTGCAGCGGCTGTCCACTGCCGCTCAGGAAGCGTTGAAGGAGCTCGCCTGCCTCGGCAACATCGTCGACGTCGCGACGCTCGCGGTTGTGCGCGAGAGTTCAGCGGAAGAGATCCATTCGGTGTTCCGCGACAGTGCGCAATTGGGCCTCGTGATTCGGCTCGAAGGAGCCTACCGGTTCGCTCACGACCGCGTTCAAGAGGCGGCGTATGCACTGATTCCACCGGCGTTGCGACCGAAGATGCACCTGCGCATCGGACGCCAGCTCCGCACGATGAGCGAAACGGAGCCCACGGCCGAGCGGGTCTTCGCCGCGGTCAACCAGCTGAATCAAGCCGTCGACCTGATAGCGGACGCGGACGAGAAGAGGGCGCTCCTGCGATTAAATGTCGTCGCCGGCATGAAGGCCAAGGGCGGGATCGCCTATGGCGCTGCGCGCGGCTATCTCGCACGAGCGGCGGCACTCATCGCTGCAGATGCTTGGACGCGGCACTACGAAGAGACGCTTCAGCTCTATCTGGCGCTCGCCGAGTGCGAACATCTGGCCGGTGACTTTGAGTCGGCCGACCAGCTCTTCGAGCTGATGCTCGGCCGCGCGGACTCCGATCTCGATCGCGCTCGCATCTACAGCTTGCGCATTAAGGTTTATCAAGCCAGCAGCCGGTACGACGACAGCGTCGTCCTGGTCCTCGAAGCGCTGCGGCTGTTCGGCGTCACCTTCCCCGAATCAGACGATGAGATCCGGGCCGCCGCCGAGACGGAGTTTCACGCCGTCACCGCCAACCTCCGTGGGCGACGCATCTCGGACCTCCTGGATGCGCCGGCCGCAGAAGCCCCTGAAGTGCGGGCCATCATTGATCTGCTCGTCGATGCGGCGCCCGCCACCTACAACGGGCGGCCGGAGCTCTTTCCGCTGGTCACCATGAAGGCGGTGAACTTCTCGCTGCGCTACGGCCATACAGACCAGTCCAGTTATGCCTATGCCGTGCATGCGCTGACGCTGGTGTCCGTCTATGGCGAGCTGGCGCAAGCATTCGAGTTCTCCGAGATGGCGCTCCGACTCAATGAACGATTCGACAACGCGCGCCTGCGCGGGACACTCCTGCATCTTCATGGCGATCATGTCAACTTCTGGCGCCGTCATTTCGCGACCGGTGTCCCGATCCTGGAACAGGGCTTTCGCGCCTGCCTGGAAGTCGGCGACCTGGTCTACGCCGGCCACCTGGCCTTTCTCACCGTCTGGCAGGCGATCGAGAGAGGCGTCCCCCTAAAAGAGGTGCGCACGTTGGCGACGCGCAATGCGGAATTCGCTCGCCGAAGTCACCTCGACGCGGTGTATCAGACGATCGAACTCGAGCAGCAATTCGTCGCAAGCTTGCAGGGGACGACAAGCGATCCGCTCACGTTCGACGCGATCGGATTCGACGAAGACGCGTCGCTCGCCGCGATTGACAAGGCTTCCTTCGGCTGCGGCCTTGTCTTCCATCGGATCATGAGGCAGATCCTGGCGTTCCTGTACGGCCGGCATGTTGAGGCTCTGGAGGCCGCGCAGCTGGCGGAGCCGATGCTTGATGCTGCGAGGGCGACCCCCATCGAGGCGACCCATCACTTCTTCCACGCCCTGACTCTCACGGCGCTGTACCCGAACGCGCCGCAACACGAGCAGGCGCAATTCGGCCGCCTCCTCGACGGCAAGTTGAAAAAGCTGAAGCTCTGGGCCGACAACTGTCCGCCGAACTACCACAATCGGTACGCACTGGTGTCAGCGGAGATCGCTCGGATCGAAGGCAGGCCGGCCGAGGCCATGGACCTGTACGAGGAGGCGATCCGATCTGCCAGGGACAACGGTTTCATTCAGCAGGAGGCGTTGGCGTTCGAACTGGCTGCGCGCTTTTATGCGACGCGCGGCTTCACATCTTTCGCTCACGTCTATCAGCGAGAGGCGCGTGATGCCTACCTTCGATGGGGCGCTCTCGGCAAGGTGCGGCAGATGGATGAGACCGACTCGCAGCAGCGCGACCAAGGCACCGCGCCGGCTGCCGCAGCTGGGATCGCGGAGATGGTTGAACAGCTTGACCTCGGCACCGTGATCAAGGTCTCGGAAGCGGTGTCTGGTGAAATCGTCCTCGAGAAGTTGATCGATACGCTGATGCGCACGGCCATCGAACACGCCGGCGCTGAGCGAGGTGTGCTGATTCTGCCGCGAGGTGATGAACATCGAGTCGAAGCCGAAGTCATCACCCACGGCCAGTCGGTGACAGTCAATCTACGACAGGCCGCCGTTACGGCTGCAGATCTTCCGGAGCCGGTGTTCCGCTATGTTCTTCGGACTCACGAGAGTGTTCTGCTGCACGATGCCTCGGGCGCGGGCCCGTTTTCCGGCGATGCATACGTTCGCGAGCACCACGCACGATCGGTACTCTGCCTGCCGTTACTCAAGCAGACCAGACTCGTGGGTGTGTTGTACTTGGAAAACAATCTCACACCTCACGTCTTCACTGCCGCCCGAATGGCGATCCTGAAGCTCCTAGCTTCGGAGGCGGCAACCTCGTTGGAAAACACACGTCTCTATGAGGAGATCCGGACGCTGAAGGATCAACTCTATCGAGAAAACCTCGCCCTGCGGGATGAGGTCGACCGCGCCTTCATGTTCGAGGAAATCGTCGGCTCCTCCCAGACGCTGAAGACCACCCTCTCCAGGATCACCAGGGTCGCTCCGACAGACTCCACCGTGCTCATCTCGGGCGAGACCGGCACCGGCAAGGAGCTGATCGCCAGAGCCGTTCACAAACGCTCCCGGAGGTCCGGCAGGGCCTTCGTCAGTGTGAACTGTGCCGCATTGGCGCCGACGCTGATCTCGTCGGAATTATTCGGCCATGAGCGTGGCGCGTTCACGGGCGCCACGCAGAGGCGGCTTGGACGTTTCGAACTGGCTGACGGCGGTACGATCTTTTTGGACGAAGTGGGCGAGCTGTTGCCCGAGACTCAGGTCGCGCTGTTGCGGGTCTTGCAAGAGCGGGAATTCGAGCGAGTCGGCGGCACTCAGCCCATCCACATTGACGTTCGCGTCATCGCAGCGACAAATCGTGATCTCGGAGCGGCGGCAGCGAACGGAAGCTTCCGGCAGGATCTGTTCTATCGGCTCAATGTCTTCCCGATCGAGGTCCCACCCCTTCGAGACCGCCGAGACGACATCCTGATGCTCGTCGAATACTTCGTGCAGCGTTACGCCAGCCGGGCGGGCAAGAACATCCGGTCGATCGACAAGAAGACACTGGATTTGTTGCAGGCCTACGAGTGGCCGGGCAACATCCGTGAGCTGCAGAACGTCATCGAGCGGTCCGTGATTCTGACCTCCAGTGAGGTGTTCGCCGTTGACGAGTCGTGGCTGTCGACGCAATCGATGCGACGGCAGCCGGTGCCTACGGTAGCACTGCCTCAGAGCTCGCCCCCCAACGAGCGGCAGACCATCGAAGCGATGCTCGCCGCCTGCCGCGGGCGAGTCGCCGGGTCGTCAGGGGCTGCCGCGAAGCTCGGAGTTCCACCATCCACGCTTGAAAATCGCATCAAGGCTCTGCACATCAACAAAGCGCAGTTCAAGTTTCGCTGAAGCTCGCCACATCCTCCACATCCGCCACATTCACCAGATTCACCACCTCCCGATCGACGGGACATGCGCTTTTGCTGCACTTTGAGTTCATGTTGCACGGCGTTTGATTTGCCACTGACGTGCACCGGGGCACAGGCCGCCGTTATGACGTGCAGAATCGACCGGCTCTCGAATGAACACGGTGTCGTTCTTCGGATCAGCGGTCGGATTACCGGTGAAGGCCTGAATGTCCTTCGCACAGCGCTTGAGGAAGACCGTGTCGTCGCCATCGACCTCACGGAGGTCGAACTGGTCGGCGGTGATGCCGTGATGCTCCTGGCCCGCACTGAAGGGAAGGGAATCGGCCTCAGACACTGTCCGGCCTACATTCGCGAATGGGTGACGAGAGAGCGAGGCCGCAGCTAGCCCGCGACTGATTGGCAGGAAACGCATTTTTCGAAAAGCAGTCGCGAACTGGCTGCAAAGGAGACAGTGATGACACAGCTCGCAGATGTCGTGGACGCAACGGCGATTCGTCCCTTTCACGTGAGTACGTCGGAAGCGGAGCTCACGGAATTGCGGAGGCGCATCAACGCGACACGGTTCCCCGAGAAGGAACCCGTCGCAGATTTCTCCCAGGGCGTGCCGCTCGCGACGATGCAGAAGCTCGCGCGCTATTGGGCGACGGAATACGATTGGCGCAAGGTCGAGACCCGGCTGAATGCCCTGCCGCAGTTCATCACCGAGATCGATGGGCTCGACATCCATTTCATTCACGTGCGTTCCAAGCATGACAATGCGCTCCCGCTCATCGTCACGCACGGGTGGCCTGGCTCGGTCATCGAGCAGCTGAAGATCATCGATCCGCTGACCAATCCGACCGCGCACGGCGCGAGTGCATCGGATGCGTTCCATCTGGTAATCCC
>JBJMOA010000033.1:0-47489 GCA_045803975.1 Gemmatimonadaceae bacterium
CTCCGGTTTGGCACCGGCAGTCTTCCTAGAGTCCCCGCCATTACGCGCTGGCAACTAAGAACAGGGGTTGCGCTCGTTGCGGGACTTAACCCAACATCTCACGACACGAGCTGACGACAGCCATGCAGCACCTGTGCACGATCTCCGAAGAGGGGCTCTCGTTTCTGAGAGCTTGCTCGTACATGTCAAGCCTAGGTAAGGTTCTTCGCGTTGCGTCGAATTAAACCACATGCTCCACCGCTTGTGCGGGCCCCCGTCAATTCCTTTGAGTTTCAACCTTGCGGTCGTACTCCCCAGGCGGGGTACTTCCTGCGTTAGCGCCGGCACCCAAGGGGTCGCTCCCCCAGGCACCTAGTACCCATCGTTTACGGCGTGGACTACCAGGGTATCTAATCCTGTTTGCTCCCCACGCTGTCGCGCCTCAGTGTCAGTAACTGCCCAGCAGGCCGCCTTCGCCACCGGTCTTCCTCCGGATCTCTACGCATTCCACCGCTACACCCGGAATTCCGCCTGCCCCTACAGCACTCCAGTCTTACAGTCGGCACGGCCGACCCGGGGTTGAGCCCCGGGCTTTCACCACACCCTTATAAGACCACCTACGCGCCCTTTACGCCCAGTGATTCCGGACAACGCTCGCACCCCCCGTATTACCGCGGCTGCTGGCACGGAGTTAGCCGGTGCTTATTCACCCGGTACCGTCAAGCCAACTGAAGTTGGCAATTCGTCCCGGGCAAAAGAGGTTTACACTCCGAAGAGCGTCATCCCTCACGCGGCGTCGCTGCGTCAGCCGTTAGGCCATTGCGCAAGAGTCCCCACTGCTGCCTCCCGTAGGAGTCTGGGCCGTATCTCAGTCCCAATGTGGCTGGCCATCCTCTCAGACCAGCTACCCGTCGTCGCCTTGGTGAGCCGTTACCTCGCCAACTAGCTGATAGGCCGCGAGCCCCTCGATCTGTCCCGTAGGTTTCCTTTCAATGAAATGCCTCACTGAAAGCGTATGCGGTATTACTCGGCCGTTAGGCCGGCTATCCCCCACAGTTCGGTAGGTTGCTCACGTGTTACGCACCCGTTCGCCGGTTGCCCATTGCTGGGCCCCCTTGACTTGCATGTGTTAAGCACGCCGCCAGCGTTCGTCCTGAGCCAGGATCAAACTCTCCAATAATTTGAAGATTTGATTGCTCTTCCGAACGCGGTCGTCTCCAGACGTAAGTCGTTTCGACTTCCACGTCCGGAATCACTTTGAATGTTATCAGGTTTTGAAATCTCCCCGGAGTACTGAAAGTTCTCCGGATCATAGATCTCGCCTCGCACATCCATCGATCTCAATTTCGATTTTCAAACAGCGTTTGCTGCAGTTTCCGCAGCAGCCTTGAAGAATAAACCCGAGAGGTCCATCCGTCAAGTGTTTCGAAGCAAATTCTTTAGGTCTTCGAAGGTCGTCCACTCTTCCTGAATGGCTCGATCACCAATCGGAAGGGGATTCTCAACCTAGCGAGGCTAGGGAGTGACTTCAACCCCCGCGCTCAACCAAAACTGCCTCATCGAGCGTCGGGAGAACCTGCTAAACTCTGACGCGCGCAAAGTTCCGCCTCTTGTTTTCCGGAGACCATCCGAGCCCCTATGAGACGCTCTCTGTCGCGATCCGTTAAGAGCCCAACTGTATGACGGCGGCGGCCTGCCTCATCATTAATCCCGCCTCGGGCCGCGGCCGCGCTCGCGACGCTGTTCGCAGTCTGCGCGAAGTTTTCGGCAGCCGTGGCGTCACCGAATTCTTTGTGACCGCGTCGCCAGGCGACGAGGAGACGTTCGCTGTGCGCGCGCTCGCCGAAGGCATGCGAACGATCGTCGTCGTCGGCGGCGACGGAACGTGCAGTCGCGTCGCGACGGTGATTCTGCGCGCTGGGAGCGAGTGTCGGCTCGCCGTCGTACCAACCGGCACCGGCAATGACTTCGCAAAAACACTGGGGGTCGATCGACACACCTCGGCCGAGATCGCGGACCTCGTCGTCGGCGGACGCGAAACACACATCGACGTCGGTTCCGCGAGCGGTAACTACTTTATAAATAGTTGCGGGTTCGGCTTCGATGCCTCGGTGCTCGAAGCGAGTAACCGAGTTCGGTTTCTCCAGGGCAACGCCGTCTATATCTATTCCGCCCTTCGTCAGCTGTTCACGTATCGCGGCATCGACGTCGGCGCGGCGGGAGCCCACGGCGTGAAGCGCGGAATAATGTTGATGGTGACAGTCTCAATCGGGAAATGGCTCGGTGGCGCGTTCAATATCGCGCCGCACGCATCAGCGGTAGACGGAAAGCTCGATGTGTGTTTCTTCAGCGACAGCAGCGTGCTGCAGCGCGTTAGGCTGTTCGCCGGCGCCCTGCGCGGCACTCATCTAGGAATGGATTCCGTTAGGAGCCTAAGCGTCGAGCAGCTCGCGCTCAGCTTCCCTGCAAGTCCATTCATGGAGATCGATGGCGAGCTGCGTATTGCAGCGGACAAGGAAGTGGAGCTCAAATGCCTTCCGGGTGCGTTACGCGTTGTCGCGGCACCCGGCGCAGCAGCCTTGCAAGGCTAAATCAGCGGGGCGGAATGGTGAGAACGACGGTGTCGCCGGGCGCGACTGTTATTTCCTGACTGACCGAGGCCCGGTTGCCGCCGATAGGATCGGCGACAAAGCGAAGTGAGGTGAGGCCGCTGACCAAGCCCGGAGGCACCCTCAGATTCGTTTTGTTGTTGCCATTCGCGATTCCGAGGCGGATTCGCTGCGCGCTTCGCGCTGCGTACACAGTCATATCAAGGAATCCCTGATTGTCCACCTGAACGACCGTGGGACCACTCTGATCGCTGGCTGCACTCCCGCGCCCAAGGCTGCTGCAAGCTGCGGCGCCAGCTGCCAAGGAAAGGGTTAGAAGAATCGCTCGAGATTTCATCGGAGGGCCCGCGTGTCGGAGTGTTCTGGTGCAGTAGTGACGGGCATAAGGCGTTCCACGCGCTGAGCCAATAGCTTTGGAGGATGACAAAGCTCAAGCCCCTCATTATTGGAATCGCCGGCGGCTCGGGCTCAGGCAAATCCACCGTCGCCCGAAACGTTGCCGAGCTTCTTACTACGTCGTCCGTCGCGTTCATCGACATGGATGCTTACTACAAGAACTTCCCCGCTCTTTCCCTCGACGAACGACGACAACTGAACTGGGATCATCCCGACGCCTTCGATTACGATCTTCTCTGTGCGCAGCTCGAGGCGCTCAGCAGACGGCAGCCGATCGAAAAGCCGGAATACGACTTCGTATCGCATCTGCGTCGTCTCGAGCCAACGCGTGTGTCACCGGCGGATGTAGTCGTGATCGACGGCATTCTGCTGTTCGTCGACGAGCGCGTACGGGATCTCTGCGACGTGAAGGTGTTCGTCGATGCCGATGCCGATATCAGACTCATTCGGCGCATCGAGCGTGACACAATGGAGCGGGGGCGGCCGCTGGACGAGATCATCGAGCAATACCTGTCCACCGTACAGCCGATGCACCTCGAGTTCGTTGAGCCGAGCAAGCGTTACGCCGACGTGATCGTGCCGCGCGGCGGACACAACGCGATCGCGATCGAGATGATCGTCGCTAAAATCCAGCGACGGCTGCAGCGCGAAGAGGGCGGCGCCGAGGAGCAGCGTACACCATCAATGCAGCGGCCAGCGCCCCGAATCCAAACATGACTGACCACACCCCGACGGGACCGGCCGCTCCAAGAAGCTGAGTACCGATCCAGGGCCCGAGCGTGAGCGACAGGCTCAGCGACATGCTATAGGCGCCCATGTATGCACCTCGCCGGTTTTCCGGTGCAATGTCGCCCAGGTGAGCAGCCATTGCCGGGAACAACATCATCTCGCCAAACGTCCACAAGACGACTGTCACGAGAATTCCTGTCGCCGACGAAACGATCGCCAAGGCGCCGAACCCAATGGCGAACAGCACGCAGCCGACGAATAGTGGCCACGCATTTGGCCAGTGTGCCGTCGCTCTGTTGATCGGCACCTCGAGCGCCACGATGAGCAGCGTGTTGATCGTGAACAGCATTCCATAGAACGCCGGTGACAGCCGTAAATACTGGACCATGAACAACGGCAGCGCCGATTCATGTTGAAAGAACACGATTCCGACCAGGAGCGTCGCGACAAGGAACACGACGAGGCGGCGGTCGCGCAGCAGGTTCCCCGGATCGATGTGCGCATTCGAGCCGTTGCCCTCAGGTCGTGCGCCGCGCGTTGGCGATTGCCATGCCGAAAGTGAGAGCACGAGGCCCGCGACAATCGTCGTCGCTGCGTCGACAACGAACATTGCGCGAAACGAGACCGCCGCGAGAAACCCGCCGAGCGCTGGCCCGATGCTCATGCCGAGATTGATAGCGAGCCGGTTGAGCGCATAGGCTGACTTTCTCTGCTCCGCGGACACGACGTGTGTTATCGCCGCGAGACTTGCCGGCCGATACAGCTCGGCGCAGCTCGCCCACAGTATGGTGATGGCGTACACGGCCGCGTGGCTGCGTGCTAACGGGAAAACCAGCACGACCAAGCCGGAGAGAAGGAGCGAGGCGCGCATGATTGGCAGCGCGCCGATGCGATCGCTGAGCCTCCCGGCGATCGGGCCAGTCACAATCGCCGCTCCGCCATAGAGGGCGAATGCGAGACCGGCTTCGCCCGCAGTGAAGCGAAGCTCACGAGTGAGGTATACGATGAGAAAAGGCAGCACCATCATCCCGGCCCGGTTGATCAGGTTGGTGATGAAGAGCAGCCAAACCTCACGCGGCAGTCCACCGAGCCCTCGCCATGGATTCAGGCGGGAGTCTGCAAACGAAAACGGCCACCGGTTAAGTGGCCGTCTCGTTTCGCGGCTTGTTGGCTCAGTTGTCAGGCCCATAGTGCGCCGTGCAGGAATCGAACCTGCAACCTAATGATTAAGAGTCATTTGCTCTGCCAATTGAGCTAACGGCGCGTGCAATCGCTTGGCGCGCCAGGAGGGAATCGAACCCCCGACCCACAGCTTAGAAGGCTGTTGCTCTATCCAACTGAGCTACTGGCGCGTTACGACGCGAAAGTTAGCGGCACGAGTAACTCGAATCAATCGCCGCCCGATGCAAGACTTTCAGCAAGAGTGCGTTGCAACTTTCGCGTGAGCTCGCCTGGTTTTCCCTTCCCTACAGGCATGTCGTCGAGGCGCACGATCGGCATCACGTCGGTCGTGGTGCCGGTTAGAAACAGCTCGGTCAAGCGCGGGATTTCATCGACCTCGATCGGCGTCTCGTCGAGCGCGACACCCACCTCCCGCGCCAGATCGCGCAGCACCGAGCGCGTGATGCCGGGAAGAATGTGAGTGTCGCACGGATGCGTACGCAGCGCGCCGTTCACCACACCGAAGAAGTTCGTTTTGGCGCCCTCGGTTACGATCCCGTCGCGAATGAGCATCGCCTCAAACGCGCCACGCTGCTTGGCGGTTTCCGCGGCGAGCACGTTGGGAAGCAAGTTCAGCGTCTTTAGATCGCAGCGGCCCCACCGCAGATCGGGATGCGAGATCGCTGATGCGCCGCTTTGCGCGAGGCCGCTGTATGGGGTGAATTGCGCGACGGAGATGTAGATGGTTGGTTGCACTTCCTGTGGAGGAAAAGCGTGCGCGCGCGTCGCGGCGCCACGACTCACCTGAACATAAAGCGTCGCTTCACCGCTCTGGAGACCGTTGTCGCGAAGGAGCTGCCTGCCGATTTCGACGAATCTCTCCGGCGAGTCGTCGCCGCGCAGGGAGATTTGGATGCCTTCCAGACTTCGTCGCAGCCGATCGTTGTGAAACCGAGCGGCGAACAAACGGCCATTGATCGACCGTAAAACTTCGTAGACGCCGTCGCCAAAAACGAACGCTCGGTCCTCGACTGACACCCGCGCCTCGGCGCGGGGCAGAAACTGGCCATTCAGGTAAACGGTGTCCTTTTTATTCATTTTGTTTGGTTGATGCCTGGCGGAAGATGCGACGGCCGGAGTTGCCACGACTGCGGCGATTGTCAGCTCGTCTTGATCGCCGTCGCGGTGTATTGGCAGCCGTTGGTGCCAAACAGCTGCGACGAACCTGCTCCGGGATCCGTGACCGTCGCGCCGGTGATCGAGCCCGCCGCAGTCATTGTGCCCGGGAACAGCTCCATCGCCGCGCTTCCCGAGCCGAGGAATCTGAGATCAGTGACGCCATTGCTCAATGTGATCGCGCCGCTCAGCGATTGTAGCGAACCCGAAATCGGGTTCACCCAGGTGCTGGTTGAGGTACTGACAGTTCCGTCGCTGAGGACATCCAGGTGCGCGTTGATGACCTGACCGCTCGCCAGGGCGCCCGTGCATGGCAGGTTCGTCGTGCGTTGAAGCGTGATAGACCAGTTACCGCTCGCTTGCACTGCCGTGATCGCACCACCACCACCATCCGGGAAACCGATGATGGCATCCGTGCTCGTTTCGCACGCCGTTACAATTGGAATTATCAGACAAAGAATGACGAGTCGCGTGCGCACGTGAAGCCTCCAGTGGATACGGCGAGGTTGCATTTTTGTAGCAAACGTGCAATTCGTTTGCCGTAATTACGACGCGCCGAAACCGCCAACCGTTGCCAACGTAGGGCAGAAGAAGGCCCACCATACTCTGGGACACTTATGCCGCCCGATCCGAATCTTATCGTCCACGACGTTTTGTCGTGGGCTATCCCGGGACTCGTGACCATCGTACTGGGATTTCCAATTGTGCAACTGATCACCAAATGGCTGGAGCCGCGGCCTGTGCCGCCTCGCGAGCTAAGCACGATCAATGGGCGGCTCGAGCGAATCGAATCGGCGGTCGATGCGATCGCTCTCGAAGTAGAGCGAATATCCGAGTCGCAGCGCTTTACGGCGCGATTGCAATCAGAGCAGCAATTGCCGAGGCTTGGCGGATCGACGAGCTCCGGCTGACAGAAGGTCGGAAAGCGACGCGGTGATCGCGGACATGAAAATGGGAGCGCCACCGGACGCTCCCATTTCATATCTATCGATCCTACCGGTCACGCACAGGTAATCAGGCCGTTGGAAATGGTGCAGATCTTCGGCGACTGTATTTCCGTCGCGGTCGCGCTCCATGACGCCGGCGGACCCGTAACCGCGTTCGCAACGATGGTGACGTTCTGCGATGCGGTGAAGCCCTGAAGCGGCGAAGCCATGGTCGCCGTTCCAGCGAAGTAGACGCCACCATTATCCGCGGCGTACTGCTCCTCGTGGGTCGCGAGGTTGCGTAGGTCGGACTTCATCTGCGCGACGTAAGCCTTGTCTTTTGTATTTGAAAACTTCGGGATCGCAATCGCGGCAAGGAGGGCGATGATTACGACTACGATAAGTAGCTCGACGAGTGTGAAGCCCTTTCTGGTGCGCAGAGAGACTCCGTAATCAAATGCGGCTGCGAAGAACCCCCGTGAACAAGGAGAAAACAGCGGAGGTCCTCCACAGTACCGCAGGCCTTACAAGAGCAAGGTCGTTGCCAGCCTTTTGTATTCCATATGTATAGTTAAATCAACTTGTTACGCGTCTTCGCTAATCCTGTTTATGACGTCCATTCCTCGCAATTTGCCGTCTTGAATGCAAATCGCTTTTTCCGCAGCTGGACCCGAATTCAGGCCTCTAAATACGGCAGCTCAAAGCCGTGCGGTCATGATTTCCAACAGTCGGGGCGCCCGGATTTGAACCGGGGACCTCCTGCTCCCAAAGCAGGCGCGATACCGGGCTACGCTACGCCCCGAAGGTAGAGGGAAGTTACTATATCCGGCCTTCAGCGCGCAACGCGCCGAGCAGCGACCGAAACGCGCGCGCGCGATGGCTACGCGCCGCAGTGTTCTCAATCGCCGATTCCGCAAACGTTCCTCCCAAATCGGGCGCCTCGAAGTAAGGATCGTAGCCGAAGCCGCCATTCCCGCGAGGCACTGTGAGCACCCGGCCTTCGATTTCTCCGCGACGCATCGTCTCCACCTGCGCGCTCTTGAAGGCGGCGACACATACGTACCGCGCTGAGTCAGTGAATCGATGCCCTAGTCGAACGCGCGCATCCTCCATGCGCGCGACCAACTTCGCGTTGTTGGCGGCATCGACCTTTATCGGGTCGACGTCGTTGCTGCCCGACCACCGTTTGCTGTATACGCCCGGCTCGCCGCCCAACGCGTCGACGCACATGCCTGAATCGTCGCCGAAGGTGGCCATTCCGCCCGACGCATCGAAGAAGTAGCGCGCTTTCGCGAGTGCATTCTCCTCAAACGTGTCGTAGCGCTCGAGGTCTTCCTCGATGGCCGTCTGCGGAATGCCCAGTGCAGCGGGGTGCGTAACCTCGAGACCGAATTCGGCAAAGATCTCGAGCAGTTCGCGCAGTTTTCCCTCACTACGCGTCGCAAGCAGGAAACGCCCTGCCGTCACTCCGACAGAGCTTTCGTCTGACCTGCGTCCAGTTGCCTGATCCCGGCAATCGCCAGATCCAGAAGCGCATCGAGCTGACTGCGATCGAAGGTGCCGTGCTCACCCGTGCCCTGCACTTCGACGAACTTTCCTTCGCTGCTCATTACCACATTCATATCGATTTCGGCACGCACGTCTTCTTCATAATCGAGGTCGAGTCTCGCTTCCCCGTCGATGAGTCCAACGCTGACCGCGGCGACGCGCCGCTTCACCGCAGTCTGAGCAAGCTGACCGTTGGTGACCATCCAATCGAAAGCGTCGACGATTGCCACCGACGCTCCCGTGATCGCGGCGGTGCGAGTCCCACCGTCCGCGACCAACACGTCACAATCGAGCTTGACTGTGAATTCGCCGAATTTGAAGTCGTCCAGCATCGCGCGGACGCTGCGGCCAATCAGCCGCTGAATCTCCTGCGTACGGCCACCAAGCTGTGCACGCTCGCGAGACGTGCGGGTGCGGGTAGCGCGCGGAAGCATCGCGTATTCCGCCGTCAGCCACCCCTCGCCGCTTCCACGCCTCCAGCCCGGAACTCCTTCCTCGACCGAAGCGGTACACAGCACCCTGGTCGCGCCAAACGAAATTAAACACGAGCCCTCGGCGTAGGGCGCAACACCGCGCTCGAAAGTGATCGGTCGGAGGGCTGAGGCGTCACGACCCTTGCGCGGGGATTTAGCGGGTTTCATTGAGTTTGCGGATGATGGCTGTGGTCGAATGGCCGTGAGTCAGCGGGACGACAACGACTTTCCCTCCCCAGCTTTTCACTTCCGACGCTCCGACAATAGTTGCTTCCGCATAATCGCCGCCCTTCACGATCACGTCGGGCTTGAGATGCTTCACGAGGTTCAGCGGCGTATCCTCCGGGAATACCACGACGAGGTCAACGCACTCGAGGGCAGCCACAACGTACGCGCGCTCCATATCGGTCCGCACGGGACGCGACGGCCCCTTGAGGCGCCGCACCGACTCGTCGCTGTTGATCCCGACAACCAGCGCATCGGCGGTGTTGCGCGCGGCGGTAAGAACGTCGATGTGACCGGTGTGAAGAAGGTCGAACACTCCATTTGTGAACGCGACGCGGCCCTTTCTTCCAGCCTTCCACCGTTCGGCCTCCGGCCACGTTGCAAGTTTCGTCGCGGGATCTCGGGGACTCAGAGTCTGCTCGCCGCCACGGGGTGGAAGTGTAGGACTCGCTCTTTCCTGAATGGAAGCCTGATCACGACATCGTAGTCGCTGGAGATCGTGATTACTGTCGGGCTCCGCTGGATACTGATCGAGTCTGCACCTGGCGGAAGCTGTAGCGTGTCGGCGAGCGCAGAGAGTCGAGTGATGATTTGTTGGTCCGTCTTATCGGATGCGAACCGAGCTTCCTGGCCCATCGCATCCTTGAACTGGTAATAGCGAAAGTACGCTTCGCCGAACCCGACTGCGAAATAAGCGCCGACGGCAAGAATCAGGAGCATGATGAGACAGCCGAGTCTCCCTGCCCCGCGTCGATTCACCACTGCGATTGCGCCCCTTCGATGACATCGTTCACGATTCGTTCGATCGCCTGCCTTCTACCGGCCACTTCACCACGCTCTTCGTAAGTGCCTTCGGCGGCGAGGCCCTTTCGCTGCCACAAAGTCTTGCCGGTTACCTGATCGACCATCTCGATGTCGACGACGAGTCGCAGCTGCCGCTTCGCCGTAGTAGCCGCTTTGTTATTCGCGCTGAATCCAATCGGAATGTCGATCTCATAACGTTGGATCGTGCCGCGCACGATTGCATTCGCGCGGGCTTCGGATGCGTCGCGGAGGCCGAGTCGGTCGTGTAGGCGAGTGCGTAGGGCATCGATAAGCTCACGTGGCAGTTCCGACGTCGCCGTCTGGTTATCGAAGGGGACTATGGCAACCGTCCTGATATGCGAAGGCAGTCCGCCTCCCGTAAAGCCATACGGAACGCAGGCAGTAACCGCGAGCACGGCAAGACTATAAGCGCCAAATAGACGCATCGAAAGATCCGGGTTCGTCTCGCAGGATTGTAAGCTCGAGGCGCCGCCGCGCACCGGGAGCCTGATATGCGACTGTCGTACTCGATGTCCGAGTCAAGCTCTCCACGATCTTGCCTCCATTGATGTGTTCGAGCGCAATGAGCGTGTCACCACGAATCGCGACGCGCCACTGCACCGGTCGACCGACATCGGCACGCAGCAACTCTCCGTCGATGCGAACCACAGTGTCCGGAATTGCCGGAATTGCAAGTCGACCCAGAGCTGCCCACATCATCGGCGTCGGCGGAATGTAGCGTCGTGCGAGCTCCGCGTGTGGAGCGCGGAGCGAATCGCCGATCAGGATCGCGGCGCCCGCTCCAAGTCCGCCGCCGAGGAAAAAATCAAGGCGCGCGCTGTCTGGACCAGCGGTTCGCACCGAGCCATCGCCGCGCGCGGCAATCTCGCCTTCCTGGTATTCCCATTTGAAGACGATGTGCCGGTGGTCGGAGCGGAGAGCGAGCGTGGGCAGTGACCGATCGGGAGCAAGCGCGCCCTTGAGCGGCGCCGCACGCGGTGCGCACCCGAGCGCCACAACCATTGCAAGTACGATGGTCTTTCTCATCTCGGATCGACGCCACTAATGAGGTCGCCCTGGACGAGTTTGTCGAGCACCTCGTACCCGCTAATGACTCGACCGAACACGGTGTAATGGCCGTCGAGGTGAGGCTGCGGCGAGTGAGTGATGAAATACTGGCTGCCGCCGGTGTCCGGGCCGGAGAGCGCCATGCCCACGGCTCCGCGCTCGTAACGGTGACGATTCATCTCGTCCCGGATTGCGTAGCCGGGCCCGCCGTTTCCGTCATCTCGGGGATCTCCATCCTGCGCGACGAAATTCGGTACAACTCTGTGGAAGCGAGTGTTGCGATAGTATCCAGACCGCGCGAGGCTGAGAAAGTTCCATACCGTAATCGGTGCTTCGGCGCCGAACAGCTCGAGGCGTATGGGGCCGCGCCCTGTCTTGATCGTCGCTCTAATGTTCTTTCCAGCGTAAACCGGCAACACGGTCGTGCGTACCAAACGCTCGTACCAGCTAATTGGTCTTGGTACCGCTGGGACTGCTGCCCACTTCGACCAAGCGGGAATGTCCCTGGCGGCGGACCGCTCAAGCGGATCGGCCGGTACCGGCATGCGCGCAAGCCCTGAACGCCACGCGGCGTTGACCGCGGCGCTGTCTTTTTTCCAGAGCGCGCCCACGTATTGGACCGCGGCGAGCCTCGCATCGTTGGCGGAGTCGCGCGCGGCTTGACGATAGCTGGCGAGAACTGCGGCCAAATCTGCTGCTGACGGGCGATCGGCGAGTGCGCCGAGGATGGTTGCACGAACGTAAAAATCGGGATCGCGCAGACCCTGCATGAGGAATGAGTGGATGCTGTCCTCGAGAACCATGCCGCGGGGCGGGACCAGCGCGGCGTACGCCGCCTCGCGAACTCTTGCATCGGGATCGTGCGCCAGAGGAAGAGCGCGCGAGATCGCAAATGCGCGGTCCAAAGTG
This sequence comes from Gemmatimonadaceae bacterium, assembly GCA_045803975.1. Lineage (GTDB taxonomy): Bacteria > Gemmatimonadota > Gemmatimonadetes > Gemmatimonadales > Gemmatimonadaceae > UBA4720. Next base: position 12,004 of record JBJMOA010000033.1, read on the forward strand.
TCGCCCTCCGCAGATGCGACTGCGGCGCGCAGTCGCCAATCCGTGCTCGACGCCCACTCGCGGAGCTGCGCCGGCCGTAATCCAGCGCGGGTCGCTGATGCCAGCAGGGATGCGCGATACGCAATGGAGGTATCCGATGCCCAAAGGGCCGTAAAATCCCCTGCATCGCGGGCAAGCGCCGTCGCGAAACTTTGCGCTGCCGCTATCCGCACATTCGCATCGTGATCATGCGTCGCTGCGATAAGGGCGGCCTTGGCTATCGCGCCATAAGTACCTATTGATCGAACGGCGTTGATTCGAACATGCGGATCAACGTCGCTCACCAAACGCGCTAATACCGCCATAGCGCGCGCTCCGAGCGAGTCGCCTGCTGCGGACTTCGCGAGGCCACGCGCGATCTCTGCGCGCGCGCGCTGATTTCCGGTGGATGCGTCCGTGTAGGGATCTGACACATCGACCGACCGCTCCACGTGCTGCGGCCGTGCGCGCAGCGCCGTTGATGACTCTAGCTCGATGAGATCTCGGACGCCTGCAGGCGAGCGCGTGCGCGCAATCGCGTAGGACGCCGCCCATACAACCGACAGGTGGCTATCGCGGAGGAACGGCTCGATTTCGGTTAACGGAATCGGCCGCAACTTTGCGGCAGCGAGAAGCAGCTGGATGGTTACGCTGGAAGGGTGCGTGTTCTTTAGTGCTCCGGTAATTGTCGCCCGGGCCGGTTGACCGATTTCCCCAAGCGACCACGCTGCTTCGAGAGCGACCTCGCGATTCAACGCGAGCGCCGCGGCGAGCGCCGCGATCGACGCGGTGTCACGCAATAACCCGAGGCTGTAAGCAGCGTTGGCGGCAACAGCGGCGTCGCGATCGCTAAGAAGAGACCGGAGTCGTGTGATGCCTCGGCGTCCTTCCGCCTGACCAACTTGCCCGATTGCGAGTGCGGCAGCGCCGCGAATTGGTCGCCAGGTGCTTCGTAGCGCACGATCGACCAACGCCGTATCCAGCTGTCGCGTATCCGTCATCGCGAGAAGCTTCGCGTACACGACGACATCTCGTTCCGCGGGCTCAGCGGACTTTTTCTGTGCGTCGGCCGCCGCGGCGAAAGCAATGAAGAGGAGCGGGACGAAGGAGCTACGAAGCTGCATCTTGTAGCACCTGGCGTAGCGGTTCCGGAAGAGTCGTGAGTTTTGAATCTCGGGTGAGTGAAGCGAGCTTCGTCGATGCAGTAACAAATCGCTCACCCGTCTCCGCGTTGGTTATCACGTAATCGAAGGTGATGGTTCGCGACCGAACGTCGCTGATGGTAGTAGTAACGCGAATGAGGTTGTCGTACCGCGCCGCGGAATGAAAACGAAGACTCGCTTCAACAACGGCGAGGGTGACATTTTGCCGCTCGAGCTCGGCGTATGGGGTTCCCACCGCTCGAATGAATTCGGTGCGGCCGATCTCACACCAGACCAGATAGTTGGAGTGATACACCACCTGCATCTGATCGGTCTCGGCGTAACGGACCCGGAATTCGACGGTGTGAGCCGCGCCGCTATTTGGCTGAGATCTCATTGACGGAGGCAGGGCGAAAATGCCCGCGCAACGCTGCTTTGTAAAGCCTTCATGCCCGAGCTAACTTGAGCAGTGCTCAACGCTCCGTGCTACATCGTATCCGATTCTCATCTCGGCGTGGCAAGCCCCGCGATCGAGCGTTCGTTCGTGTCGTTCCTGCGCAGTCTGGCCGGCGAAGCAAAATCGCTGATTATCAATGGCGACCTTTTCGACTTCTGGTTCGAGTGGAAGACGGTTATACCGCGGCACAGCTTTCGAGCGCTCGCTGCGCTGGCCGATCTTAAAGATGCTGGAGTCGACATTCTTTGGGTGGCCGGCAACCACGATTGCTGGGGCGGAGAGGTCCTGCGTAAGGATGTTGGCGTCGACTACGTCGTCGGAGCGTGGCAAGGCTCGGTTGCCGGCTGGAAAGTGCGGATCGAGCACGGTGATGGCCTGCGCGATCGTGAGGACCGCGGCTACCGAATGATCCGCCCAATCATGCGCCATCCACTGGCCATCAAGACATTTCGGATGCTTCACCCGGATTGGGCGAGCGCGCTCGCCCAGGGAAGCTCTAATGCGAGTCGAAATTATCGGGCGCGGGACGAAGGGCGCGGCCTCAGAAGCTACGCCGCGCAGCAGCTCGCTGGGGCGCCCGGGCTCGATCTCCTCATTTACGGTCATTCACACGTTCCAACACTCGAGCGCATGGACACCGGCGGCGTCTTTGGAAACGCCGGGTCGTGGCTCGACGCACCGACATTTCTCAGGCTTACCGATGAAGCGATCGAGCTGTGCAAATGGGACGGGTCAGCCAAGGGTGAGTGTCTCAACCACATCGATCGGTGATCCAAGGAAGCGCTGACCGAGGCTGAGAAACGTCTCGGGCGCATCGGACGCGATAAACCGGTAACGGGCCTCGTTTGGCGTCGTGTTCTCCAGTGCGCGCTCTCTGAGGACTTGAGCGGTTTCGCGCGCGGTCTCGTGAGCACTGTCGATCAACCTGACGTCCCGGCCAACGACGTTTCCGATCACAGTTTTCATGAGCGGATAATGCGTGCAGCCTAGTACAAGAGTGTCGATCTCTGCGGACACGAGCGGCGCCAGATAGTTGCGCGCAATGGCTCGCGTAGGCTCGGTGTCGATCCAGCCTTCTTCGACGAGCGGCACGAACAGCGCGCACGCTTGAACCGTGAGATTTACGTCGGGCAGCAGCTTGCTTATCTCCTTCTCGTACGCGCGTGATTTTATGGTGCCAGCCGTCCCGATCACGCCCACTCTTTTGGTCGTTGTTGCCGAGGCCGCGGCTCGTGCGCCTGGCTCGATCACGCCCACTATAGGCACCTGGAATTCCCTGCGCAGCGCGGGGAGAGCGTGAGCGGTGGCGGTGTTGCACGCAACGACTAGTGCTTTCACGCCCTCTTGTTGCAAATAGGATGTGATTTCCCTGCTGTAGCGCAAAACTGTGTCAGGACTCTTGGGTCCGTACGGCACCCGGGCGGTGTCTCCGAAGTAGATGATGCTCTCGTTGGGAAGCTGGCTGATCATTTCCCGAACGACCGTGAGCCCACCGATTCCGGAATCGAACACTCCGATCGGTGCGGAGTTGCTCACCGCATCCTCACTGTCGCGTAGATTGCCGTCGAGCGCGGACCAGATACGACACCGATGTTGGCGTTGAAATCCCAGAGATTGGCGGCCACGTATGCGTCCGCGCCGGCGAAGAGATGGTTGAAGACGATAGCGGCAATCCAATCCTCATAGTGCGTACGACGAGCCTTGATGCGATCGTCGGTGAAGCGGCTCACGATGTAGGTATCGGGAATTGGCAGGCCGGTTTTCGGATCTATGATGGCAACGCCAGTGGCCGGGTCGGTCTTGTAGGTAGCGACGACGCTGTCGCGCGGAAGTCCTTTTGCCTCCCGCAGGTCGAGAGCTGCCTTTCTCGCCATGCCGATCGAGCCGATCTCCACCAGGGAAAACAGCATCGCGGCGCGATCGCGGCCGAAAACCGTCTGTGCATATCCCGGAAGCAGCAGCGAAGTGAGAAATGCGCGACGCGGACTCATTGGTGGCTTGCGGGTGGTATCCCGCGCCGCCGGCTGCTGCGGGTTTCGTTGAGGATCCGCGACGCCTACTCTAGCGCTGTCACGCTGCTGCGTGAGCGCGGCCGCAGGGCAAAGCAGACCGCTTGTGAGAAGCGCGGTTAACACCGCCGTGGCGGGAGAGTGTGGGAATCGAACCCACCCAACCTTACGCTGTAAGGTCACAATGATTTTGAAGATCACGGAAGCCACCAGGCTCCATCCACCCCCAGGCGTTTCATTCAACGTCGATTGCAACTTCTCCCCGCTCAATGACCTCGCCGATGACCACGGAACCCTCGACGCGTGAAAGAAAATTAGCCGTGTGACTGCGCTTTACGCACACTACAAGGCCCCCGGATGTCTGAGGGTCGTGCAGAATCGCGCGATCGGAATCGGTCCCCTTTTTCCAGCGAACGAGATCACGCAGGTATTCGGCGTTTCGCCTGGACCCGTCGGTGACGAATCCGGCTGAAACGCCTTCGCGAACACCTGAGAACACGGGCACCGCATCGAGATCGATACGAATCGTAACGTTGCTCGCACGCGCGATGTGAGAGAGATGCCCGAGCAAGCCGAAGCCAGTAATGTCGGTGGCACAACGCGACCCAACAGCAAGCGCCGCTCGGCTCGCAGCACCATTGAGCGTTTTCATCGCCTCCAGCATCGAACGCTCGTCGTCTGGCGAGAGCTGTCCACGCTTCCCAGCGGTAGCGAGGATTCCGTTTCCGAGGGGCTTCGTGAGAACGAGCTGATCGCCGGGCTTCGCACCCGCGTTAGTCAGAAGAAAATTCGGATGCGCGCGGCCGGTAACAGCGAGGCCGTATTTAAGCTCGGTGTCGACCACGGTATGGCCACCGACGATGAGTGCTCCGGCTTCGTGAACTTTCTCCTGACCGCCGGCGAGAATGCCTCCCAACACCTCGAGTGGCAACTGCGCGGTAGGAAATGCCACGATATTCAGAGCGGTAATAGGTTGACCGCCCATGGCGTAGACATCGGACAAAGCATTGGCTGCCGCGACCTGACCGAAGTCGAACGGATCGTCGACGATGGGTGCGAAAAAATCCACCGTCTGAACCAAGGCGAGGTCGTCAGAGATGAGGAAGACTCCGGCGTCGTCGAACGTCTCTCTGCCAACGAGCAGTCGCGGATCAGATTTAATCGGGAGCGCGGCTAGCGCGCGGGATAGGTCGCCCGGACCCATTTTGGACGCTCAACCGGCACAACGCGCAAATGACGTGAGCCGAAAGAGCTCCTCGCGCGTTTTCGAGGTAGTCACAGCCGACGTCCCTTGCTACTTCGGGGCAAGCGCCGCAACCGCGTCGATCTCGACGAGAGCACCGCGCGGCAAGCCGGAAACCTGAATCGTGGAACGCGCCGGACGCGCGTCACCGAGCCATTTGCCGTACACTTCATTTACCGTCGGAAAGTGGGACAGATCCTGAAGGTAGACTGTCGTTTTGACGACATCCTTCCAGGAAGCGCCCGCCGACTCCAGCACCGCTTGAAGATTCTCCATCACTCGGTTCGCCTGCTCCACTATACCGCCGTCGATGATTTTCCCGGCTACGGGATCGAGCGGAATCTGACCAGCGGTGAACAGAAAACCGTTTGCGACGATGCCCTGTGAATACGGGCCAATTGCCGATGGCGCCTTGTCGGTGCTGATCTTCATCAATGTCATTCAATGCTCCGGTCGGAAACCAGGCGAGACGGTGCGTGCACGTGAAACGCGAATGTTAAACACTATTCCGCAGCGACGGCCAGACCAAACAGTCGCGTCGCATTCTGCGCCGTAGCCCGACCGAGCGTCGCGGCCTCGTCGCCACGAGCGCGGGCAACCCTCTCGAGTGTGTACGCGACCCACGCCGGCTCGTTGCGCTTCCCTCTAAACGGCACCGGTGCCAGGTAAGGTGAATCGGACTCGACCATCAATCTGTCGCCTGGCACCAATCGCAACAGATCGTCGTCAGTCCACTTCTTGAAAGTGACGATACCGCTGAACGAGATGTACCATCCTGCATCGATCGCCGCCTCGGCGAGCGCACGCGACCCCGTGTAACAGTGGAGGACGCCGGTAACTCCCGCGGTTTGTGCATCGCGGATGACCGCTCGGGTGTCATCCTCCGCGTCTCGCGTATGGACTACGAGCGGTTTCTTCAGCTCCGCAGCGAGGCTGACCTGGGCGACGAACGCCGCGCGCTGTGCATCACGCGGAGAATTGTCGTAGTGGTAGTCCAGGCCGCATTCCCCAATCGCGACCGCGGAACCTGCGACCAGCTCGCGAAGCCGCGGAAGGTCCCGGCCTCCCTCGAAGCCACTGGCATCGTGCGGGTGAATTCCGGCCGTCGCGAAGACAAACCCCGCGTTCGCAGCAGCGTATTCCGCCGCGAGCGCGGCGGTGGCGAGGGATTCACCGATGCAGACGATCGCCGCGGCGCCCGCCGAGCGGGCGCGCGCGATTACCGCGTCGCGGTCGCTGGAGAACGCCGCGTCCGCGAGGTGGGCGTGGCTGTCGATGAAGGTCGACGTGCGTCCGTCCGGCGGGGCCATTTGCGCTCGATCCAGAGAAGCACCGGCGCCGCGACGTAGATCGAGCTGAACGTTCCCGTCACGATTCCGAATGCCATGACCCACGCGAATGGACGAATCACCTCGCCGGCAAACAACAGCAGGGCGAGTGTCGCGGCGAAGGTCGTCGCGTGGGTGAGGACTGACCTCGGAAGGGTCTCATTGATGGAACGGTTGAGCGTCTCATAGAGCGTCTCTTTCCTGCCCTTTCGCAAATTCTCCCTTACACGATCGAAGATGATGATCGTGTCGTTGAGCGAGTAGCCGAGCACAGTGAGAAGGCCGGCGACTACGGTCAACGATATCTCCAGATGCATCAACTTCAGGAACGCGATCGTGGTAAAGACGTCGTGGCTGGTCGCAATTACGGCGGCGCTGGCGAATCGCCACTCAAAACGGATCGATAGATAGATCAGCGTAATGAGGAACGACAACCCTATTGCAATGATCGCCCCGCGCTTCAGCTCCTGTCCAACGCGCGGACCGACGGCCTCGGTGCGCACAACGCGCAAACTATTCGCGCCGAACTTCGCCTTGAGCACGCTCTCGATGATCGTTGCGATATTTGCGGCCCCCTTCGCCTGCGCTGCAACCTCTTTGGCATTTTGTGCGCGCACAGTGAATTCGCGGTTGGTGCCGAACTGCTGTATCTCGGCTCCCGGGATTCCAGCGGCGTCGAGGGTCGAACGAATCGTGCCGACATCGGGTGGTTGATTGAACTCCAGCTGCATGAGGGTGCCGCCCGTGAACTCGATGCTGTAGTTCGGCGCCTTGATTGCCAGTGAGCCAAATCCAAGCAGAATGAAGGCGACGGTGACCACCGCCATGACCTTCCACCACCGAATGAAGTCGTACTTGGTGTCGTGAAGTATTCGAAGCATTAAATGCTCAGTGTTGTCTGGGCCTCGCGCGAGCGATTGAGCCACAGCATGTAGAACGTGCGCACGACGAAGATCGAAGTGATCATCGATGCGGCGATACCTGCGAGAAGCGTCACTGCGAAGCCGCGCACGGGACCGGTTCCGTACTGGTAGAGCACCGCGGCCGTCAGCGCCGTCGAGACATTCGAGTCAACGATCGCGCTCATTGCGTGGCGGAAGCCTTCATCGATGGCCGTGCGAACCGTCTTGCCGTGACTGAGCTCCTCGCGGATTCGCTCGAAGATCAGAACGTTCGCGTCGACAGCGATACCGATCGACAGCACAAAACCAGCGAGTCCCGGTAGCGTAAGCACTGCGCCAAAGCCGGAAAGCGCCGCGAGAGTGTACAGGATGTAAAGCGCGAGGCCCGCGACGGCGAGGGCGCCTGAAAAACGATAGTAGCCAAGCATGATGATGATCACGAGCGCGACGGCGATCACGCCGGCGGTAATGCCTTTGTGAATCGAGTCCTGGCCGAGGCTGGCGCCGATCTGTCGAACCTCGACGACCTTGAGCGGCACCGGTAATGATCCTGCGCGCAGCACCAGGGCGAGATCCTGCGCTGTCTGAAGGTCCTTACCACCCATCGTGATCTGGCCGTGCGCGCCAATCGAGCTCTGGATGACCGGCGGCTGGCCCATGACCTTTTGATCGAGCACGATCGCCATGTAGTCCTTGATGTGTCGCGAGGTCTCGGTGCGGAAACGGCGCGCCCCCTCGTTGTTCATCGTGAACTCGACGAGGTTGCCTTCGGTGGGGGAAGTGTTCGGTTTCGCGTCGGTGAGGAATTCACCGGTGATGATAGGCTTGGCGTCCAGAACGTAGAGCGGACGGTAGACGCGATTTCCCAACGAGACGGTGTCGCTTCGCCAGCGAAGAACCTTGCCGGGAGGCAGCGCGGCGGCGACTTCAGGAATGCTGAGATATTGCGTCAGCTGATCGACGTCGCTTTGGCCAACGTAGTACTCGCCCGGCATCGCACCTTGCTGCAGCAGTTTGGAAAATGCGCCTGGCCCACCGATCGCTGCGGCAGCTGCGGCGCTGTCGGTCCTGGTGCTGTCGGCTTTCTTTGAAGTGTCGGTCGTAAAGAGAGACTGCAATCCCGCCGCCCGCGACGTGTCGGTCTTCGGCCCTGCCGCAGGCGCGACGGCGACTTTCTTGTCCTTCAAAAGCGCGTCGAGACGCGGCAACGCCTTTTCGAGCGCCTGAGTCTCGTCCGTGATCTGGAACTCGAGGAAGGCCGACTTCTGCACGACGTCCTGCGCGCGACGCGGATCATCGATTCCCGGAAGCTCGACGATGATACGGTCGCTTCCCGCCTTCTGTACGAGAGGTTCGGCGACCCCGAACTCGTCGATTCGGTTGCGCACGACCTTGAGCGCGTTGTCGATCGCCTTGGTCTTGTCCGGGACGGTGCCCTTGGACTCGTCCACCTCGAGCGCGAGGTGCATCCCGCCTTGGAGATCCAGCCCACGCTTCAGAGGAACGCGACGCACGGTGTCGTAGACGAACTCCCCGTTCCGCTTGACGCGCTCGACGACCGTCCGCGGAAAAAGGGCCCAGAGTGATGCGGCAACGAGGGCAAGTATGCAGGCAATGCGGTACTTCAGATTCATGCTACTGTATGGGGAAAAGGTGCACTTTGAGACTAGCCTTTAAGGTTACCGGGCGCGTGCGGGAGAGTCAACGCGGCCCTGGCATCGCGCTCGTCCTGCTCGAGCTGCTTCGAAAGCTGGTCGGCAGACGAGAACTTTCTGGTCTCGCGAAGCAGAGCAACAAAATCGACGCGGACATACGCGCCGTAGAAATCTCCAGTCGTGTCGAACAAATGCACCTCGAGGGAGGTCTGAGAGTCGCCGAATGTCGGCCGCGGTCCGAGGTTCATCATTCCACCGGCGACGCCACTCGGGGTTTGCACCCGCACCGCATATACACCTTCCGGCGGCAGAAGCTTCCTCGGCGGCGGCGGCCCAAGATTCAGCGTCGGAAATCCGATTGTCCGGCCGCGCTGTGAGCCAGGCTGCACGCGACCGCTCACTGAGTAAGGGCGGCCCAACGCCGCGGCCGCTTTTTCGAGGTCACCTCCGGCAATGGCGCGACGAATCGAGGTCGACGACACCGAGTGTCCGTCGGGCATTGCAACCGCGTCAACCACGTCCACACGAAACCCGTCCCGCCTGCCGAGCGTGAGCAAGACATCGACGTTGCCGGCGCGGTGGCGGCCGAAGCCGTGGTCATACCCAATCAGCAGCTCCTGCAAGCGGAAGCAGCGTCGCAGGATGAGCTCGACGAATGCCTCGGCCGAGTACGCAGCGAGCTGGGTCGTGAATGGCAACAGTGCCAGGTAATCGATGCCACTCTCGGCGAGGACTTCTATTTTTTCGTCGTGCGTCGTTAGCAGGAGCGGCGCCGCGGCCGGATTGACGATTTCCAGTGGATGCGGCTCGAAAGTGACCAGCACGCTCGGAACCTTGAGCACGCGCGATCGCCTAACGAGGCGCTCGACGACGTCGCGATGGCCGCGGTGAACACCGTCGAACGTTCCCACTGTGATCACTGTGCCCGTGACGTAGGGTGGCAGCCCCGAATCGTCGTTCGTGGAAATGCGGCTACGCATCGGCTACGACTCGCAGCAGCTTCACGCGATTTGGATCATCGGCCAGCGTTTCGAGCGTCGCAGCGTCGCGAATGTCAAATGGGCCAACTCGAATGCGGCGCAACGATCTCAGGTGAGCAGCGGAGGAGACGAGCCGACCGAGGTCGCGGGCAAGTGCGCGAATGTAAGTGCCGCCGCTGCACGTGATCACCGATGGAAGGACGTCGTCGATTAGTGTAGCGATACGCCAATCAAAAATCGTGACCTCGACCGGCGCGAGGTCGAGTGGCGCTCCGCGACGGGCAGCATCATATGCCCGAACCCCGTCGATACTTTTCGCGGAATAGGCGGGCGGTATTTGAGAGATTTTTCCGACGAGCGACGTTACGGCGTTCACGACATCGCTTTCACGTGGGGGTTGGGCAGACCGAATCACTGTTCCCGTCGTGTCATCGGTGTCCGTCTCTTCACCGAATTTGATGGCTGCCTCGTAGACTTTCGGCTCAGTATCGATGAAGGTGGCGAGGCGGGTCGCGCGCCCAAGTAGAAGAACGAGCAGTCCGGTGGCGAAGGGATCGAGTGTTCCCAGGTGGCCGATGCTTCGCTCGCCGTATATGCGCCTCACTTGCTGAACGACGTCGTGAGATGTCATTCCGGCCGGCTTGTCTACGAGCAGCAAACCCTCGACGCTCGTCGAGGACCTGTCGGTGGGTTCAGTCGTCGTCCTGTCCACGCGGCGGTATGGAAGCTTCCTGCTTTTTCACGTCGGCAAGGAGCGACTCGATCCGGGCGGCGCGGGCGACAGTATCGTCTTCCTTGAACTGGATCTCTGGGGCAACACGGAGGCGAAGCTGTCGCGCAACGCGTGACCGAAGGTGGGAAGCGACACTATCCAACCCGTCGAAGGTCGCCTGCTTTTCTGTCTCGCTGCCAAGCACGCTCACATAGACACGTGCGTGACGAAGGTCGGGACTCACCTCGGCACCCGTCACCGTCACGAAGCCGACGATCCGGGGATCCTTGGCCGATTCAGTGAGGAAGGTCGCTACCTCGACACGGACCGCTTCGGCGACGCGGTCCGCTCGACGTGTGTTACGCAGATGCGCCCGCCGCCGAGGTCAGGGTCCGCGCGACCTGCTCTTTGCGATAGCACTCGAGCACATCACCGACCTTGATGTCGTTGAAGTTTTCGACACCGATACCGCACTCGAACCCTTCGCGTACTTCCTTCACATCGTCCTTGAAGCGGCGGAGCGAGGAGATGGCGCCGTCATAAACTTCCACGCCATCGCGAATGACACGAACACGCGCTTGACGGTTGATCACTCCGTTTCGCACCGAGCAACCAGCGATGACGCCCATCCGCGGGACCTTGAACAGCTCGCGAACCTCGGCCTCGCCAAGTACGACTTCTTTCTCTTCGGGACGGAGCATGCCTTCGAGCGCAGCACGGACGTCTTCGACTGCTTCGTAGATGATCTTGTAAAGCTTGATCTCAACACCTTCGCGCTCGGCGGCAGCCCGTGCATTGTTATCGGGACGCACGTGGAAGCCGACGATGATCGCGCCGGAAGCGCGCGCGAGCAGGATATCGCTCTCGGTGATTGCACCGACGCCGCGGTGGATGACGTCCACCGACACTTCTTCGTGCGATAGCTGACCGAGTGCATCGGCAAGCGCTTCGGCGGGACCACCCTGGTCAGCCTTGATGACGATTCGCAGCGTACGCTTCTGCCCCGGCGCGGTCTGCGACATGAAGTCCTCGAGCGACACGACGCCCTTCGCGGTACGACGGCTCTTTGCTTCGCGGTCCAGACGCTGGCGACGCTGCGCGATCTCGCGTGATTCCATCGCGTCCTCAACGACGACGAACTGATCACCAGCCATCGGTACGCCACCAATGCCGAGGATCTGCGCCGGAATCGCCGGTCCCGCTTCCTTGATGTTTCGGCCGCGCTCGTCGAGCAACGCGCGGACGCGACCAGAGTACATGCCGCAGATGAAATCGTCGCCCACATGCAAAGTGCCGTTGTTGACGAGAATCGTCGCGATCGCTCCCTTGCCGGGATCGAGCTGCGCCTCGATTACGGCACCAGTGGCGCTTCGGTTCGGGTTCGCCTTGAGATCCAGAATTTCCGCCTGCAGCAAAATCTGATCGAGCAGCGAATCGATGTTCGTTCCCTTCTTCGCCGACACTTCGCTCGACAAAACAGTGCCGCCGAACTCCTCGAGTACGACTCCGTGCTGCAGGAGATCCTGCTTCACCTTCATCGGATTTGCACCTGGCACGTCGATCTTGTTGATCGCAACGATCATCGGAACGCCGGCATTCTTGGCGTGCGAGATCGCCTCGATCGTCTGCGGCATCACCTGATCGTCCGCGGCGACGACGAGCACGACGATGTCCGTCACCTGGGCGCCACGCGCGCGCATCGCGGTAAAGGCTTCGTGACCCGGAGTATCAAGGAAGGTGATCGCCTTGCCACCGGGAAGTGAAACGTGATAGGCGCCGATGTGCTGGGTGATTCCGCCCGACTCGCCGGCGACGACGTTCGACTTCCGGATGTAGTCGAGCAGCGACGTCTTTCCGTGGTCGACGTGACCCATGATCGTGACGACTGGCGGGCGCGACTCGAGCTGCTCGGCCGTATCCTCCGCAACGGCGGCCGTTTTTAGATCGGCGGCGTATTCCTCTTCCTTCACCGCCTGGAATCCGAACTCGCCAGCAATCAGCTCGATCTGATCGAAATCGAGGCGCTGGTTGATCGTGACCATCAGTCCAAGATTCTTGAACGCGAATCCAACGATCTGCACGGCCGGCACCTTGAGAATCTGCGCGAGCTCACTCACAGTGATGAACTCGTTGACGCGCACGGTCTTCTTCTCACGCTCGACCTCGGCCTGGCGCTGTGCGGCAAGCTCCTCGCGGTAACTGCCATCTTCCGCGCGACGGGCGCCGCCGCGGCGAATGGGACCGCGCATCGATGCCATCGTCTTTCCGATGTTTGCGGATACTGCTTCCTGATCGACACCTCGCTTCCCTTTCTTGCCGCGGCGAGCGCCGCGATCGTCGCCACGACCGGTGCTACGCTCGTCGCGGCGAGTCGGTGCAGTTCCGGCGCCGGGGGCCGCTGATGCCACTGGACGTGGCGGCGTGTACGGTGCGCCTGTCGCAATCGGACGCGGACGCGGAGCGCCGGGCACAACGGGTTGCGGCCGCTGCCGCTCCCGTCCGTCGCCACGATCGGCTGAAGCCGGCGGCGCTGGCGGAGATGCAGTTGGACGGGCGGGAATCGCAGCCGGGCGCGGACGCTCGGTCGCGGGTGGTTCCGTCGTCGGCGCGGACGCAGCGATTGGCGCAGGTGCGGACGGCGCCGCCTTCGGCGGTGGTACGGTTACCTCTGGAGCGGGCGGCGTCTCCGCAACCGGTGCTTCGGCGACGGGCTCGGGTGCGGCGCGGCGTCTACGTCTTACTGAGGACGCCTCAACCGGCGCTGCCTCGACGGCAGGCTCCGGGGCTGGCGCAGCTGCGGTTCCGCGGCGACGACGGGTCGCGGCGGCCGGTGCGGCGACGCGAGCGCGCTTCTCGCGCTCCCAACGAGCGCGGATGCGCGCGACCTGGTCATCACTCAACGGACTGAGATGGCTGCGCACCGGAACGTCCATCTGACGAAGAAGGTTGATCACCTCGTCACTGGAAACGCCGAATTCGCCTGCCAAGTCGTGCACTCTAAGCTTGCTCAACCCAACTCCTCCTTGCGGTCACCCGGCATCGGTTCCGGGCTCAACGCCCGAATTCCCTTCGCCAGACCCTTGTCGACAATTCCAATCACCGCCGTCGTTTCGCGACCCGCCGCCGAGCCCAACTCCTGAGCCGGTGGACCGATGAAAACGGTGATTCCGCGTGCACGTAGCAGCGGTAAAACTTTCTCCAAACTGTTGCTCGAAGCGTCGGGCGCCGCAATAGCCAGTTGCAGCTTTCCGCGCCGTGCCGCTTCCCTTACTTGCTGAACCCCGATGATCGCGCCGCGTCCGCGAATCCCCAGGCCAATCAGGCCGAGGAGCTTTCGCTTGAGAACGGCATCCATCGCTACTACTCCGTCGTTTTGCCTTCCGAGTCGGCGGTGACATCCGGCGCGGCGGCGTTTCCGCCCTCCGAAGCCATTTCGCTGCTTGCCTCCGCATCGGCGTCGGTAGTTGCGACGGCAGCTTCGCCGGCTTCTGGCGCTTCGTCCGTCGTTAGCTCGTCGATGATTGCCATGAGACGGTCAGCCTCTTCCGGCGCAATCCCCGGGAGACGCAGAAAATCTTCGCGCTCGAGATCGATGATGTCGTCGAGCGTGCGATACCCTGCCTCCTCGAGCACTGCGACCGTTGCCGGCTGCATGCCCTCGATATCGGCAAGTCGTGGATTGACCCCGGAAACCGGCTCGTCGGTCGGGAGCGGTGCGAAGATCGGCTGATCGCTGCCACGCTCCATCCACTCACGGCTCGAGTACAGCTCGATCTTCCACTCGGTGAGCTCCGACGCGAGCCGAACGTTCTGCCCATTTCGACCGATCGCGAGCGATAGCTGATCCTCGTCGACAATCGCCTGAATCGTCTTGGTGGCCGGGTCGCTGAATACTCTTGCGACGCGAGCCGGTGCGAGGGCGAGCTTTGCGAACCGCTCAGGGTCTGCCGACCAGGGCACGATATCGATTCTCTCACCGCCCAACTCGTTGACGACGGCCTGCACCCGAGATCCCTTCAGGCCCACGCACGCGCCGACTGGATCGACTGAATCGTCTCGCGAGAACACAGCGATCTTTGTACGACTGCCTACTTCACGAGCGCTCGCGCGAATCTCGACCAGGTTCTGCTGGATTTCCGGGACCTCGAGCTTGAACAACGCCTTCACGAAGAGGGCGTCCGCTCGGCTCAGAACCAGGCGCGGGCCCTTGGGGGTTTCCTCAACGCGCTTGAGAACTGCGCGAATCGGGTCGCCCTGATGAAAGTGCTCGCGATGGTTTTGCTCGCGATAAGGAATTATCGCTTCGGCTTCGCGGAACTTGTTGAGCATGATTACGAGCTTGCCCCGCTCGATCTGCTGCACCTCTCCGGAGAGTAGGTCCCCGACTCTGCTCGAGAACTCGTCGCGGATCTTGGACCGCTCGCCCTCCCTCACCCGCTGGATAATCCGCTGCTTGGCTGCTTGCACGGCTGTTCTGCCAAACTCGGCGAAGTCGACGGGAATCTCCATCTGGTCGCCGATCTGGAAATCCGGGTCCTCGAAGCGCGCTTCCTCGAGGGAGATCTGGCTCGCCGGGTCGGTCACTTCCTCGACGACGGTCTTCAGGAGGACGATGCGGATCGCTCCCTTGTTCTCGTCGATGTCGACTTCGGCCTGCACCGTTGGCCCGTGCTTCTTGGCGAGGGCGGCGTTGATGCCGTCCTCCAAAAGCCCGTGCAATTCGGCGCGGTCGATCTGCTTCGAGTTGGTCAACTCGCGGATCGCCGACAGAATTTCTACTGAAGCCGCCATGTAAGGACCCTACCTTTTCCAGTGAAACGCCAGCCGGGCCTTCTCGACCGCGGCGAGCGGAAAGCGCCGCTCATCGCCGCGCTCATTTTGCACTATCACCACTTCATTCCCGACGTCACCCTCGACGCCGACGATCTCGACTTCATCGGTCCGCCTGCCAGCTGGGTCACCGACCACGTTGGTGGTCACGACCGCGCTACTGCCGATGAACCTTCGCCAATCTTTTGCGTTCCGGAGCGGCCGTTCGATACCGGGCGACGAGACTTCCAGCACGTATTCCCGTCCACCGAAATCCTGCGCATCGAGTCTCGCTTCGATCGTCCGCGAGGCCACTGCGCAATCATCCACCGTCACTTTTTTTCCGTCTTCGCGCTCGACGCGAACGTCGAGAACGGGACGACTTTTGCTACCCCCGACCTTCAGCTCGAAAAGCTCTAGTCCTAGCGGCTTAATTTCTGTAGCCACAAGAGTTTCCAGCGTTTCGTTCATACAGCTTCGAGGTTTGTTGCAGAGACAAAAAAATGTGGGGGGATCCCCACATTCCGGTTGGCCGCCGAGTTGAACGCCCTACTCAATGTAGACTCGGCGGCGGGGGGAGTCAAGTTTCCGGGTCGACTGCGGACTGCGGACCAAGTGCATTGCGGGCTGCTGACTAATTGCGGATTGGGACACCTACTGCGCATTGCGAATGCAACAGCAACAAAAGGTGTGGGGTGCCGGGTACTAGGTGCTGGGTGCGAGGTAAAGCGCTGCCTTTAGCCCGTACCTAGCACCTAGTACCCGGTACCCCACACCTTTTTTGTCTCTGTATTTCCGACGACAGCTACTGCGTCTTACGCGCGGGCAGCGATGACCGCTATTTGCCTGCCTTTGTCTCCGGCGCGGTGGGAGAAGAACCGATCGTTGTCGCACTTGGTGCACGAGGAGCTCACGGAGATTTTTTGGACGCCGATTTCGGTGGCGTGCTCGGCGATCAGTGAGCGCAGGTCCACGTGGCCCGGGCGGGTCACCGGTTGACCGGTGAGCTGTTCTCGAACTTCGGCACTGACTTCGTAGCAGCGGCCGCAGATCGCCGGGCCCAGGTGGATCGCGAGCTCGTCGGGGGCGAGCCCATGACGAGCGAGAGCGCTGATCGCCTCCGTCGTGATGTGAGCAGCGGTGCCTCGCCATCCCGAGTGCAGCAGCGCGACGATTCCGGAAGGATGGGCGATGAAAACCGGGACGCAGTCTGCGACACCGACCGCGAGTGCCGTTCCCTTCTCCGCAGCGATGTGGCCATCGGCTTCTTCACCGCGCAGCCATCCCTCCCAGCCGCCGGTGTGCACGAGCACCCGAGTGCCGTGGACCTGCCTGATCGAGGCGACGCGACGTGCCGCGTCCGACAATTCTCTTTGAACCGCGGTCCAGCGCCCCATGACTTCGTTGACCGGATCAGTCCCTGCGAGCCCAAAGGAGCCAGCGTCGCGCGTCGTCGTGAAAGCGCGAATCCCCCAACTTTCGAAGTCGGGGACTACCTCTTTGGGAACCTCGCTCACACTAATGGCGGCGATCGTCAACCCGGCTGATCGACGCGCCGAGCGCGTTGAGACGTTCATCGATGCGCTCGTAGCCGCGCTCGATCTGACCGACATTGTTGATGAAGCTCGTGCCTTCGGCGCATAGCGCCGCAAGTAGCATCGCCATCCCGGCTCGAATGTCAGGAGACTCGAGGAACGCGCCTCGCAGACGGGAGGGCCCGTGAACGAGGGCACGGTGCGGATCGCACAACACGATCCGAGCGCCCATCGTCGAGAGCTTATCGACGAAGAAGAGCCGTGACTCAAACATCTTCTCATGCATGAGAATGAGGCCTTCACACTGCGTGGCCGTCACGATCGCGATCGACATCGTGTCCGCGGGAAAGGCTGGCCACGGCTGATCCTCCAGTTTCGGGACGTGACCACCCATGTCTGTCTGGATTTGCCGGGACTGCTTCGCGGGCACGATCAGATCGGGACCGTCCTCCACGCACTCGATACCAAGGCGCGAAAAGCCAAGCCGGGTCGAGCGGAGATGCTCGATCCCGGCGTCCTGGATTCTCAGCTCTGATTTCGTCACTGCTGCCAACCCGATGAACGATCCGACCTCGATATGGTCCGGCCCAACTTTGTGGGTGACTTCGCCAGTTCCTAACGAGCGTCCGCCGTGGATCGTGACGGTATTCGTTCCAACGCCCTCGATGTGCGCGCCGAGTGCGATGAGAAAATGGGCAAGGTCCTGAACGTGCGGCTCGCTCGCCGCGTTGCGGAGCACGGTTGTACCGGTTGCTGCCGATGCCGCAACCATTGCGTTCTCCGTCGCCGTGACGCTCGGCTCGTCGAGAAACACGTCCGCGCCCCGGAATCCGTTGACGCGCATCTCGATCATCTTGCCGTGGGTGAACTGCGCGCCGAGCTGTTCCAGTGCGAGAAAGTGCGTGTCGAGGCGGCGGCGTCCGATTACGTCTCCACCGGGTGGCGGAAGCGTCACCTGCCCGCAGCGGGCGAGGAGCGGAGCTGCGAGGAGAATCGACGCCCGGATCTTCGCGCAAAGCGTCGGGTTCAGATCGGCCGGGCGCAGCTCCTTCGCGTGGACATCGAGCGAGTTCTGTCCGACCCATTCCATTGATGCACCGACGGAGCGAATGAGCTCGACGAGCGTTTCGATGTCGCGGATGCGCGGGACGTTTTCGAGATGTACCGGATTATGAGAGAGAAGCGCAGCCGCCACGATCGGCAGCGCAGCGTTCTTGTTGCCCGAAGGGCGAATGGAGCCGCTGAGGGGTCTTCCGCCCTCGACGACGAACTGTACGGCTGGCATGATATGTTACGGTCAGTGGTGAAGGGCGTGTTGCGAAAATATATCGCACTGAGCACTCTTTGTACCGTGATGTAAAACCCTCTCGGTAACTGGCCCTTCCCTTGCACACTTTCACGCACATGACAGCCTGGATCGGTAGCGGCGTCGAGCTGTTGCTGCAGACTGCTCGCTCTTTGCCGGACACGATCTACACGAAGCAGATCGTGGCCGAGCCGGGACTGTGGGACAAGATCACCAGCGTCGCGGGCGGGATCATGACGATCACGGTGATCGTCCTCACAGTGGCGTTGGTCCCGGCGGCGTGGAATTTCAGAAAGAGCTACAAGAAAGTGAGCGACATGCTGGACAAGATCTACGGCGATATCAATCCGCTGATGCGACACGCCAGCTCCATCGCGGATAACGTCGATTACATCTCGACAGCTGTTCGCGTGGACATCCAGCAGGTGAGTCAAACGATTGCGGCAGTGAACCAGCGACTGCAGCAGGCGACGTCGGCAGCCGAAGACAGAATGAAGGAGTTGAATGCGCTGCTCGATGTCGTGCAGGAAGAAGCAGAGTCCGCGTTCGTAGCTACCGCGTCGACGATACGCGGCGTGAAAACGGGAATAAATCAGGCATTTGACGAGGAGGATTGGACCGATGGGGACTACGACGAAGGCAGAGCCGACGATTGGGAGAAACCGCGCCCGCGCGTCCGCCCCAGAGATGGAAGTGGACGAGGAGCGTGAGCAGCAATACGATCTGCTGACGGCGGCCCTCATCGGCGCGGCAGTTGGCGCCGGAGTTACGCTGCTACTGCGCCGCGGACCATCCGGGCGACGTCCCGTTGGGCCGCTTGTTCGCTATGCGGGACGCGGTGCCGCGCTGGCGGGAATGGCGGGCCTCGGTGGCGCCAGGTGGGCTGGAGATCGTGGCCTCGAAGGAGCGCGATGGGCTGGCGAGCGCGCAATGGAAGGCGCGCGTTGGGCGGGTCCGCGAGCGAAACGTGGCTTCAAGGCGGCGATGGAGCGCGGTGAGGATCTCATCGACCGCATTCCGCTCGACGACGTTGTTGAACAAGTGCGCGAGTATGTCGACAGCGCGAAGGACGCGATCAACGATGCCGTCAAGGACGAACTGAACGATTTGCGCAAATCCGTACGCCGCCAGCGTAAGCGCATCGGGATCTAGAGGTCGCGTAATGCCGCGCGCCTCCTCGCGCGCAGCCGCCGCCGGCCGCATCGGGCTGGCGGTGCTTCTGGCGCTGGTGCTCACTCCCGCCGTTGCACACGCGTGGACGCCCGGCACGCACATTTTTCTCGGCGAAGCCGTGATGCGCTCGTTGTCGCTGCTTCCGTCGAGCATCGCCGAGCTCCTCTCGGCGTACCCGTACGATTTTCTCTACGGATCGATCGCCGCCGACACGAGCATTGCGAAAAAGTACGCTGCCGCCGGCCGGCATTGTCACTCGTGGAACGTCGGCTTCGAGATACACGACAACGCCGAATCCGAGCCGCTTCGCGCGTTCGGTCTTGGGTACCTCGCGCATCTCGCGGCGGATTCAGTGGCCCACAACTATTTCGTTCCGCACCAGCTCACCATCACATCGTCGACCGCCGCGCTGGGCCACAGCTACTGGGAAAGCCGCTTCGACATGCACATCGGCGAGCGATTCAGTCGCACCGCGAAGCAGCTCATTCTCCGCGACCACTCACACTCCGACGAGCATCTCGATCGCATCCTCAGTCCGACGATCTTCAGCACGCCGACCAACAGAAGAATCTTTCGCGGAATGGTTTACGTCGCGGACACTGAATCGTGGCAGCGCATTTTCCACCTCGTCGAGGAGAAGAGCCGCTGGGATCTCAGCGACATCGAAGTCGGCAGCTACATGGCGCGCGCGTTCGACTACATCATTGATTTGCTGACCCGAACGGACAAGGCGGAACCGTTCAAGCTCGATCCGGCTGGGACAGTTCCCCTGCGGGAAGCAAAAAAGGTTCGCCGCGCCGCCCTGCGCCGCGGAGGTGAAGAGCACGTCCGCGAACAGGCGCTGCATCACTTCGGACTTCCGCGGTCGGTCCTTCACTACTCCGTAAAGCTTCCGGAACCGCTCTACCCCGCCCGCGCCGACAACAATTGATTGACGCGCTTCGGATCGGCGCGACCCTTCGATTTTTTCATCACGAAGCCAACGAGTACGCCCTGAAGTTTCTTTTCGCCCGAGAGGTATCTCTTCGCCTCTTCGGGGTGCTCCTGTAGCACTTCGTCGACCCAACTCGCAACAGCGCCTTCGTCTCCGACCTGGACCAATCCTTCGTCGGCAGCGACCTGCGCGGCTGGCTTACCAGTCTCGACCATGAGAGCGAACACGCGCTTCGCGGCAGTGTGACTCACAGTGCCATCGCGCACGAGATTGAGAAGCTGCGCGAGGTCAGCGGGTCGGACGGGAAATCGATCGAGCTCGCCGCCCGCAGAACGAAGCGTCGCAATGACCTCGCCCATCACCCAGTTGTACGCGGCCTTTCCGTCGCCCGACGCACGAGCCGTAGCCTCGAAGTAGTCGGCGAGCGCAGGCGTAGCCATCAGTTGCTCGGCCTCGCTCTCTGAAACGCCGGATTCCTGAGCGATCCGTATTTTCCTCGCATTGGGAAGCTCGGGGAGATTCTCTCGCGCGTCATCGACCCACTTCTTGTCGAGCAGCAGTGGCCGAAGATCCGGCTCGGGGAAATAGCGATAGTCGTGACTTCCCTCCTTAGTTCTGCTGGGCCGCACTGTTTCGCGCGCCCCGTCCCAGAGCAGTGTCTGCTGCTCGACGCGCCCACCGGAATCGAGTAGCGCACATTGCCGTTCGTACTCCGCCTCCAGCGCACGTTCCACCGCCGAAAAGGAATTCATGTTCTTGACCTCTGTCTTCGTCCCGAGCTTGGTCTGACCCGGCGGTCGCACGCTGATGTTCGCGTCCACGCGAAGACTTCCCTCCTCCATGCTGACGTCGCTTACATCCAGATACTGAAGAATCTGCTTCAGCGTGCGGAGGTAGCGCCCGGCATCGGCTGACGTTCGGATGTCGGGCTCGCTAACGATTTCGATCAGCGGCACGCCAGCGCGATTGAGATCGATTGCAGTAGCGGCGGGGTAGCGGTCATGAATGGATTTGCCCGCGTCCTCCTCCATGTGCAGACGCGTGATCCCGACTTGCAAATCGTTGCCGTCCAGCGTCTTGCCGATGACCACTCTGCCGCCAGTCGCCAGCGGCTGATCGAACTGAGAGATCTGGTAACCTTTGGGAAGATCGGGATAGAAGTAGTTCTTGCGAGCGAACACAGACGTCGGGTTAACCTTGCACCCGAGCCCGATCGCAGCTCTCGTTGCGAGCTCGACGGCGCGCTTGTTCAGCACCGGAAGGGCGCCCGGAAGCGCGAGACACACCGGGCAAGTGTTGGTGTTCGGGGCGGCGCCGAAATCAGTCGAGCAGCCGCAGAACGCTTTTGTGCGCGTCTTCAACTGCACGTGCACTTCGAGTCCGACCACCATCTCGTATCGCTCGCGTTTCACTCGTGCGCCTCGCGGCCGAGACCAGCCTCGAGTGCATACGCGACTCGAAACATTGTGTATTCGTCGAAATGTGCCGTGATGATTTGTCCACCCACGGGCAGTCTTCGTACCCGGCCAATCGGTACTGAGATCGCCGGAACGCCCGCCAGATTCGCAGTCACCGTAAAGATGTCATTGAGATACATCTCGTATGGTTCGCTTATCGCACCGACCGGAAACGCCGGCGTCGGGGTTGTCGGAGTGAATATCGCGTGCACTCCACTGGCGAAAACCGAGCGGAAGTCGTCCGCGATCAGCGTCCGGACGGCTTGGGCCTTTCGATAGTAGGCGTCGTAATAGCCAGCGGACAGAACGTACGTGCCGAGCAGGATGCGACGAGTCACTTCCGGTCCGAACCCCTGGGAGCGTGTCGCCTCGTACATCGGCTTGAGGCCCTTTCCAGGGTCGACGCGTAATCCGTATCTCACCCCATCGAATCTCGCGAGGTTGGACGAGGCTTCAGCCGGGGCGAGGATATAGTAGACGGGAATTGCCAACGGCGACCGCGGCAACGAAACGTCGCGGATCGTGGCGCCCATCGAGCGAAAGCGGTCCAGAGCGCGCTCACAGAGCAAGCGGATGTTCGCGTCGAGTGAATCCGGGAAGTATTCGCGCGGCTTTCCAATCACGATTCCGTCGAGCGTGCGCGCGTCGGGAGGTGGAGGCAAAGGCACGGGGCTTCGTCCAATGCGAAGCGCCTCGGTGTCCGGATCCCGCGCGTCGGGCGCCGGTTTTCCAAGGGCCGACATCCGATAGATGGGCACGACGGCGTCTGAGCTCGTCGAATCCAGTTGGTCGAATCCGGCAATGACCTCGAGCCCCAGTGCGGCGTCGTCCACCGTGCGCCCAACCACGCCAATCTGGTCGAGCGATGACGCGAAGGCCACCAGGCCGTAACGGCTCACGCGTCCATATGTCGGTTTTACGCCGACGACACCGCAGAAAGCAGCGGGCTGTCTAACCGAGCCGCCGGTCTCGGAGCCGAGCGCGAGAGGCGTGATCCCAGCCGCGACGGCGGCCGCGGAGCCTCCGGACGATCCACCTGCGACGCACCTCACATCGTGCGGGTTGCGGGTCGGCCCAAAAGCACTGTTCTCCGTCGACGACCCCATCGCGAACTCGTCCATGTTGGTCTTGGCGACAATCAACGCCCCATTCGCGCGCAGCCGGGCGACGGCCGTTGCCTCGAACGGGCTCACGTAGCTTGCGAGGATCCTCGATGCGCATGTCGTCGGCAATCCGAGCGACGCGATGTTGTCTTTGATCGCGACCGGGACACCAGCGAGTACGCCGACATCCGCTGCGCCACCGACGCGCTCGGTAAGGCGTTCTGCCTCTTCGAGCGACGCCTTCTCGTCGGAGTAAAGAAAAATGTTGAGAGCATCCGCGCCGGCGCCGATGTCTCGTGCGCGCTCGAACGAGGAGCGCACTACATCAGAAGGGGACAGCTCTCCCGCGCGGACGCTCGCCGCGATCGCCGCAGTGCCCAGCGTGGAGTAGTTCTCGACGCTCACGCGCCGTTCTCGCTGGGATCCTCGTGGGTCGCGAGACGCGGCACGATGAAAAAGCCATCGCGCATCGACGGAGCAAACGATTCGAGGGTTCGCTCCATGAGTGCCGGCGTACCTGAATCGGGCCGAAGCGGCGTACCGTCGCCATCATCGCCAGGAGTATCCGCGACGCTCTTCGTGTCGACCTGAGACAGGACCTCCATGTGCGCGAGGATTGCGCTGAGCTCCTTCGTCAGCTCGTCGGCGCGCGCGCTATCGACACCGAGTCGTGCAAGGTCGGCGATGTGCAGCACATCGTCGCGGCTGACGGCCATTATTCCTGTCCGCGCTCGAGGGTCGTGTAGGCGAGCTTGATAGTCTTTCGGCCGACCGCTTCGTCATCGAAGTCGATGATCGCTTTCACTTCCCGCCCAACGCCTGAGAGCTCGGCGATGGAGCCGTCACCGAAGAGTTTGTGCTTCACTCGCTCTCCTTTCACGTATCGTGGCTCGTCTTGCGATGCCTCGGCCTCGGCGATGGGAGTCGGTCGACGCCACGCGGGAACATCGTGCGTGCGGCGCGCAGGGTAGGCACCACTAAATCCTATCTCGCGACCGCTACCGCGCCCGGCAGCACCGCGACCCATCGCCGTCACCCGCAGTGTTTTCTTCTCCTCGAGATTCGCTGCCTCGATCTCGCGCAGGAATCTGGATTTTATCGAAGGGAGCAGTTCTCCGTTTCGCCGCCGCATTTCAGTGTGAGAGAGATAGAGCTTTTCCTGGGCGCGCGTGATCCCAACGTAAAAGAGCCGCCGCTCCTCTTCCAGCTTCGGCGGGTCATCAAACGACTGGGAGAGCGGAAAGAGCCCGTCCTCGAGTCCAGTGAGAAACACAACGGGATACTCGAGACCCTTCGCATTGTGCAGCGTCATGAGCGTCACTGCATCGGCGGAAGGATCGAGCGCATCGGCACCGGCGACGAGCATAGCGCGCTGAAGAAAATGATCGAGCGGAGTCAGCCCGACTTCTCCGCCATCGTCGATCACCGTTTCGGCGGCGCCGCTGATCAAAGCACCGACATTTTCGATACGGTCGCGCGCCGATTCCGGCCCCTCGGCCTGCAAATAATCGACGTAGCGGATCTCCGCCACGAGCTCCTGAATCAGAACGTCGACGCTCGTTTCTTTTGCGCGCTCGCGGAAGTCGGCGATCAGCCGCGTGAAGTCAGCTAACGCTTTCCTGGCAGCCGGTCGTAGTGACTCCTGAAGGTCTTCGCGTGCGGCAACCTCCGACAGTGAAACACGGTCCTGACGCGCGCGCGCAGCAAGCACATCGACGCTCGCATCACCGATGCCGCGCTTCGGAACGGCGATCGCGCGACGAAACGCTTCCTCGTCTGACGGGTTGGCTATGAGCTTGAGGTACGCCATCAGGTCACGGATCTCCCGTCGGTCATAGAAGCGAACCGATCCGACGAGGCGATACGGGATCACCTCGCGACGAAGCGCGTCCTCGAGCGGACGGCTCTGCGCATTGGTTCGGTAGAGCACGGCAAATTCGCTGAGCCCGCGGCCCTCGCGGTTCTGGCGCGCCTTGATCTCCTCGAGAATGAAGTCTGCCTCGTCGCGTTCATCGAGGGCGGCAACGAGTGTGACGGGCTCCCCGGCTTCGCGAGTGGCGCGGAGCGTCTTGCCCTTGCGACTGACGTTCTGGGTAATCGCAGCGTTGGCAACGCGAAGGATATCCGGAGTCGAGCGATAGTTATCCTCCAGCCGCACGATCCGAGCGGGCAAAAACTCTTTCTCGAAGTCGAGAATATTTCGAATGTCGGCGCCACGCCAACCATAGATCGATTGATCGTCGTCGCCGACGACAACGACGTTGCCATGGCCGCTGCCGAGCAACTTGATGAACTGGAACTGCGCGCGGTTCGTATCCTGATACTCGTCCACGAGGATGAACTGGAAACGTTCGCGGTAGCGCCGCAGCGTCGCTTCGTCGTTACGAAATATCTCGACCGGTAAAACCAGCAGATCATCGAAGCTCACCGCATTCGCGGCGCGAAGTGTCTGGTCCAGCTGCCGGTACACTTTCGCGGTGGCACGCGAGACCGGGTCCATCGCGAGCGAGTCGTATTCGGCGGGCGGCACGAGCGCGTTCTTCGCGTCGGAGATCAGCGAGGCAATGACCTTCGGGCTCCACTGTTTCTGCGGGATCCCTTCGCGTTCCATGATTCTCTTCACCACGCCGAGGCTGTCATCCTCGTCGTAGATAGTGAAGCTGGACGTGCGCCCAACGTGGTGGGCAGAGCTCCGAAGGATGCGCGCACCGATCGCATGGAAGGTTCCGCTCCACATCCCCTTCGGCTCTTCGCCGAGGAGGCGCGCGATTCGCTCGCGCATCTCACCAGCCGCCTTATTTGTAAATGTTACGGCGAGAATCCGCGACGGATCTACGCCATGATGCTCGATGAGGCGTGCGATGCGGGTGGTGAGAACTCTGGTTTTGCCCGAGCCAGCACCGGCGAGTACGAGCATGGGTCCTTCATAATGGAGGACCGCTTCACGCTGCGCGGGATTGAGACCGGCGAGAGGTTCGGTGCGTTCGACAGTCGTTGATTCGGGCATCCTCTGAAGATACCGCAGATCATATACTCGATGAACCCCTTTGGGCGGCGACTGCAACTGAATAGGTGCGAGGCGTTAGTGGCATAGCTGCTAGTTGATTGTTCACTACGCCCTGACTTTGCCGTGTATGAGTGCCTCAGCCGAGCACGATATCGAACGTCGCCCCCCGCTCGGAGGGGACCAGCAAGAGATCTCCGCCATGGCTATCTCGCACGATGCGGCGCGCGAGCGAAAGACCGATTCCCCATCCCTTCTCCTTCGTCGAGAAGCCCGGCTCGAAGATCTGATTGCGGATTTCGCGTGGCACTCCGGGCCCGTTGTCCGACACCCGAACCCGAACCCGACCTTCCGGCAGCGACTCCGCCGATATCTCGACCCTTCCGTCGTGGCCAGCAAGCGCATCGATCGCGTTCTTCGTCAGGGACTCGAGTGCCCACTCCAAAAGCACTGCGTCGCCCTGAATGACCAGGTCGCCTTGATGCGACGACGAAACCGTCACGCGCTGAGCGAGCGTTGGTACGCGAGCCCGAAAGTACGTTGCTACGCGGTCGACGAGACTTCCAAGATCAACCGACTCCTTGCGTGGCGGGCGACCGATCCGCTCGAAGCGGTGCGCAACACGCTTCAGACGCTCGAGGTCGGCCTCCATATGATCCAGTGCCGCCACCGTCGTTTCCTCGGGATCAGTCTCGCGAAGCAGCTCGATCCAACCGCTGATACTCGACAGCGGTGTTCCGAGCTGGTGCGCGGATTCGCGCGCCATTCCGGACCAGATCTGCTCACGATCCGCCCGGCCGCGCGTGCGGAGTGCATACGCTCCCGCAAGGAGCACCACGCCGATCAAGATTGACTGCAAGACCGGAATGAGAATGAGGCCGCGTACCAGCGGAGTATTTCCGTAGTGAACGGTGCCGACGCCAGGTTCCGCAATGGGGACGTTCTGGCGGTCCAGCTCCGCCATATAGTTCGCCATCTCTTTCGAGCGCAGCGACGAAGTGAACGGCAGATTCGCGGTGTCGGTCGGCTTACCCTGCTCGTCAGCGAGGATTATCGGGACGCCAGATTCTCTAATGTGGCGCGCGAGGTCAAGGAGTGCGGCGTTCGCCGCGTCGGGGTTCGGATCGCTAAGGCCGTTGTAGACGCGCGCGTACATCAAGCCGACGCGTGACGCCTCCTGCCGCAGCTCCCGCACGACACTGCGCGTGTAGACCACGTACCACGCCAGGAGCGCGAGCACGCCAATCGTAACGAGCGTTACCGGAGCGAGCCGGCGCATCGATCAGGTCAGGCGCTCGGCGCCGAGATACGTGCTGAGCGCAGCGGGGATGCGCACGCTGCCATCCTCTTGCTGATGATGCTCCAAAATTGATGCGATGACGCGCGGAAACGCGAGACCAGATCCGTTGAGTGTGTGCACGAATCGCGGCTTGCCGCCGTCGGCGGGCTTGTATCTGATATTTGCCCGCCGCGCCTGAAAGTCTGTGAAGTTGCTGCACGAGGATACCTCGAGCCATTTGGCAACACCCGGCGCGTAAGTCTCGAGGTCATACGTGTGAGCGCTGGCAAAGCCGGTATCGCCGGACGCTAGTCGCACGACACGATACGGAAGCTCCAGCAGCTTCAGAATCTTCTCCGCGTGTCCGGTGAGTGTCTCCAGCTCGGCGCCTGAGGTCTCGGGGGTGACGTAGCGCACGAGCTCGACCTTATCGAATTCGTGCACGCGGAGCAACCCGCGCGTGTCTTTGCCCGCCGCGCCAGCCTCGCGCCGAAAGCAGGGGGAGTACGCGGTGAATGATCGCGGCAGATCAGCCTCGGGAAGAATCTCATCGCGATACAGGTTCGTGACGGGGACTTCGGCGGTGGGAATCAGAAAGCCGCCTTCGTCCTTCAACGCGTACATGTCGTCCTCGAATTTGGGGAGCTGCGCGGTTCCAGTCATGCTCGCGCGGTTGACGACCGCCGGAACCCATATCTCCTCGTATCCATGGTCGCGCGTGTGCACGTCCAGCATCAGATTCATCAGCGCGCGTACGAGCCGAGCTCCCGCGTTGCGGAAGACGATGAAGCCGGACCCGCTGATCTTCGCGCCACGCTCGAAATCAAGAAGATTGTGCTTGCTGCCGAGCTCCCAATGCGGCAGCACACGAGCTCCTTCGCGCGGCTGACCCCAAGTGCGGACGACAGAGTTGTTCTCTTCTCCGCCCTCGGGAACAACGTCGAGGGTAACGTTGGGAAGCTCCAGCAAAATGCCCGACAGTGCAGCTTCGGTCTCGGCCAATTCGCGGTCGAGTTGCGCGATCTCGTCACCGAGTGCCCGCGACTGTGCCTGGAGATCATCGGCGGAATCACCAGCCCGCTTACGTTGGCCGACTTGTTGACTGACCGCGTTTCGCGCCGCCTTTCGTTCTTCAACCGCCTGGATCGTCTCGCGCCGCGCTCTATCGAGCTCGATTGCCCGATCGATGGTCGGCGTCAGCGCATCGAGAACTCCGCGCCGGCGCATACCGGCCCGAAGTGCGTCGATGTGCTCGCGCACCATCTTCAGGTCGTGCACGAATCAACTCGTCGGGATTCCAGTCGCGAATGAGCGGAAGCCGCAATTCGAATCCAGTCCGAGCCTCAGATAGATCGTGCGGGTATCAAGCTTGACGCTGTCGACTGCGACCTTCGCGTAAATGAAGGGATTGACGGCAAACTGGCACAGGTCATTCGAGAAGTTGTGCGCTGATTGCACGACTACGGTCTCGCCGGCTCGAGCGACATAGCCTGAGTCGGTCTGGTAGCCGGTCTTGGGTGCCTCGGCGACATTCTCGAAGCTATCGGATATCCGCTGTAAACCGACCTGCCGAGCTCCGCCGGGAGAAGCGACGACGAGCTTGACTGGATAGACGATCGCATTGCCCGCGTCGTCGATGTCGAACGCGATGTCGAACGAGGCAAAGCCATCAACGGTGACCGGCTGGCGTGCGAGCAGTGCGATGCCGCTCGGATATATCGGCGGAGTCCCGGAGAGCGCGAATACGGACAACGTATCGACGGTCGTTGCACGTGAGGCTTCGAGACCGGCGACGTCGCCGCAGGCATTCAGGATTGCCACGACGAACATCGTCGCGACGAG
The DNA here is from genome assembly GCA_045803975.1 of Gemmatimonadaceae bacterium. Taxonomy (GTDB): domain Bacteria; phylum Gemmatimonadota; class Gemmatimonadetes; order Gemmatimonadales; family Gemmatimonadaceae; genus UBA4720. Next base: position 40,892 of record JBJMOA010000033.1, read on the forward strand.
AGCGAGACGCGCTTTCATGAAGTATATGAGACAGATGAGAGACTGGAGGGGTTGCTTCTCGATAATACCCCGTAACTTACGACAGTTCAAGCGATTGACGCGCTTGACTTCACTCTTTGCGCTTCCTAGCTTCGCAACTTCGTCAGCACACAATGCCCACCATCAGAGATTTTACGAGCGCGCTTCGCCAGCGTCCCGGGGTCGATGCGGTCCTCGTCTTGGGCAAGGACGGACTTTTGATCGAAGGATTTGCCGCCCCGGGTCTCAACAATGAAGACCTCGCTGCCCGAGTACCCGCGCTGGTCTCGGAGGCAGAGAGCCTGGGGATGGCGACGATTCAAGGACCAATGAACACGGCGATACTCGAGCACCAGAAGGGCTATGCAATCGTCGCCGCCCTTGCGGACGACACCCTCCTGCTCGTGCTGCTTCGACCATCGGCAGATCTCGGTGGGCTTCTGTTCGACATTCGCCGGTATCGCGGTAACATTGCAGCCCTCATCTGACCGTGCCCAACGCTGAAACACGCCTTTGCCACATTCTGATCGCCGACGACGAGCCGCACATCGGACGCATCATCAAGATGAAGCTCGAGCAGGGACCGTTCCGAGTGAGCATTGTCTATGATGGTCAGGAGGCCCTCGACTTCATCAACGGCGAAGAGCAGCTGGACCTCGTCATCCTGGATCTGATGATGCCGCGACTGAGCGGACTCGATGTACTGAAGCAGATCCGCGAGCAGGAAAAGCTCAAATCGCTGCCGTGCGTCATTCTTACCGCTGGTGGCGATGCGAAGCATGAACGCGATGCGCTCGCGTTGGGCGCCACCGAGTTTCTCACCAAGCCGTTCAGTCCAAAAAAACTCTACGCGCTCGTCGCGCGTCTGACGGGAGCGCCTGACGAAGCGGGAATAACCAACGAGTGAGCCGCTGGGCAGTCGTGCTCGCGGGTGGCGTTGGTTCGCGCTTCTGGCCGCTCAGCACCCCAGATCGCCCGAAGCAGCTTCTACCTCTGGTGACAGGGAATCCGCTTCTGCGTGACGCGGTTGATCGTCTCGCGCCGATCGTCGACCCCTCACATACTCTGGTACTCACCAACGCGCCCCTTGTGAAGTCGATTCGCTCCCTTTTGCCACCGGTGCCGCGGGAAAACATCATCGCTGAGCCCCAACCCGCGGGAACGGCGGCGGCTCTGACATGGGCCGCGCTAACGATTGAGCGGCGCGACGGCGGCGACGCAACCATGATCTGCGTTCACGCCGATTGGGCAATCGCGAACGATGCAAGGTTCCGCGAGACGCTGCTCGAGGCCGAACAGATCGCACGCGAGACGCATACGCTCGTAACAGTAGGAATCGTCCCAACGCGGCCAGACCCCGGGTTCGGTTACATCCAACCGTCCAAACCCGGAGCCACGGGAGGTTCACCAGTCAAGCGCTTCGTCGAGAAGCCAGACCCAGCTCGTGCCGAGCAGATGCGCGACGACGGGTACCTCTGGAATTCGGGCATATTCGTGTGGCGTGTCGCAGATTTCCTGGGAGAAGTAAGAGCAAACACCCCCGAGCTCAAAAAGGCCATGACGGTTGCCAGCAATGCGGACGCCAAAGAATTCTTCGGCGTCGTCAGCACTCCAGTCTCCGTCGATGTCGGGGTGCTCGAGCGCAGCAGGAAAGTCACAGTACTGCCTGGCGATTTCGGCTGGGATGATGTCGGTACCTGGGACGCACTTGGTCGCGTGAGGGCAAAGGATGAATTCGGAAACGTGACCACCGGAAGCGTGCATATGCTCGATTGCTGTGACAACGTCGTTCACGCCGATTCCGGCAACGTGGTTTTGTACGGCGTCGACAATCTCGTAGTCGTCGCGCACAATGGGATGACTCTCGTGACCACCCGCGAGAAGGCCTCTGACCTCAAGAGGCTGGTGGAGTCACTCGGCTCGAGGGAGCGAGCCAAGCAATGAGCGCGCTTTACTTCTACGACGACGCGCGAGCCAGGCAGTTCGAGCCATTCGCGCTCACTCGTCCTTGCAGTGAGCTGCGCGCCGGCACGTCTCTAATTCGCCGACGCTGGGAGCGAGCGACCTCGCTTCCAAGTGCAGGGTTCATCAGCTCGCGACATCTGGCGAACTTCGAGGAGGCGAACGCCCCGCCCGCGGTCGCGCCCAAAACGGAAATCCCGGCGGGTGCGGTGATCGTTAATACGCGCTGCGTGATTCCGAATGATCTGGCGCTGGACCGGTTCGATTTGCTCATGTGCGAAGGCTCCGCCTGCGCCGTGAAGCTGGCGCGTGCTCTCCCCCTCTCTCAATTCGCTGACGGCACCGTTGACCTCGGCAGCATTCAAACAAGCCTTGGCGGCCGAAAAATCGAGGGACGGTGGTTGAGCGATTTGTGGGACTTCATCACTACGCTCAACGATCAGCTCACGGAGGACATCCCTCGTCGCGCGAAATCCCTCGGCGCGGCCGCGAAAACGGACGCGGCGATGATCGGCGATCACCCGATATTCGTCGAGGAAGGCGCACAGATTGGGCCTCACGTAGTGCTCGACGCTTCGGCCGGACCAATCCTGGTTCGCAAGGGCGCCGTCGTCGCGCCGTTCACCCACCTGATAGGACCAGTCTACGTAGGATTCGGCTCTCAAATTCTTGGCGACCGAGTGAAGACTTCCTCGATCGGGGACAATTGCAAGGTGCGCGGCGAAATCAGCAACACCATCGTACTTGGCCATAGTAACAAGTCGCACGCTGGTTTCGTCGGTCACTCATACCTTGGGCGATGGGTCAACCTGGGCGCGTTGACGACGACCAGCAACTTGAAAAACACGTACGGTCCAGTTCAACTCTGGACGCCTTCCGGACTCAGAGACACGGAGCAGCAGTTCCTCGGCACGATGTTCGGCGATCATGCGAAGACGGGAATCGGCACGATGCTGAGTACCGGCACGGTAATCGGTGCCGGCGCCAATGTGTTTGGCTCAGCAATGCCACCGAAAGTCGTTGCGCCGTTTGCATGGGGAGACGGAGAGCCCTACGACACGTACGACGTTGCTAAATTTCTAACGGTGGCCGAGCGTGTAATGGCGCGGCGGCATGTGGAGCTGGGAGAAAAGGCGCGGAAGCATCTTGCTGAGGCGCACAAAAGGCGTTGGAGCGTTTGATGAAGTTGTGGGTGCTTGGAAGTGGAAGCAGTGGTAACGCAGTCCTGGTTGAAACCGCGCGGTCTCGAATACTCGTTGACGCGGGGTTTTCGCCGCGCGTCCTGAAGCAGCGTCTCGCAGTGGCTGGCGTCGCGCCGGATTCGATCGAGGCAGTCGTCGTGACGCACGAACACACCGATCACGTGAAAGGCGTCGCTTCGGCCGCGCGGAAATGGGGTTGGACGATCGTCTCCACCGCCGGAACGCGCATGATGTGTCCGGATTGGTCCGAGCTACCCACCATTCTCACCCCGAGGAAAAGCACGGTAGTAGTCGGCGATTTCCATCTGGAGACGGTGCCTGTCTCACACGACGCAAATGAGCCGATCGCCGTGATCGTGACTTCGATTGATGAGGGCTCACGAGCTGGAATCGTCTACGATCTTGGACACATCACGGAAAGCATTCTACGCGCCCTGGACAAGCTGGACATGCTCGTGATCGAGGCGAATCACGATGAGGGAATGCTGCGTGCTGGCCCCTATCCTCCGTCGCTTCAGGCGAGAATCCGCGGCAAATTTGGACATCTGAGCAACGGCGAAGCGGCGCGCGCGGCGAGCCAGAGCATCCACTCGGGCCTCAACAACATCGTGCTCGCTCACCTCAGCGAGAAAAACAATACTCCGCGTACCGCGCTCAGCACCGTCGGAGAATCGCTCCGACGCTCACGCTTCAAAGGACGTCTTACAGCGGCATCGCAGGACAGAGTCGTCGGACCAATCTGCGTCGACCGCGCGATCTCGGCTGCTGCGGCACCAGTCCAGCTCGCGCTCGGGATTTAGCTAACGTCCTTCGATATCGCGCTCGCCAGGAATCTTGCGCTCGGCCCTTCCCTCTCCGGGATGCGCCTGGGCTTCGTGGAAGCGCTCTCCCTTTAGCCTTATCGAGTCGATAAACCGCTCATACTCGGTGTCGGAGAGCTCGTCGGCGATCGCGGGTACGAGTCCTTTCACGAGCGTAATTCTCTCCGCGAGAGTGAGCTCGTTGACAGCGGTCACGAGCTTCCTCAGTCGCGGGTGATTCATCCACTCGGTTTCCTTGCTCGTCGTCATCGTCTTCTCCCGTGAGCTGCGACTGTCGCTGACTGCATAATTTACTTCGTCCCCGGTCGTGTCCGGCGGCGTTGGACCTCGGACCACTCGGCGAGCAGCGCCGATAAAGCCTTCTCGAGATCCGCCGCCGCTGCCACGACCTGAGTCGTCGGCTCTGCGTCGGCGCCCTCGACGATTTCGAGAACTCCTGCGAGTTGATCATTCAGGCGGGCGAGTCCAACGACGGTACCGCCCGGCGATCCTGCCTCGAAGATTGCGAGCGCAGAATCCGCGACCACCAGCGAATCGGCGACCTCTTTTGCTTTGGCGCCTTCGCGTTGCGCTCGTAACGTTGCGCGCAAGGCTCTAACCTCGCTCAACGCGGCAAAGTCGCGCGTTATCGCCTCACTCATGCGCACTCCGATGTCGTGCTGCAATTTTAGTCCAGCGTCGCTGATCTGGACTCGCGGGTCCATTTTAATAATGAGAGGCTGGGTGTATGTCTGGCCATTGACACTGAGGCGTACCGTGTAAGTACCGGGCAGCACCGCTGGACCGAGCGGGTAGCGCGGTGTGTCGCCGAAAATCGCCGAGATTGGATATTCGTGGGCGAGCACCTTCGGCGGAGGGTAGTGCAGATCCCACACGAAGCGGTGCATGCCAGGCGCACTCGATAGACGGCCGGGTGGCCGGAGCCAATAGGTCGGAACGTTGAGGTTTGTTTCGAGAGTATCGACCGGGTCAGCGCTCGAAAACCGACGAACGATATTCCCGACGTTATCACCAATCTCGAGCACAACCGGTGTTCGGACATCGGAGCCAAGTCGGTAATTGATGATCGCGCCGTCGGGCGGATTCTTTCCTGCAGGCTCCTCCGGAGGGAGCGGCGTGTCGGTGTTTTTGTTGCGCCGAAACCTGTAAGTGAGTTTTGGCCGGAAGAGGAAGGTGCCAGCGACCGTTTTCGCATCGAGCTGGCGGAGTGGGCTCATATCGTCGAGAATCCAGAACGAGCGCCCGTGCGTGCCCACCACGATGTCGTCGTCGTGGACAACGAGATCACGAACGGACGTCGCAGGCATGTTGCGCCGGAGCGACTGCCAGTTTTCTCCGTCGTCGAGCGAGAAGTAGACCGCGCGCTCGGTACCGGCGAAGAGCAAACCACGGCGAACTGGATCTTCGCGCACGGCGTTTACCACCTCGTCGCTCGGGATGCCATTCACGATCTCTTTCCACGTCTTCCCTCCGTCGTGCGTGCGATAGATATGCGGATTGAGGTCGTCGAGCTTGAAGCGATTGATGGCGGCGTACGCGGATTCGTCGTCGAAGTGGGAAGCCTCCATCAACGAAACCTTGCTCCACGGAGTCAGCGTTGGTGGCGTAACGTTGGTCCACGTCTTTCCGCCATCGCGCGTCAGATTTATGACGCCGTCATCCGAACCGGTCCAAATCGTGTTCACGTTGCGGAACGAAGGCGCGACAGTGTAGATGACGCCGCGATTTCGCGCGCGAGACAGATCTCCGTTCGTGAAAATCCCGTAGCTCGCCGGGACATCATAGTTCTGTCGGGTGAGATCCGGACTGATCACCTCCCAGCTGTGCCCACCGCTCGTCGTCTTGAACAACACGTTCCCGGCGAAATACAGCGTATGCGGGTCGATAGGCGAAAAGATCACCGGCGCAGTGCGTAGGAACCTGTACTTCCCGGATCGCACCGCTTCCGGACTTATGTTCTGAACTTCGCGCGATCGCTGGTCGAAGCGCGAGATTTTCCCGCCGTAGATGATGTTGGGGTCGAGCGGATCCGGAGCGACATAACCGTATTCTTCCACGCCGACGGGATTCCACTCACGAAAGGTGATCGCGCCGTAGTCTCCGCGGCTCATGGTGCCGACCGATCCGCTTTCCTGCTGACCACCGTAAACCCAGTACGGTATCCGATTGTCGGTGATCACGTGGTAGAATTGCGCCGTGGGCTGGTTGTACCACGAGCTCCAGGTTCTTCCGCCGTTCGTCGTAATGGTGGCGCCTTGATCTGACGCGAAGAGCATGATGTCCGGGTTGTCCGGATTGATCCAGATGCGATGATAATCGTCGCCGCCGGGCGCACCCTTAACGGCCGTGAACGTCGTGCCGGCGTCCGTCGATCGATAAGTGGATGTGTTTGCCGAATACACGACGTCCGCATTCCTCGGATCGACTTTCAGCTCGGCGAAGTCCGACGCGCGCCCCCAGACGCGCACTTCTGAATTGGTGCGCCGCCAGGTCTCGCCCGCGTCATCAGAACGGTAGACGCCACCGAGCGTCGGCGCGTCGACCGTCGCGTACATCCGCCGAGGATTGGTCGGGGCAATCGTGAATCCAATTCTT
>JBJMOA010000034.1:0-13557 GCA_045803975.1 Gemmatimonadaceae bacterium
GCGCCTCCTTTGCCGAGTACCGGACCCCAGCGGTAGTTGCGCCACTCCGAGTTGAGTGCGAGGTGCACGCCGACAGCTACATGCGGATTCTTCTTGAGGATCTCGACTGCCTCCTGATACCACGGGCAGGCGAAAAGCACCGAGACGGAGAACGGCATCCCTGTCGCAGCAACTTTTTCCATCGCCATGTTCACCGAATGGTTCATCCCGATGTCGTCCAGACGCAGAAGAACCTCGGGCGCGCTGGTGCGCTGCCCGTTCAGCGCGTGCGGCGCGGCGATCGCGCCGACCAGGAGGGCTATGAGTCCCCAGGACTTAGCGGCGGACAAGGCGGACCTCCAGTTTCGTCCGGTACATTGGCGCTCCTCCGAATTCTGAACCGCCTGAATAGGACCGTGTCCTAACGTTGACGAGCATAGTGTAGGCCCACCACGCCGCTTGGATAGGGTGTCGCCGACTTCAACGCGAAGGTTGTATTGACACCGTTCGGCAGCACGCGCTTCCCCGTTCCAAGTGAGATCGGATAGACGAGCAGATGTAGCTCGTCGACCAGGTCGGCGGCAAGCAGCGCGTGAACCAACTGGCTGCTTCCGTCGGTCAGGATGTTTTTGCCCGGCTCCGCTTTGATCGCGCGCACCGATTCGATCACGTTGTCGCGGATGACGGTCGTGTTGCGCCATTGTGGGTTCTTGAGCGTCTTCGACACGACGTACTTCTTCGGCGCATTCATCATGTCCCCGAAGAAATCTCCGGCAGGCATGGGCTCGAACGCCGCCGCGTGCGTCACATAGGTTTTGCGGCCAAGTAGAAACGCATCTGTGTCCTGCATCAGCGAGCCGAAAGTCTTTCCGATGTCGTCGTGCCAATAGGGCAACGTCCAACCGCCGTACTCGAATCCTCCATCACGATCTTCATCCTTGCCGCCCGGCGCCTGCATCACGCCGTCGAGTGTCACGAACTCCGAAACAATCAGCTTTCTCATTAGATCCTTCCGTAGGGGTTTCTGTCGCGTCGAACAATGGTTGGCGTTTTCGACAAAATTACGTTATTCAGGACTTACCTTTTCGGGGAAGTCGATGAGAGCCGCCATTTATCGCGACTTCGGCTCGCCAGACGTCATCAAGATTGAGGAAGTGGAGAAGCCGGCGCCCGCCAATGGCGAGGTTCTGGTTGCGGTGCGGGCCGCCGGGGTGAACATGTTCGACTGGTACATGGTGCGCGGCAAGCCGGCCATTTTCCGGCTTCTGCACGGCTCGGGTGCGAAACGCCTCGGCGTCGATCTCGCTGGCGAAGTCGAAGCAGTCGGCCGCGGCGTCACGCGCTTCAAGCCGGGTGACGAGGTCTTTGGAACGGGCCGCGACAAGTCGGTGCGGTCGAAACGTGGCTCTTTCGCCGAATACGTGTCGGTTCCCGAACAGATGCTGGCGCTCAAGCCGCGGAACGTCACGTTCGAGCAGGCGGCAGGAGTACCCGTGGCCGGACTTACCGCGTTGCAAGGGCTTCGCAATCACGGCCGTGTACAACCAGGGCAGAAGGTACTGATCAACGGCGCGTCCGGCGGAATCGGTACCTTCGCCGTGCAGATCGCCAAAGGATTCGGCGCGATTGTCACTGGTGTCTGTAACACAGCGAATGTCGACATGGTGAGGCAGATTGGCGCCGACCACGTCATCGACTACACACAGGAAAACTTTACGACCGGCGCGGAGCGCTATGACGTGATCCTCGACATCGTCGGCAGCCAGTCGTGGCGGGCGTGCCGACGAGTGCTGGCCGCCAACGGGAGGTACGTGCTAGCGGGTGGGCCACCGGCCCGCGGTCTCAGGCTGGTATTGCTGGCGCCCTTCACGAGGGGCCGGCTCGTTATGTTCATCGCTCGTGCGAAACTCGACGACCTGAATGTGATGCGAGAATACATGGAAGAAGGAAATCTCACTCCCGTCGTCGACCGGACCTACAAGCTCGGGGAAATCGCCGACGCGGTGCGATACGTGGCCGCCGGGCACACGCGCGGCAAGGTGGTCATCTCGATTGCGAAGTCCTAGGGGAGATCTGAACGGTCGTCATGGCCAGCGAACCTCCGCTGACAAACCGAGAAACCGACCGAAGCTTCGAGCGGACGTTTCCACGGCTCGTCGCTCGGTCTCGCTCAATCGAATCAGTGGGCTGGGCTCGACAACGACAGTGCGTCCGACAAGTGTACGCCTCCAGCCGCCGACAATTTGCCCGTTGACGACCAAAGAGTTCCCCAACAGCGCGCTGTTTCGCGGAGTCACTCCAGACGATGCCAACCGCGCACCGAATGCGCTGCGATCTTTGAGGCCGACGGAGTACTCGTCGTAGTTCGGCAGCAGATGTACCGTTGAACCACCGATTCGGAGCCCGCGCGCTTCGGGTGGGAACCAGTATGACCGGGCGTCAATCGATCCGTGCTCCAGGTGCGTCGCGGCGACTTCGACACCGCGCTTTGCGTCCGCTTTGGTGAGCCCGGACCACCACGCGAAATCGTCAACAGTCGCTGGTCCGCGTGTCGTAAAGTATCTCCGCGCCAGCTCGAACAACGCAGCGTCTCGCTCCAGTTCCTTCGACTTCGTGACGCGTTCCTCGAGCAAAGCATAGGTGAACTGCTTGCCTCGACGCGGCCCACTGCAGATCAATCCATCGAGCTCGCCACGCATCACGATGCACGCGAGACGTTGCGGGCTCTCGGTTTGAATCTTTGCTCTCGCGAGCTCCTCGGCCAGCTCGCCTCGTGTGAGCTGCTTGCCATCTCGCAGCGCTTTGGTCAGAACAGTTCGGCTGCGACGGGCGACGGTATCATCAACCTCGAGCCAACGGTACCAGTACGCGTTTGCCGCGTGGACTCGCGGTGCGGTGAGTGCCAGCATCCAGCCGATGTCGGCGGCCGCGACGAAATGCCACGTCGGGCGCAGCACGTGAGTACGAACGATCTTCCCGTCGTCGATCTCTTTTTCGATTTGCGCATCGGTGAGGCCAATCGTGCGCTGGGACACGCCCCATTTCGCCCCACCGTAATCCTGCGCCTGTACTGCCCCTAGCCGACCGACGACCTCAGCGGCCGTTTTCAGCGCAGGCTTGACGAGCCCCTGATTGATTAACCGGCGTCGTGCGACGTCAAGTTTTGGCATGCCGGGACGTGCCCTGAATAATCGCGGCGTACTTCGGATTGCGGACCAAGGGCATTGCGGACTGCTGACTAACTACGAATTGGGAAACTAACTGCGGATTGGGACACAACTGCTAACGGCGCACCGAGCTGCGAGCTCACAGCGCGCTCGTAGGTTCGCAGTCCGCAGCAGTTTGTCTACCAATCCGCAGTCGGTGTCCCAATCCGCAATTAGTCAGCAGTCAGCAGTGCACTTGGTCCGCAATCCGCAGTTACATGGCCAGCTTCCGCACGGTTGCCGCCAGTGTGCGAACCTTCGCGGCGTCGCTCGAACCATTTGCGTCAGCATCCAACTGCGACGCCACCGCGGTCAACGTCGACTGACGCTGGCTCGCCGATCCACTTTCCGCGGTAGCCAGTGCCTTTCTCACCGCCGAGATCCTGCCCGACGCCAGACCATTGGAACGCTCGAGCTGATCGACGTACGCCCGTGCGAGCGCGAAGGTCGTCGGCCACACGAATGGCTGTTGTCCCTGCGTATTGTAGTAGTCGAAATGCACGGTCTTCGCCGCGTCGATCTCGTTCTGCGATATGAACGCGCTGGGCGCGAGCTCGAAGATGTCGAGTCCGCGCGTGATCTCGGAGCTCACGATCACTCCGTTGTACCAGTACGCTGACCACGATCCGCTCAGCTTGAGCGTGGTGTCGGCTGGTCCACGATCGAAGTAGGCAATCTCACGCGGATGTGCAGGATCGGTCCAGTCGAAGACAGAGATACCGCCCTGATACCACGCCTGAACCATCACGTCGCGACCAGGAATCGGAATCAGCGAGCCGTTGTGGGCGACGCAATTCTCGACGCGAGTTTGCGGAACCGGCAGCTTGTAGTAGCTCTTGAACTGCATGCTGCTGCCGGCGACGGTGAAGATCGCGTCGGCGCCCCACTCCTTTGGATCCGTCGAGCGACACTTCGGCTGCATTCCTCCGCCCCACTCATCGGAGAAGAGCACTTTGCTTCCGTCGTTGTTGAACGTTGCGGAGTGCCAATAGGAGAAATTCGAATCCGCGGCCGCATTGAGGCGAACTGGATGCGCCGGATCACTGATGTCGAGCAGCAATCCGTAACCGCCACACGCACCGCCTGCCCTCCCGATCGCCGGGTAGAGCGTGATGTCGTGACACTGACTCGGTCCGGGTCTGGGTGCGTCCGTTGGAGACGGCGCCGGACCAACCATTTTGGCGACGATAGCGGGCAGATCCGCGCGCAACTTGGCGCTGTCTGCCGCAGTCGGTGCACCAGTGCCGCCACGAGCTTTGACGATCGCATCCAGCTGCTGCGCGACGAAAAAGTTGGGCGCGACTTGTTCTTCGCCGAAGATCGTCGCCACGAATCCTCCGTGCGCCTTCGCGTATGCTACTTCCTTTTTGTGCTCCTCGATGTCGATGGCGGTTTCACCGTGAGTGGCCGGCCTCGTGAGTCCGGTGAATATCCGTGGCGACGTTATAACCGCTGCCTGCTCGGGATGAGCGAGCGGCACCTTGATCACTTCGATGCGGAAGAGCGCCGAATTGGGATCCTTGTCCGGAGAAAGATTTACGCAGCCGGGAAGCTCACTCGGCGAACGCACCGAGCCTGACCCGGAGATATAGACGTAAACGTTCTCCGGATCTTTCGGATCCACCAGCAAGCTATGCGTGTGCGAGCCTCGGCATGTCTGCACGTTGCCGACATTTCTTGGATTGCTGATGTCGCTGATGTCGAAGATTCGAATGCCGCGCAGACGTTCCTTGCTGACCGTGTCCTTCACGCCCTGTTTGCCGCAATCGATTCTGGCGGCGAGATCCTCTCCCGAGACGAACAGCAGATTCCTGTAAACCGAGACATCGCTCTGCGACGCCGGGCAGACGTAGGCCTCTCTCAACGTCGGCTGCTGCGGATTGCTGATGTCCCAGACCTGATAACCGTTGAAGCTTCCCTGAAAAACGTTATTGCCGAGGAAGGCGAGGTCGGAATTGATGCCGCCGACGAAGCCCTCGGAGGGCTTCGTCTTCGACACCACACGGAGATTCCACACGGCCTCGGCCGCATCGAACTCGCCCGGCTTGAGACCGACGCGCGGATCGGGAGTCGGCGGCAGAACGGAGAGACTCGACGACCGGCTCGTCGACGTGTTCGCCGGGACGGTCGAAGTCGCGCACCCCGCGACGGCAAAGACAATCACCGCCAGCGCCGACGGAAAGATTGAATCCACCAGCGAGCGTGACTGGCGGGGGATCGAAGGACTGAAGCTCATTGTGGGTTCCTCGGGACGGTGATGAAGCCGATTTGCAAAGGCCTTACTTGGTGGCCGACGAGAATATGGTCGACGCAAGCATTTTCTGCATGCGCTCGATTTCGGTCGACTGATCCGCGCTTATGTCCGACGCCATCTTGAAGACCGTGACGTCCTGGGCGGCACCATTGGTCGCGAACAAGTCGTTGACCATCGTGAGCGCGCCGCGGTGGTGTTGGATCATGAAAACGAGAAACAGTCGATCAAACTCCTTACCGCGCGCGGCGTCGAGTTGTTTCATCTGCGATTCGGTGAGCATGCCCGGCATGAGCATCTCGTGCTCCATGCCGTCCATCTTCATCATCATGGCGTGCGCACCCGTGTCGGGCACCGGTTGATGTCGATCGGCGAGCCATTTCCGCATCGCCGCGATCTCGTCCTGTTGGGCGTTGATGATCCGGTCAGCGAGAACGCGAATGGCCGGACTGGCTCCGTGCGAAGGCGCCCAGCGGGACATGACGATCGCCTGTGTGTGGTGGCCGATCATCCCGCCCATGAAATGGACATCGGCGGGGTTGTAGGTCTGCGCGCCCCCGAGCTGGAGCGGCAATATCGCGCAAAAAGAAAGTGCAGAGAGCTTACGCAATCGCATCATGCAAACCGTCAAGCAGAATGTATGTAATCTAGTCTCCTTGGTGTGCGACGTGGAGGTAGTTCCTGTACAATCTTGCAATGAACTCGGGCTCACGCGGCTCCTCTCGCATCTTCATGCCTTTGCTCAGTGCCCAACGGTGAAGCCACGAGAGACCCGCCGGACCAGCGTAGGTGTCGGGCAACCGGTATGCAGGGTCGGTTAGTGCCTGATCGACAGAGATGAAAGCGTACCCTCTTCTCTCCATCATGAGGACAAGTCTGTCGAGATAGTCTGCGTTGAGCGGACTCGCGTGAAGCAAAAGAATCTGCTTGATCTCGTAACCGACGACGTCCACCGAGCGTTTCTCGAAGAAGTCGAAAACTTCGTCCATGTAGGCGATGTACGCATCGCCGACACGCCGCGCGGTCGCCGCGTCACCGCCGTCCTTTGCTCTCGCGTAGACTTCGGCAAAGACCCATTCCTGGTTGTCGATCGTCACCGGCGCGACGGTGTATCCGCGATTCAGAAGAAATCCCTCGAACGCTCTTTTCGTCTCCAGGTCTTTCCCCGCGTGCAGGAAGGGGTGGCGAAAATACTTCATCCGCTTACCTCTTTGCCGAAGAAGCCGTTTCGTGACAGCTTCCCCGCGCGTTACATCTGCTTGATAACGGTCGAGCGAAGTGTTGTTGAGATCGAAGTGCGAAAAAGAATGATTACCCAGGTCGAGTCCGGCATCCAACCACATCCTGAGTAAATCAGGAAGAGACTTTCTCTCCTTCTCGCATAACCTGCCTTCAACCACCAATCCGAGCGCAGGGATTCGATGCGTCGTGATGCTGCGCAGGAGTTTGCCATTCATTTCCTGATAGGCCTTTCCGTTGCATCTCTGGCTCGGAAGCATCGCCACTCCCGGCAGGTCATCAAAAGTGATGGCAACTTCTCTATCTACCGGCCGACTGTTCTGGTGACGCTGCGCGTAGGAGAGGTGGCTGGAACCTACGACGAGAATCGCCAGGATCCCGAGTAGCCGCGGCCTCATGTAGTCGCGCTCCCGTGAGCCGCGAAGCGTAGACACACCGGACTCGGCAATGCGATCCGCTGTCGAGTCAGCGTCAACTTGCCACTATCCTCATCACGGCTGAACACGACGATAGAGCCGGACTTCTGATTTGCGACGAGCAGCCATCGCTCCGTCGGATCGAGCGTGAAATTGCGCGGCCAGTCGCCCTCGGTGGAGATCACTTGCTCCAGTCTGAGCGCGCCCGTCGAGGCCGCGACGGAAAATACGGCGATGCTGTTGTGGCCACGATTCGAGACATAGACCGTGCGACCAGACGATGCGACATGAATGTCGGCCGGATAATTCGTGCCGCTCCAACCAGCGGGCACAGTCGACCGAACGTCGAGCTGAGACAATGCACCGCGCTCGGCGTCGAACCGAAGACTCGCTACGGTGGAATCCAGCTCGTTCGCGACGAAAACGATCGGCAGCGTTGGATGGAACGTGAGATGGCGCGGGCCAGCGCCGGGGCGCATCACAGCGTCACCACCCTCCACCCGAAGCATTGATTTACCGTCGATGTCGAGTCGGTAGACGAACACGCGATCTGCACCAAGGTCTGCGGCGAGCACGAACCGGTTAGTCGGGTCGGTAAGGATGCAGTGGGCGTGCGGCGCACTCTGACGATCGGCTTTCGGTCCGCTGCCAACGTGCTGAATCACCTGCGCTGCCGGCACGAGTGATCCATCCGCCTTGACCGGCAGCAGCGCAACGTTGCCGCCATTGTAGTTGGCGACGAGCACCACTCGACCACTACGATCGAGGCTCACGAAGCACGGCGCCGCGCCTTCAGATGCCTCCCGATTGATCCGCGTCAGCCTGCCTGTGGCCGTGGCGATCGCGAACGCACTCACTGCACCGCTTGCTTTCCCGTTGTACGTATCGATTTCGTTTACGGCGTATAAAACGCGGCCGTTCTGGTGGAGGGCGAGAAACGACGGGTTCGCGCCGGCGTTTACCGAACCTGTACGGCGCAGTTTTCCGGAACGTGGATCCATCCGCACCAGATAGATGCCGTCGCTCCGACCATCATCGGTGTAGGTCCCGACGTAGAGGAGATCACCGTCCACGCGCGCGTCCCCGCCAAATGCAATTCCTTGCGACCCGCGTGCGAGCGCAATTACGCCGGCCGTCGACGTAGCGAGGAACTCCCGGCGACTCAACTCGCGTCGCCCGGTCATAGGCACCGCTCAAAATCATTACCCTTCATCGCATTCATCATCAGGTCGCGATTTCCACCAGCAGTGGAAAGTGGTCAGATGCCTTTAACACTTCTTTCGGAGTGCGGCGAACTTCACAGGCCGTAAAATGTGCAGCATACTCGGAGGGTGTGAATACGTAATCCAGCCTCACGTGCGGATTCCAGACAGGAAATGTGTAACCGGGATCGGCTCGATGATCCGCGTGAAGCGCACGCCACGCGTCGACATAGCCATCGGACCGCATCATCTCGATTGTGCTGCGCGCTATATCACGCCCGCTGAGCCAGACCATTCCGCGTATCCACATTGGCATCGGCGACGGGTCGAACGCTTCCCCGGGCGCCAGCGCGTTGAAATCTCCAGCGAGAACGTGGAACGCGAAGGCGTTTTCCTCCCGAGTCAGCTGCTGTTGTATTCCGTCGAGCAGACCTCGCAGCTCCTGAGCGCGGCGTCGCTCGGTCCACTTGGAGAACCACGCGCGAAGGTGTAGAACGAAAACACGCGGAAAACCCTCGGCAAGCGATACCTCGAGCAGTGCGTGCCGCGTCCGGGGTGGATGCCGCCAACCGTAGTTGATTACGGGGATATTGCTCAGAAAACCGGTCGAGTGCGACAACCGCGAGCCGAAGTAGCGGAAACCAGCGAGCTCGGCGATTCGCTCGACCACTGTTGGATCCCGTGCTTCCTGAAGCGCAACCACGTCCGGACTCGCGGCCCTGATTACTTCGGCGATCGCGTCGGCACGGGCGACGCCACCCTCACGAATGTTGTAGGTGAGGAGCCGCATGCTAGTCGGACTTGGGTTTCTCGACGAGCAGCAGATACGGCTGATTCATGGCTACGTCGCGGAGATACTGCACGAGCGACGTTGTCGCCTGGAGATTCACGGCGCGACCCGCCATCGCGCATAGACGCTTTCGCAGCGGGCCGAGTGCCGGCGATGCGAACGGATGCTGTTCGCTGAGCGGGACCGAATGGATACCCGGAATGTGAAATTCGCGAAACAGCGCGATCATGTCACCGCCAACAAACGTTACATCGAGATCGCTTGTTCCGGGTCCATCAGCGTCGAAAGGTTCGTCCGATCCAAACTTGTGCCCCGTGACAGCACTCCCGCGCAGAATCACGTCCGCTCCGTCGGGAGTCGCGTCGCTGATTACGCGCACGAACTCGTCGAAGAACCGCGGGTCGCCGTTGAACGCGAGCTTGATCACTCGCTCGCGGTACTTTTGTTGATCAGCCGGCTGCAATCGGGATACCGAAAAGTGTCCGCGCGAGGTTCGGGTCCAGCGGCCGCTCGAGAAACGCTAAACGTATCTGGCAACGGCCATTGCTGACGCCGCAAACAACCCGAAAAGAACTGCGCCCAAGGTGGCCATCGCATTGCGCCGGCGCAAACGGTCGGCCTCCGCGGTCAAACGCTCGCGCTCATTCGCCGGCGGCGATCCCGCAAGCTGCGCGGCAATCGCCCCAAGCTTGACCCCCGCGGGTCTCGAGACAAAAACCTGGAGGAGGAACGCGATGATAGCGGCAGTGCCGCCGATCGAGAAGGTTCGCCCGGGCCCCGTTTGCATATAACTGTCGGCAAAACCAGCGGAGTCGATCCAGAGGAGTCTGATGCCGGAGAGTATTGCGATGAGGCCGGCGAGCGGGACAATGATGAACACCCGGCGCCTTTGCAGACCGTCCATCACTCCCGGCATGAGCTGGGGTTTGCCCGCGATTGCCGGTATGAGGAAGAAAGCGACGAACACGCCGCTGCCCACCCATACGATGCCGGAAAGGATGTGAAGAAAACGAAGAATAAGAATCTCGGCGCCCATTTTTTTCTCGCTCGGTTTTCAATGTTGGAAAGACACTACGTTTCATAAAGTCGCCGCCGTTAATCCGCGTCCGGCCGACCACCGAAGGCGATGATATACCCATCGGGGTCCTCGACGTAAAAGTCCTTCGTGCCCCATGGAGTCTCCGCGAGCGACTTGATGATCGTCACCCCATTCGCTGCGCAGTCCGCGTAGAACGCATCTATGCCGTCGACACCGGCCGCGGCATCGAGATGCTCGTTCGCTCGGCGGTGTCGGCGTTCTTCGGCATTCTTTGGCGCTTCCTTGAGGTGGAGTTCCAGGCCATCAAGCAGACCGATTGCGTAAAAACCATCCCACGGCTCGCCGAATGTGAAGCCGAGTTTCTTGTAATAGCTGATTGAGCGGCTAAGATCGTCGACGAGGAATTGCGGAGCGAGGGATGTCAGTCGTGGCTTGGTCTCGGTTGTAGTGCTGTCTGCCTTCGTTCTCATGCGAGTCCCCTGACATGGCTCACAGCGAGCGCGGAAAGGTAAAGACCGATTCCGAAGACGGTGTGCGTCGCCAGGCTTTTCAGCCTGGCCTGCCCCGGATTCGCCGTTTTCGATGACGCAATGCCAAGTCCGAGGCCTGGTTGCAAGATAAAGAACGGGAAAGCCACGGTGACGATGCCGAAAAGCAATGCAGGCAACACCGTAGGATTTGCAAGCCAATCGCCGGACGTAAGCAACACGAGCACAAGAGCCAACGTGACACCGATCGTGTAGTGGGCAATCCAGCCCACTATACACTCATAAGGCTTCTGCACTGCGGCGCTGATGCTCGAATGCTTGAGAGTGCCCGCCGGAATGTGGCGGATCCATCGTCCGAGCAAACAGTAGTTGAGGGAAGGAATGCTGAACGTTCGCCTGAGAAACAGATTCCAAAGGTCCATCAGAAATGTTGCTCCAATGCCCACAGCAATCGCACCAACGATGTCGGCTGCTTCTACGCTCATGATTGGTATCCGTGTGCTCTACCCTGGAGTCGTTACTCGAGCCGGCGCAGGGTGACCTCGTAGGCGACGCCCTCACCATCGGGTGGAGTCCGCAGAACGAGCGTGTTGTGATCGAAACGCACGACCGTAAACGTTTCATTCAGACCGACGGTGGTTGGTTGCAGGGCCATAGAACGCGTGGTGTGCATGACATTGCCCGCCAACTTGTACGTGCCGCCTCGAGCCGCGAAAATCTGAGTGTTCTTGTCGTCCCACACCTTCGCGTAATTCACGTTGATTTTTTCTTGCGACGACAGGTTGCGGAAGTCGGCTGCCGATGTAGCCTTGCGACCGTTCTCCATCTCGATGGCCATCCAACGAGACTGGGTGAACTGAACCCAGTTTACTCCGTGACTCGCAAGAGAGTCGACGGCTCCCGTTTTCAAGTTCTTCGAGGCGATCTCTTCCCAGGTACCAGCGAGGTCCGAAGGCTTGATTGCTTTCTGGGCGTGCGTCGCGAACGGCATCAGCGACGCGACAACTGTGAACGAGGCGGTCAGCCAACGGCGGTACCCAGTCATGGTGGGCTCCTGATTTGTTGAGTGCTGAAAAGTGCTTGTCAGCCGCAACATCCGTTAGGTCGCAACGCCTGCCTTCCGGTACACCTCGAGCACCCGGGGGCTAAAGCAAGCGAAGTATACGATCTGGATCGATCCGGCTTCGACTCCGAAGGCGCGACATGTATCCACCGCAATCCTCGTTGCCTCGGCAACAGGGTAGCCGTAGGCGCCTGTGCTAATCGCCGGCAACGCAATACTCTGACACGCCTGCTCGCGAGCCAGGCACAGGGCGGATCGATACGCGCTCGCCAGCAATTCGGGCTCACCGTGCTGCCCGCCGTGCCAGATGGGACCGACCGCATGAATGACGTATTTTGCTGCAAGCTGGAAACCCGGGGTGATCCGCGCCTCGCCGGTGGGACAATCACCCAGTGCCCGCATCGCCGATTCGAGCGCCGGACCGGCTGCGCGATTGATCGCGCCATCGACGCCCCCGCCCGGAATGAGAGCGTCGTTCGCCGCGTTCACGATCGCATCGACTTCCAATTGAGTTATGTCGGCTTCGATCGCTCGAAGATTCACGCACTCAGAGACAGTTGCGACCTAACGTCAGATGGTCGCGTCGGCCCGCAGTCCCTAGCACGGTATGCCGTCACCGACCGTCGTTGTTCTTGAGAACGCGGCCCCCCAAAACTTCTGTCGCGGCTCGCGCGGCACGAGCACCGTTGTCGACCAACCGGAGCCAGTGGTCCTCCCCGTTCCGCGGCATTTCCGCGTCTCTTTAAATCGAACCTCTACGCGCGCGGTGTCGTTCGAGATAACAAGCGGTCCAAATTCTAGCGAGCGTACAAGGGTGTCCGCCGGCATGACCTGCCGCATCCTCAAGATCGTCCGCAACTGGCTTCTGATTAGCTGCTCCTGCGGCTCATTGGAAGGAAGCTGTAGCCGCCAAGGTTGGGCAGTTGGATCGGTGGCGCTGGCTACGAGTTGTGAGCTAAGAGCCCCAACCGTATAGACGACGACTCGCTCCCATGCTGTAGAGTCCGTGGTATGAGTTGCAAAGAACTTGGTGGCAGGTTCCTGCGAATGGAGTGTATCTGGCGCGGCGAGTGCGACGGCGAGCGCGATCGAGGTGCTGATGCGGCGGAGGTTAATCATTGGAACGCAGTTGAGGTAGAAATTTAGGCGGCTGGGTAAAGCTGGCGTCGCGTTTTTCGCACCTGAAACGCGAGATACAATGCGATTATCAGAAGTATCGGCGCGGTTAGGACTCCCGGGGTGTACCCACCTTGACGCAGGGTCCAGGTCGGATGGCCAATTCCATTGATAATCTCAATCACAATCCAGAACCAGATAAACGCCGCGGCGGACGGCCATTCTTTGCGTACCGGAAACAGGACACACCAAAGCCCAAACGCGACGAGAGCAATGTTGAGGATAATGAATCCAAGGCCGCGATCGGATGAGACCAAGCCCGTCAGAAATCTCGCGGGAGGGAAAGACTCCCATAGCCTACCGATGTATTCCTCGGTTGAATGCGCGACCTGGACGAAGATCAGCGCGCTGAAAGCCACTTTTACGCGAGACAAAGTCCTGGTGTCCGGCTAACGCCCAAGTTCAGTTGCGAGGTGCTGTGGACTTGGCGCGTTCGCGGTCTGGCGTCGCGAAGTCATAGAAAACGCGGTGTCGGTTCCCGTCTGGGTCCGCCGCAGTGAACTCGTGCAGGCCCCAAGGCTTCGACTCAGGGTCGGACAGCAGAATGGCGTTGGTTGAACGCCAAGCGCGGTGCAGATCATCGACCTCATTTTTGCTGTTCATATTGAGCCATGTCAACACAGGACTCGCGTTGCCGCATTCTTCGCGGAATGCTGGGCCGGCGAGGAAGAGCCGACAGTGATCGCGCGAGATTCCAGCTAAATCGAT
>JBJMOA010000035.1:0-3256 GCA_045803975.1 Gemmatimonadaceae bacterium
CATACGCGAGAGCTGTGGTGGAGCGAAGGTGTCACGATGTACTACGTCGAGACGCTGCTCCGTCGCGCGGGCATTCCGGAGGGTGGTAAATCACGCGAGCTAGAGCTGCAGGAAGAGATCGACATCTTTTACGGAAATTCCGGGAACGCGCACGTCTCACCCGAGCGCGGGAGCTGGGCGAGCATCGATCCGCCCGATCTGAGCACCGGCGACTATTTGTCGAACTACTATACGCAGGGTCGCCTCATCGCTTACGCGCTCGACCTCGTCATCGCGGATTCAACGGCGGGTCGTAAAGGAATCGACGACGTGATGCGCCTGCTGTACGATCGCTTTGCCAGGAAAAGCGCATTCACCGGTGTCGACATCGAGCGCGCGGTCCACGACGTCTGCCAGTGCAACGTCCATCAATTTTTCGAAGACCACGTGCGCGACGCCAAGCCCATCGACTTCAATGAGCTGCTCACGCCGCTGGGGCTGCGGGTAGTGTTGGCCACCGCGCGAGTCGCCGACACCAGTGGAGCTCCTTATCCGGACCTTCGCATCAGCGCGTACACGCCGCCCAATGGCGGGCGTATGCGCGTGAGAATCATGGACCCGCGCACGGTCTGGACGTCCGCTGGTCTTCACACAGGAATGGAGTGGGTCTCGCTGAATCGGATTCCGATCGATTCCTTCCCCGACTTCAGGAGAGCGATTCGCTCGATCCGACTCGGCGAAGTCGTCCCCGCGGATGTCGTCCGCGCCGGATCACCCGTGCACCTCGACGTTCGGGTTGGCCCATACGACCGGATTCGGGCGCGAGTCGTCGAGATTCCCAACGCTACTACGGCTCAGCTCGAACGTCGACAGCGCTGGCTATCTGCCGCGCCGCGTGTATAGATTCGAGAATAGACAAGCTCAGCAGTAGTGATACAAGCGATACGGCTCTGTGACGAGTTACACGTTCGAGCCGTCAATCGCCTGCTGCACGACACACCCCGAGTTCGAGATCACGTCATGACGATGATAGCGACCGACAATCTCGCAATTGCACGCCGCTACCTCGAAGCGCTGGAAAGCGGCGCCGATGGTGCGACGCTGGCGGAGTACTTCACGAAGGATGCGGTCCAGGAAGAATTTCCGAACCGCCTCTCGCCAATTGGGGTGCACCGCGACCTGAAGGCGATCCTCGACGCCGCGCGAAAAGGGAAGCAGCGGGTGCGCGCCCAGAAGTTCGAGATCCTGAACTCGGTCGCCGATGGCGACAACGTCGCACTGGAGGTTTTCTGGAGCGGATTGCTCGCCGCTCCGGTGGACACTCTGCCCGCCGACTCGGAGATGAGAGCGCACCTCTCGATTTTCCTGGAGTTCAGGGACGGGAAGATCTGCCGCCAGCACAACTACGACTGCTTCGATCCCTGGTGGGTCTGACGACCGCTCAGCCATAGGGCACACTTTCTGCCCGTTTCATCTCGCGCGGCAGTAGCCGCTAAACCAGCGAGGTGCATATGACGGGCGCCAATGACAATCCGAACCCAAATTTCTCCGACGTCGGCGGCTCGGGCAGTACCGCAAGCCCGACTGGCGGCGGTGAAACTGCGGACTTCTCCGACGTTAAGGCAGGCGGGTCTTCGACTGCTGCGACGGGCGGCACGACGTACACCGTCAAGAGCGGCGATAGCCTGAGCAAGATCGCGAAGCGTTTCTACGGAAGCGCGTCAAAGTGGACAAAGATTCACGCGGCCAACGCCGACAAGATTCCCAATCCAGATCTGATCCATCCCGGTCTGCAGCTCACGATTCCCGACGCTGGAGCGGAGCCATGATGCGAACGACACGACGCACCGCGGCACTGGCCAGCGCGGTCCTGTTTTCGATTGCCGTCATCGCCTGCAATAAGAAAAACGATTCAGCGACCGACACTACCTCGCTCGGAACGACGATGACGGCGGGCGTCGACACCACCCCGATCCGCGTCAGCGACATTCAAGTCGGAAAGGCAATTGGGTCGGACAAAAAAGTCAGCGACCAGACCACCTCGTTCGGAGTGCGCGACACGATGTACGTGGCAGTGATCACGGACGGCGCGGCGAAGGATGCCAAGCTCACCGCGAAGTGGACGTTCAACGGCACCCAGGTAGTGAAGGAATCGAGTCAGACGATTTCTCCGGCCGGCGGCACCAACGCGACCGAATTTCACATCACCAAGCCCTCGGCTTGGCCGAAAGGAAAGTACAAAGTCGACGTGGCGTTGAACGGGGCGCCGGCGGGGACGAAAGATTTCGAGGTGAAATAGGACCCGCCTGAAAACACAAACGCCGCAGGCTCATGGAGTCTGCGGCGAATTTATTTGGCGGTCTCCCGCCCATTCGTGCCACGCGCGCCGTCATTGGAACTCTACGTCCTACCGATCGGCGGCGGGCAACTTTTCAATTTTCAAAAAATCAGTGGAGCTGAGGGGGATCGAACCCCTGACCTCTGCAGTGCGATTGCAGCGCTCTCCCAGCTGAGCTACAGCCCCGCGCACAAGCGCGACCGGCTATGAGCCTCTTACGGAGGAGCCTGACCCGTCGCACCGGGTTTAAAACCAGAAGCCCCGCTGAAAAGCTGGCGGGGCTTCAGACTCTGTACAATCTAGGGGTTAAGCGCCCAATGTCAAGAGAAAACTCGACTGATCGAGCTTCCGGACAGCACGTAAAGTGTTGCCCGGAAACACGATACGCTGCCGTTACATCCCGCCCGCTCGAGGCGCGCTCGAAGGCGGAACCATATTCTTGATGCGGAGATAGGTGACAAGATTTCCGTAGTGCTCGCCGACGTGACTCGCATTCAGAATCAGCGCGAAATACTTCGACTGGTCGCCGCCGAAAAGCTTCGTCATTCCCGTCGCCTCCACATCAGTCATCGCATACGCCTTGTTGCAGTACTCAGCCGCCGCTTTCAGCGCCGCGACCAGTCCTGCCTTCGACGTCACCGTCTTCTCGATGTCATCTTCTGCCTTGGGCGCTTCGCCAATCGCCGCCGCGCAGAACATGTATTCGGCACCCGCCACATGACCGAGCATTTGGCCGAACGATCGAACGGTCGGAGCCGGTTTGAACGAGTAGTCAGCTTCGGGCATCATCTCGGCCGACTGGATCACGTAGCCGGACATCATCTGCCACACGTCCTTCGCCGTGCCAACTCCGGTCACGGGTTGAGGAGCCTGCGCGAAAGCGGGTGCTGCAAAAAGCAAAGCTGTCAGAGCCAGGACAGGACGTTTCATGGAAAACCT
>JBJMOA010000036.1:0-8783 GCA_045803975.1 Gemmatimonadaceae bacterium
CTGCTTCTGCGAAAAACTTGCCGACGGCGGTTCGGTACAGCACGGGCGGGTCGTATTTGCCCAGCCCGGAAAGATGCTCCGCCTCCAGGCAGCGCTCGGACCTCTCCAGGCAATGGCAGTGACAGGTGTGCTGAGCTTTGCCCTGAGTCCAGACGGCCCCGGCACGCGCATCACCATGACCTATCGTGTGGCGGGTGCCCTGACCATGGAATCGGCCAAACTCGCTCCGCTGGTGGACCAAGTGCTTGGAACTCAGCTCAATCGGCTCCGTGATTTCGCAAGCGGGGCCCCGGCTGGCCCTTGATGCCCTTGGAAGCTCCTATATAGATGAGTGCCCCTGACGGGTTGCCCGGGGAAGCCTGCCTCGGGAGGCGATAGGGGTTCTCCGCTCTACAGCAAAATACGCGCCAATGCCGTTGACACTCCGGGGGGTCGAAACGAGAATACGCGGCTCGTTTTTCCCGGGAGGGGTACCCAAGCGGCCAACGGGAGCAGACTGTAAATCTGCCGGCTTACGCCTTCGAAGGTTCGAATCCTTCCCCCACCATTATTTGTAGAGGGGGCGGATTTTTTTTAGGACTGCCGTTGTCAGCAGTCCGCAATGCAGTCGTCCGCAATTCGCAGTTGTGTGCAGTCCGCAATTCGAAGTGACGCGGGAGTAGCTCAGTTGGTAGAGCGCTAGCCTTCCAAGCTTGATGTCGCGGGTTCGAGTCCCGTCTCCCGCTCTGATAGCAACGAAGTTGATCGAAGCCGCTCGCGTAGCTCAGTTGGTAGAGCACACCCTTGGTAAGGGTGAGGTCATCGGTTCAATCCCGATCGCGAGCTTGTAGTAAAACGAAACACGCTTGAGGACTAAATGAGCAAAGCCAAATTTGAGCGCACGAAGCCGCACGTAAACGTTGGCACGATTGGCCACGTCGATCACGGCAAGACCACGCTGACCGCGGCCATCACGGCGATCCAGGCCAAGAAAGGCTTGGCCCAGACGGTGGCCTTCGACCAGATCGACAAGGCGCCTGAGGAAAGGGAGCGCGGCATCACGATCGCCACCGCTCACGTCGAGTACGAGAGTGAGAAGAGGCACTACGCCCACGTCGACTGCCCGGGACACGCCGACTATGTGAAGAACATGATCACGGGTGCCGCCCAGATGGATGGCGCCATCCTGGTCGTCAGTGCCGCCGACGGCCCGATGCCACAGACTAGAGAGCACATCCTGCTCGCCAAGCAGGTCAACGTGCCCTACATCGTGGTCTTCATGAACAAGGTCGACATGGTGGACGATCCCGAGTTGTTGGAACTGGTTGAGCTCGAAGTAAGAGAGTTGCTCTCGAGCTACGACTTCCCGGGAGACGACACGCCGATCATCAAAGGAAGCGCACTCAAGGCTCTCGAGTCAGGAGATCCCAATAGCGAGTACGGGAAGAAGATCGGCGAGTTGATGGATGCCTTGGACTCTTATATCCCGCAGCCCAAGCGTGAGACCGATAAGCCCTTCCTCATGCCCGTGGAAGACGTGTTCTCGATCACTGGAAGAGGCACTGTAGCTACGGGTAGGATCGAGAAGGGCAAGATCAAGGTCGGAGAAGAAGTGGCGTTGATCGGCTTCAACAGTGACAAGAAGACCGTCATCACCGGGGTCGAGATGTTTAGAAAGCTGCTCGACGACGGCCAGGCGGGCGACAACGTCGGTCTCCTCCTAAGAGGAATCGACAAGAACGACGTGGAGCGTGGGATGGTGTTGGCCAAGACTGGGTCAATTACGCCCCACACCAACTTCAACGCCGAAGTGTACGTGTTGACCAAGGAAGAGGGCGGACGTCACACGCCTTTCTTCAAGGGCTATAGACCCCAGTTCTACTTCAGAACGACCGACGTCACTGGCTCAGTAGAGCTGCCCGAAGGGATGGAGATGGTGATGCCTGGTGACAACGTCCAGATGACGATCGAGCTCATAACTCCGATCGCAATGGATGAAGGTCTGAGGTTCGCTATCAGAGAAGGCGGCAGAACCGTTGGTGCAGGCGTCGTAACCAAGATCTTGAAGTAGCGGGAAGCGGGAGGCGGGAGGCGGGAGGCGCCTCCGCTTCTCGCAGTTGGTCCCGCAGTCCGCAGTAGGTTTCCCAATCCGCAATTAGTCAGCAGTCCGCAATGCCGTTGGTCCGCAGTCCGCAGTCATAAAATCAAGGAAGAGCAATGCCCCGCGAAAAAATCATTCTCGCCTGCGAAGTCTGTAAGAATCGCAACTATTTCACCGACAAGAACAAACGCCTGCACCCCGAGCGGGTGGAGTGGAAGAAGTATTGCCCGCGCTGCAACGCGCACAAGCTGCACAAGGAAACGAAATAATGGCCGTTGAAGTAGTCGAGCGCCGCAGCATGCCGGGCCGCGTGATGCAGTTCTATCACGAGGTCCAGGACGAGATGCGGAAGGTCACCTGGCCCGATCGCAACCAGCTCAAGACCACGACGATCCAGATCATCATTTTCGTGCTCTTTCTTGGCGCCGTCATCGGAGTTCTCGACCTAATTCTTCAGCTCATTCTCGTCCAGGGCATTCCCTCTCTGTTCTCGAGACGATGAGCATGGCGACGACTACTGAGCACCGCTGGTACGCGATCCAGACCACGTCGGGGCACGAGAACAAAGTCCGGTCGCTGATCCAGCGTCGGATCGATGCCGATCCGCGTCCGGCCGATGAACGTCCGATTCGCCAGGCGCTCGTCCCGACCCAGGAAGCGGTCGAGATCAAGAACGGCAAAAAGGTGAACGTCGAGCGGAAGATCTACCCGGGTTACGTACTCGTTGAGATGGTGATGGATCAGGAAACCGCCCACACGATCAACGGCATCCAGGGCGTCATCAAGTTCGTCGGCCACGAGCGGCTCCCGCAGCCGCTTCGCCCCGAAGAAGTGAACCGCCTGCTCGGCGTCTCCGATGAGTCGGAGCCCGAAGAGGTCAAGGAAGAGATTCCGTTCCTCGTCGGGCAGGCTGTTGCGATCACCGAAGGTCCGTTCACCGATTTCAATGGGACGGTCGAGGAAGTTCTGCCCGACAAAGGCAAGGTTCGGGTCTCGGTGTCCCTGTTCGGGCGTCCGACGAGTGTCGAGCTCGACTACCTGCAGCTAAAGGGATACTGATCTCGGCTTTCGGCGAGCCGACCCGCCCGAAGAAAGATTTTCTGGCGGGACTACTCAAAAGCCCTTTGGCCGATTACGTTTAGAGGCTGCATCAGAGTCACAGCGGCGCTACTCCCGCCGCAGGTGATGGCCCTTGCGCGGGGCGGCCGATGAGGCGAGGAGCGCACCGTCGGATACCACTACGACGTCAAATCACACCGTGGGAGTCACACGCGAGCCGCCCGCCAACGAAGGGCGCCGCGAGACAGTAACTGAGGAGTATCATGGCAAAAAAGGCAGTTGGTTTCGTCAAGCTGCAGATCCCTGCAGGCAAGGCGAATCCGGCGCCCCCCGTGGGAACGGCTCTCGGCCCCCAGGGAATCAACATCATGGCCTTCTGCAAAGAGTTCAACGCTCGGACGCAGGGCCAGGATACGATTCTCCCGGTCGAGATCACCATTTACGCGGACAAATCCTTCTCCTTCATCACCAAGACGCCGCCCGCGGCTGTCCTGCTGAAAAAGGAAGCGGGAATTGAGAAGGGCTCCGGTACGCCGAACCGCAACAAGGTCGGCTCAGTCACCAAGGCGCAGATCAAGAAGATCGCCGAGATCAAGCTCCCCGACCTCAACACCGAGTCCATCGAGTCGGCAATGGCGATGGTCGCCGGTGCCGCGCGCTCCATGGGCATCGAGGTGAGGGACTGATGAAAGGCCACGGCAAGAAGTACAAGGCAGCCGCCGAGAAGCGGAATCCGGAGACGCGATACCAGGCGAGGCAGGCAATCGACCTCGTCAAGTCATCCGCGTTCGCGAAGTTCGATGAGACGGTCGAGGTAGCGGTCCGCCTGGGCGTCGACCCGAAGCACGCCGATCAGGCTGTCCGCGGAACGGTCGTTCTCCCGGCTGGTACTGGTAAAGCGGTGCGCGTTCTCGTCATCGCCGCCGGCGACAAGGCCCGTGAGGCAGAAGCAGCGGGGGCTGATTACGTCGGCACCGAGTACATCGCGAAGATCAAGGAAAACTGGATGGACTTCGACGTTCTGATCGCGACTCCTGACCAGATGGGTCAGCTCGGCGCGCTCGGACGCATCCTGGGTCCGCGTGGACTCATGCCCAATCCGAAGGCTGGAACCGTGACGTTCGACGTCACGCGCGCTGTTCGCGAGGTGAAGGCTGGTAAGATCGAATACCGCGTCGACAAAGCTGGCAACGTGCACGCGGCGATTGGGAAAATTTCCTTCTCGCCTGAAGCGCTCGAATCGAATTTCAAGGCGTTCATGGATCAGATCGTCCGCTCGAAGCCGGCAGCGTCCAAGGGTGTCTACGTGCGCAACGTCGCGATCTCGAGCACGATGGGGCCGGGCGTCAACATCGACATCACCCCTTACCGGACCTAGTCGATGAAGAGAGCAGAGAAAGAGCAGCTCGTCACCGAGCTGCGCGACAAGTTGACCAACTCGCAGTCGCTCTACTACACCGATTTCACCGGCCTCAACGTGAAGCGGATGACCGAGCTTCGCCGCCGCCTCAAGAGGGCGGGCGTCGAATACGTGGTCATCAAGAACACGTTGGCGCTGCGTGCGGTGAACGAGAGCGGACTCGTTGGCGAGACACTTCGTGGTCCCACCGGCCTGGTCGTCGGAAAGGATCCCGTCGCCGCGGCGAGAGTGCTTACCGAATTCGCGAAGGAGTTCGAGGACAAGCCGGCCTTCAAGGGCGGACTCCTTCAAGGCAAGGCTATAGATAACGCTCAGCTTAGACGCATGGCTTCGCTCCCGTCTCGCGAGCAAATGCTGGCTGATCTCGGTGCCGGCATGCAGTCACCGATGGCCGCCTTCGTCGGCGCGCTCAACGGACTTCTTTACATGTTTGCAGGGGCGCTCGACGCGCTCAAGACTCAGCGCGAAGGCGCCTAAAATTTCCCAGGGAGAATACACACAATGGCAAACGCAACTATGAGCAAGGACGAGATTCTCGATGCGATCGGCAACATGTCGGTGCTCGAGCTGTCCGAGCTCGTCGAAGCTTTCAAGAGCAAGTTCAACGTCACGATCTCAGCGGCGCCTGTCGGCGCGGCTCCGGCAGCAGGTGGCGCCGGCGCTGCCGCTGCCCCAGCAGCCGAAGAGCAGACCGAGTTCGCGGTGACGCTCAAGGAAGCTGGTGCGAAGAAGATCCAGGTCATCAAGGTCGTCCGCGAGCTGACCGGTCTCGGTCTCAAGGAAGCGAAGGATCTCGTTGATGGAGCGCCAAGCGTCGTCAAGTCCGGCGTCAACAAGGACGAAGCGGCCGCGATGAAGACCAAGCTCGAAGAGCAGGGAGCCGCCGTCGAAGTGAAGTAACAACGCGTGGCGAACGCAGACGGCTCGCCCTCTGCGCTCGCCCGCACCGTTACTCTCACTGCGACGATATGACTCGGACTCTACTCCTTAGCACCACAACTGAAGTTTTGAAGCCGCTCTGCTCCGGACCCGCGAAAATTTCGCGGATGACGGGGGCAGGGCTATTTGCGCCTGTAGGTGATCCATGCCTGAATTGATGAAACAGATCTCATTCGCCAAGCTCGATCAGGGAATGGAGATGCCGCATCTCCTCGACATCCAGACCCGCGCGTTCGAGTCGCTGCTCCAGCTGGATGCAGCGTCCCAGAATCGCGAGGACATTGGACTCGAGCGCGTCTTCAAGGACCTGTTCCCCATTACCGACGTTCACGAGAACTTCTCCCTCGAGTTCAAGAGTTATTCTCTTGGCGAGCCGAAGTACTCCGTGGCCGAGTGCATCGAGCGCGACATGACGTACTCCGCGCCGCTCAAGGCCACGCTCCAGCTCATCGTCTTCGAGACGACCGAAGCCGGGAAGAGACCGAAGAACATCATCGAGAAGGAAGTCTACCTCGGTGAGCTTCCGCTCCTCACTCCGCTCGGAACCTTCGTCATCAACGGCGCCGAGCGCGTGATCGTCAGCCAGCTGCACCGCTCGCCGGGCGTCGTGTTCGAGGAATCGACGCACCCAAATGGGCAGCGCCTGATTTCCGCGCGCATCATCCCGTTCCGCGGCTCCTGGGTCGAGTTCACCGTCGACATCCACGACGTCGTTTACGTGCACATCGACAAGAAGAAGAAATTTCCGGCGACCGCGTTGCTCCGTGCGTTTGGCTACGGAACGAACTCGCAGATTCTCCGGCTGTTCTTCGCGGTGCGCGAGCTCGACCTCGTTCGGAAGCGCGAGACCCGCATCGATCAGCGCGAGGTTCTCGGAGCCATCATCGCCGAGGATATCACGCTCGCCGGTACGACCCACAACCCCGACGCGCCGAAGCTCAAGACGAAGAAGGCCAGACTTGCTCTCGAGAGAGAGGAAGCCGAGCTGCTCGTGCGCGAAGGTGACGAGCTCACCGAAGAGGTCTTCAACCGGCTTCGCCGCCTGAACATCGATAAGGTCAAGGTCTTCGCGTCCTACACGACGATCGATCTCCGTGACGAGATCGACGCCATCGAGCGCGGTGAGCGTCCGGTTCGCCGTGTCGTCGCCGTGGATGCTGTCGACCCGGATTCAGGCGAGGTCATCGCCGACGTTGGCGACAACCTCACCGACACGATGATCAGAAAGCTGCGGAAGCACGAGATCAACAAGGTGCAGGTCTTCGTAATGTCGGGCCGCGCCGAGTCGATGTTGATCAAGAACACGCTGGCAAAGGATCCAACTCACACGGACGAAGAGGCGCTGAAGCAGATCTACTCGCTCCTTCGTCCCGGTGACGCCCCGAATCGCGAGACCGCACGTCAGGCGCTCGAGAGATTGTTCTTCTCGCCGAAGCGCTACGACCTCGGTCGCGTCGGTCGCTACAAGATCAACCAGCGCTTGATGACCAATCGTCCCGCCAACGAGACGGTTCTCACCAAGGAAGATTTCGTCGCGATCATCCGCTACCTCGTCGAGCTCCACGAGGGTCGTGGTTACACGGACGACATCGATCACCTCGGCAACCGACGCATTCGCTCGGTCGGCGAGTTGATCGCGAATCAGTTCTCGGTCGGTTTGTCCCGCATGGCGCGCCTCGTCAAGGAGCGCATGTCGATCAACACCGATCCCGAGAAAATCTCTCTCGATGATCTGGTGAATGCGCGTACCGTGAGCGCAGTCATCCAGGCCTTCTTCGGATCCTCGCAGCTGTCGCAGTTCATGGATCAGACGAACCCCCTCGCCGAGCTCACGCACAAGCGTCGTCTCTCGGCGTTGGGACCAGGCGGACTCACTCGCGAGCGCGCCGGCTTCGAGGTGCGCGACGTTCACTACTCGCAGTACGGCCGCATGTGCCCGATCGAGACCCCTGAAGGTCCGAACATCGGACTCATCACGTCGCTCGCCTGCTACGCCCAAGTCAACGACCTGGGCTTCGTCGAGACGCCTTACCGTGTCGTCAAGAATGGAAAGGTGACCGCCGACATCGAGTGGCTCGATGCAAACCGTGAAGAAGATGTCGTCATCGCCCAGGCGAACGCTCGCCTGAACGAAGACGGCACTTTCGTCGACGAGCTGGTGCTCTGCCGCCAGCGCGGCGACGTTCCGCTCGTCGCTCCTGAGCGCATCGATTACATGGATGTCGCTCCCGAGCAGCTCGTGTCGATCGCAGCTGCATTGATTCCGTTCCTCGAGCACGACGATGCCAACCGCGCGTTGATGGGCTCGAACATGCAACGTCAGGCCGTCCCGCTTCTCAATCCGCAGACTCCGCTCGTCGGAACCGGACTCGAGGAGAAAGTGGCGCGTGACTCTGGCGCGGTCGTCATCGCGCGCAGAGCCGGCACCATCACGAGTGTCACCGCCGACGAGATCATCGTCGACACCGGCGCTTCGGAGCGCGGCAAGAAAGATTCAGATCGTCCGCTGGCGAGACTTACCCAGCACGATCGCTATCGCTTGAAGAAATACTGGCGCACCAACCAGGACACCGCGCTCAACCAGCGTCCGATCGTTAGAGCCGGGCAGAAGGTGAAGGCCGGCGAAGTTCTGGCTGACGGTGCTTCGACTGAAATGGGACAGCTCGCACTCGGAGCAAACGTCACCGTGGCGTTCATGCCATGGTACGGGCACAACTTCGAGGACGCGATCGTGCTCTCCGAGAGACTGGTGAAGGACGACGTCTATTCGTCGATCCACATCCAGGAGCTCGAGCTGCACGTCCGCGACACCAAGCGCGGCCAGGAGGAGATCACGCGCGAGATCCCGAACGTCTCGGAAGAGGCGCTGCTCGATCTCGACGAGCGCGGCATCGTCCGCATCGGCGCGCACGTCAAGCCGGGCGACATCCTGGTCGGCAAGATCACGCCGAAGGGCGAGACGGAGCTGTCACCGGAAGAGAAGCTCCTCACGGCGATCTTCGGTGAGAAGGCGAAGGACGTGAAGGACTCCTCGCTCAAGGTGCCGCCGGGCATGGAGGGCGTGGTCATCGACGTGAAGATCTTCTCGCGCATCGAGGACCAGGTGGTCGAGAAGGCCCGCGGCGAGCGCATCGGCGCGGTCCGCCGGCTCGAGGCCGAGGAGAAGATCCGCGTCAACGAGGTCCGCGACGCCGAGCTCGTCGAGCTGTTCGACGGGCAGACGGTCGCCCTCGCCCTCAAGGCGGGGACGGTCGAGGAGGCGATTCCCGCCGGCACCAAGCTGAC
>JBJMOA010000037.1:0-75687 GCA_045803975.1 Gemmatimonadaceae bacterium
TCTACGTACGCGTTGATCTTGTCGGTCTTGCAGTGAAAGTCGTGGAGCGAAGAAGTGCCCTGAATGGTCACCTCACTTCCGGGCTCGAGGCGGAGTCTAATGGCGCTCGCGCTTTGTGCACCGGCCGTCGCGGCCGCTGCCATCAGCGCGGAGACTGTCAACAGGGTCTTTCTCATTTTTGTAATCCTCAGTTCGTGAAATCGAGTTGTGTCGGTCACGCACTGAGGATACGAGCGGCGGGATACGCTAACTGTCGGACATCACCTCAACTTTCGTGGGGATGTGACTGAAGTTTCGGCGTGGATTCCCCATTGGCCCCTGAGGGAAACCCCTACGAAGAGCGCCAAGGAGCTTTCCCGGATGCTCGAGAGAGATGTAAGGTGGCCCTTGATTCACTCCTTCGATCAGGGGTTTCACTACGCGACCGACTGCTATTCGCCGACAGACGGTTTCCACTCGAAGAACCATCGTGGGCGACGGGTCCCGCGATCAACAGCTATCATTCGTCAATGACAACGATTCCGGCTCGCCACGAGGAGTCCACCCAGGGTGAAGCGCGAAGAAGTCGAGCCAGAGCTCTCTCGCCCGATGAACTCAGGCGTATCGACGCGTACTGGCGTGCTGCCAACTATCTGTCCGTTGGCCAGATCTATCTGCTGGACAATCCACTTCTCCGGGAGCCGCTCAGGCTCGATCACGTCAAGCCGCGACTGCTCGGGCACTGGGGAACCACGCCAGGGTTGAATTTCATATACGCCCACATGAACCGGGTGATAAGGCGCGACGACCTCGACGCCATCTTCATCGCGGGTCCTGGCCACGGCGGTCCGGGAGTGGTCGCGAACACATACCTCGAGGGCACGTACAGCGAGGTCTATCCGGAAGTCACGCAGGACATCCCGGGCCTCAGAAAACTGTTCAAGCAGTTCTCGTTTCCGGGTGGAATTCCCAGCCACGCGTCGCCGGAAACGCCGGGATCTATCAACGAGGGCGGAGAGCTGGGCTACTCGCTTCTCCACGCGTACGGAGCCGCCTTCGACAATCCGGATCTCATCGTCTGCTGTGTGATCGGCGATGGCGAAGCAGAAACAGGGGCACTCGCGACGAGCTGGCACTCGAACAAATTTCTGAATCCGGTGCACGACGGGGCGGTGCTGCCAATCCTGCATCTAAACGGGTACAAGATTGCGGGGCCGACTGTACTCGCACGGATTCCAAAGACGGAGCTGACTCAGTTCCTCAACGGCTGTGGCCATCGCCCGTATTTCGTCGAGGGCGATGACCCTGCGAGTGTGCATCAGCAGATGGCGGCGGCGCTAGACGAGATTCTCGTCGAGATCCGCGACATTCAGCACGACGCGCGAAAGAAGGGGTTCACAACGCGTCCCAGATGGCCGATGATCGTGCTCAATACACCAAAGGGGTGGACTGGTCCGTCCGTCGTGGACGGAAAGAAAATCGAGGGCACGTTCCGCGCGCACCAGGTTCCGCTCGCCGGTCTTGCATCCAGTCCAGATCACCTACGGATGCTGGAGGAGTGGATGCGGAGCTACCGCCCCGAAGAGCTGTTCGACGGCAACGGACGGTTGATCTCCGAGTTGGCTAACCTTGCGCCAAGCGGTGCACGGAGAATGGGCGCGAATCCACACGCGAATGGCGGCCTGCTGCTCGAGGATCTGATACTGCCTGATTTCCGTGATTACGCCGTCGACGTTCAATGCCCGGGCGAAAGTGAAGGCGAGGCCACTCGTGTCATGGGCAAATTTCTCCGCGACGTGATGAGGCTCAACGCCGACGCGCGCAACTTCCGGATTGTCGGACCTGACGAGACGACCTCCAACCGGCTCGACGCGGTGTTCGAGGTAACTACGCGCGAATCAGTAGCGGAGACAAGTCCCGATGACGATCACGTTTCGCCTGACGGTCGGGTGATGGAGATACTCAGCGAGCACGCCTGCCAGGGCTGGCTCGAAGGTTATCTGCTTACCGGCCGCCACGGCTTTTTCTCCTGCTACGAAGCGTTCATCCACATTGTGGACTCGATGTTCAACCAGCACGCAAAATGGCTCAAGGTCACGCGCGGGATTCCGTGGAGAAAGCCGCTTGCGTCACTCAACTATCTCCTGACATCGCACGTGTGGCGACAGGATCACAACGGGTTCAGTCACCAGGATCCGGGATTCATCGACCACGTGGTCAACAAGAAGGCCGATGTCATTCGCGTATACCTCCCGCCCGATACAAATACGCTGTTGTCGGTCGCGGACCATTGCCTGCGCAGCCGCCATTACGTGAACGTGATCGTCGCCGGCAAGCAACCCGCGCCGCAGTGGCTCGACATGGACGCCGCGATTCAACACTGCGAGGTAGGAGTTGGTATCTGGCAGTGGGCGAGCAATGACGATGGTGGAGAGCCCGACGTAGTCATGGCGTGCGCGGGCGACGTTCCAACGATGGAAACGCTCGCCGCCGTAGATCTATTGCGATCGGCTATTCCGCAGCTGAAGGTTCGCGTCGTCAACGTTGTCGATCTGATGACGCTTCAGCCTCGCAGCGAACATCCCCACGGACTGCCGGATGACCAGTTCGACGCAATCTTCACCAGGAGCAAACCAATCGTGTTCGCGTTTCACGGCTATCCGTGGCTAATCCATCGGCTGACATACCGCCGCCACAATCACGGGAACCTCCACGTGCGCGGCTATAAAGAAGAGGGAACGACCACGACGCCGTTCGACATGACGGTCCTGAACGACATGGACCGTTTCCACCTCGCCGAAGACGCGATAAAGCGCTGCGGCCTCGAAGCTGGGTCGAGCGATGTGCTCGCCATGCTACGAGACAAACTGAGAATGCATTCGGCATACGTCCGCGAGCACGGCGAGGATATGGCGGAGATACGCGATTGGCGGTGGAGCGGTCAACGAGCTGAACCGAAGTGAAGTGGACTGGGCGCCTGCCAGAGGTCACGAGCGGGCAGCGCCATATGACGGCGCCCGGTGAGAGATCGATTCTGGTCCTCAATGTCGGTTCCTCGACGCTCAAGTTCGGCCTCTTCCCGGCGAGCGAGGGCGATGACGCCCAGTTGCAAGGAGTGCTCGAGTATTCCAGCCCTGGCAAATCCGGACGATTGCAAGTCAGTGACTCGAAGGGTCGGACTGACTCCAGGGAGATCGCCGCCACTCGTGACTCCGCTGCCGCAGAACTACTCCGATATCTGAAGCAGGATTCGCTGCTCGACTCCGTTGAATCGGTCGGCCATCGTCTCGTGCATGGTGGCATGACATTGAAAGAGCCGGTGCGAATCGATGCGAAAGTCCGTGCTCAACTCGAGGACGTCATTCCACTCGCTCCCGATCATCTGCCACTGGAGCTGCGCGCGATCGACGAGGTGACTCGACTGGCGCCATCGCTGCCGCAGGTGGCGTGCTTCGATACTGGATTCCACAGCCAGATGCCTATTGTGGCGCGCCTTTTTGGTCTACCGAGGCAGCTGTCGAATTCTGGGGTCCTGCGCTACGGCTTTCATGGGCTTTCATATGAATATGTAGTGCACCGTTTGCGGAGTCTTGGCGAGCTCGCGCCGCGTACAGTTGTCGCCCATCTCGGAAACGGGGCAAGTATCGCCGCGCTTCTCGACGGCGTTTCGATGGATACGACCATGGGCATGACCCCGTCGGGCGGACTGGTAATGAGCACGCGCTCCGGAGACCTGGATCCCGGCGTCATGATCTACTTGCTGCGATCCCGCGGATTCTCGATCAGCGATCTGGACGAAGCCACGACGCGGATCGGCGGACTCCTCGGCATCTCCGAATCCAGCTCCGACGTGCGGGATCTGTTGGCAGGGAGCTCGGCGGACGCGAGGGCGAATGACGCGCTTGGCGTCTTTTGCTACCAGGCCAGCAAATTCGTCGGTGCGTACGCCGCCGCCCTTGGCGGAATCGACGCGCTCGTGTTCACGGGTGGGATCGGCGAGCATTCGCCCGAAGTGCGCGATCGCATTTGTGAAAAGCTGGATTTCCTCGGAATCCGGATTGACCCCGTGCTCAATCGCCGAAACGCGGAAGTGATCTCACCGGCCAACTACAGAGTCGTGATCCGCGCGGTGAAGTCGAGAGAGGAAGTAATGATCGCCAGGCACGCGAGAGCATCGCTCGCAAGTATGTCCGTATCATAGGTTTTCAAAATGAGCGACCAAGGTCGTCGATCAGAGCGGCACCGAAGCCACAGAATCGGGTGGCTGAGAGCGTCCGTGCTCGGCGCGAACGATGGGATTGTTTCCACAGCGAGCTTGATTGTGGGAGTAGCTGCGGCAGAGACCGGTCGAAGCAATGTCCTGATCGCCGGCATTGCCGGATTGGTGGCTGGTGCGATCTCGATGGCGGCCGGCGAGTATGTCTCGGTCAGCTCACAGTCGGACACTGAGCGGGCAGATCTCGAGCTCGAGAAGCGGGAGCTCGCATCCGCGCCCGAGCTGGAGCTTCGTGAGCTACAGAACATTTACGTGACTCGTGGGCTTGACCCATCGGTGGCGATGCAGGTTGCCGAGCAACTGACAGCCCACGGCGCCCTATCCGCACACGCCCGTGACGAGTTGGGGATCTCGGAGATGACAGCGGCACGACCGATTCAGGCGGCCCTCGCGTCGGCTGCCACGTTCTCGATTGGCGCAGCGTTGCCACTTCTGACGGCGGCGCTGGTCCCGCTTGGGAACCTCATTGCCGCAGTGTCGATTCTGTCGCTGGTATTTCTGGCGGCGCTCGGCATGCTGGCGGCATGGGCCGGCGGCGCGAACATTGTGCGCGGCGCGGTGAGAGTGACGTTTTGGGGAGCGCTGGCAATGGCGCTCACGGCGCTGGTCGGAAGAATGTTCGGCGCGGTTGTGTGACCGACGCACCGTCAAATGCGTACCGGCTCACCGGTGAGAAGCTTGCTGCTATCCTTCGTACGGATGCACGGCGCGGATTACCAGATCAGGAAGTAGCTGCAAGGCTTTCCAGGTATGGGCGCAATGAGCTCGCCGCCGAAGCACCGATACCCGCCTGGCGCCGATTCCTGTCGCAGTTCAAAGATGTGCTCGTCATCCTCCTTCTCGTCGCCACCGCGGTATCAGCGGTGCTCTGGGCATACGAGCGCGATACCGCGCTGCCCTACGAGTCGATAGCGATCTTCGCCATCGTTCTACTGAACGCGGCGATGGGTTTCGTGCAGGAGTCTCGAGCAGAAGCCGCGGTTACCGCGCTACGCGCAATGTCCGCGAGCGAAGCGCATGTGATTCGCAACGCCGAGCGACGCAGCGTTCCGGCGGCCGAGCTGGTTCCTGGCGACATCGTACTGGTCGAGCAGGGCGACACCATCCCCGCCGACGCGCGTGTCATAGAGTCGACGGCGCTTCAAACGGGCGAAGCATCGCTCACCGGCGAGAGCCTTCCCGTATCCAAGAATTCCGCGCCTATCGCTACCGACGTCGCGCTTGGCGATCGCGACAACATGATCTTCAGCGGTACGAACGCGACGTACGGGCGAGGCACGGCAATCGTAACCGGTACCGGCATGAGCACCGAAATGGGCCGTATTGCCGGTCTGCTAAGAGAAGCTCCGCCCGAAAACACGCCATTGCAGCGCGAGCTGGATCGAACGGGCAAAGTGCTGGGACTCGTCGTTGTCGGCATCGCTGCGATCATGATAGTGACCATTATCTTCGTTGAGCACGTACGCGGTATTGCCGAGATAGTCGATGTCCTCATCCTCGGCGTTGCGCTCGCAGTCGCGGCCGTTCCCGAAGGATTGCCCGCAGTAGTGACGGCCGTCCTTTCCATCGGCGTTCAGCGCATGGCGCGCCGCAACGCGATCGTCAGGCATCTGGCAGCCGTCGAGACGCTTGGATCGGCGAGCGTTATAGCGTCGGACAAGACGGGCACGCTCACGAGGAACGAGATGACCGTGCGCGTCGTAGTCACCGCCAGTGGCCGCGTGTCGTTTGGCGGATCGGGTTACGCTCCAGAAGGGGATGTCCGTCGTGAGGATGGCAGCGCGATTGAGGGGTCCATCCGCGCGGAGCTCGAACGCGCGCTCGCGGCGGCGGATCTCGCTAACAACGCGAGCGTGCGTAACGAAGGCGGTCGCTGGATTGTCGAGGGAGATCCCACTGAAGGAGCATTGCTCGTTGCCGCGCGTAAAGCAGGGCTGCAGGCCGATGCCCTCCAGGCAAGACTTCCACGTCTAGCCGAGTTTCCCTTCTCGTCAGAGCGGAAGCTGATGTCGACGCTGCACCGCGACAAGGAGCGTGAAGACAAGCAAGTCGTATTCTCGAAGGGCGCGCCGGACGTGTTGCTCGCG
Source organism: Gemmatimonadaceae bacterium (assembly GCA_045803975.1). Classification (GTDB taxonomy): domain Bacteria; phylum Gemmatimonadota; class Gemmatimonadetes; order Gemmatimonadales; family Gemmatimonadaceae; genus UBA4720. The sequence goes on from JBJMOA010000037.1 coordinate 6,343, forward strand.
CGTTGCTCCCGCGAGCTCGTCGGAGAAGATACCAGGCCGCTTACGCCGGAGCGTCGCGTGGCGATAAAGCAAACCAACGACGAGCTCGCTGACGAGGCACTGCGAACGCTCGGCGTAGCAATACGCCGCCTGGCTGATGAGGTGCCGCTCACGAAGGAGCAAAGCGCTGACGCATCGGTCGAGCAAGACCTCGCGTTCGCCGGGCTTATCGGCATGATCGACCCACCGCGAGCCGAGGCGAGAGAGGCCGTGGCTCAGGCGAAACGAGCGGGCATTCGACCGCTCATGATCACCGGTGATCATGAGCGCACTGCCTCGGTAATCGCGCGCGAGCTCGGGATTTCTGAAGATGGTCGCGCCATTACCGGCAGCGAGCTCGACACGTTGGACGATGCTGCACTCGCGCGTGCTGTTACCGAAGTGTCGGTGTACGCGCGCGTCAACCCGAGTCACAAACTGCGGATCGTCAAAGCGCTACAGGCTGACCACGCTATCGTCGCGATGACTGGCGATGGAGTAAACGATGCGCCCGCGCTCAAGACGGCGGACATCGGCGTCGCGATGGGGATTATGGGAACCGATGTGTCGCGAGAAGCGGCCGACATCGTACTGGCCGACGACAACTTTGCGTCGATTGTCGCCGCAGTTGAGGAAGGGCGCGCAATTTTCGCCAACATCCGGAGCTTTCTCCGTTATCTCCTGTCGTCGAACATCGGCGAGGTGTTGACGATGTTCTTCGGGGTCCTCCTGGCCAATTGGATCGGGCTGCCATCGGAGAACGGCGTCGTAGTGCTCCCGCTTCTCGCGACGCAGCTTCTCTGGATAAACCTCGTCACCGACGGCGCGCCGGCGCTCGCTCTTGGCGTCGATCCCGCCGCAGAAGATTTGATGCAGCGGCCCCCTCGACCAAACGGCGAGCCGGTAATCACCGGTGAGATGTGGCGTGGAATTTTCTTTGTCGGCGCAGTGATGGCCGCTGCGACACTATTAGTACTGGATGCTTCGCTCCCAGGAGGCCTGATCGACGGGGATCGCGATCTTCGCTACGCTCAGACGATGGCGTTCAACACGCTTACGCTCGCGCAGCTCTTCAATGTTTTCAACTCGCGCTCGGATGAGCGCAGTGCGTTTGCGCGCTTGTTCTCGAACCACTGGGTCTGGGCGGCCATGGGACTCTCGTTGGCGCTCCAATTACTCGTGTTGTACCTGCCGCCGATGCAGCAGGCCTTCGGTACGACCACGTTGAGCGCTGTCGATTGGGTGCGTTGTCTGATCCCAGCGAGCTCGGTCTTCTGGTTGCGAGAAATGTATAAATGGTTTCTACGTCGGTCGCGCGCCGGACGGGCGCGACAATGACATTGCTCCAGACTCGTCGCGACCGCGCCGCCCTCCTGATCCTGGTGCTGGCCGCGGCCATTTTGTTTGCCCTCGCTCCTTTCTCGAGCGGGCTGCTTGGCGCCGCGGTTCTCTACGTCATTTTCGTCCGACCGTACCGGCGTCTCGAACGCGTAATGAAGCCGGGATTGGCCGCCGCGATAATCCTTGCCGCGGCGCTCATCGTCATCGCGCTGCCCCTTGGCTGGCTGATCGCAGTCGTCATCGCCCAGGCCCCGGATGCGCTTCGAACTCTCCAGACCAGCACGGCGTTCGCCCGGCTCAGCGAGCTCCGTCTTGGTAGCTTCGACGTCGGGTCTGAGCTGGCAAAGGCGAGCGGCACCATCGCGACGTGGCTCTCCGCGAGAGTGTTTTCATTCGTGGGTAGCGCGACATCGGCGGTGCTGAATCTCGTGATCGCTTTCTTTGGTTTTTACTACATGCTTCGCTCGGACACCGACACATGGAGCTCGATCCGTCACTACATACCGTTCTCCTCGGAAACTGCCGACGCGTTGCGCGACCGCTTCTTCAGCGTGACCGAGGCAACGCTGTTGGGGACGATGCTGATCGCGGTCGTGCAAGGAAGCCTCATCGGTACCGGCTTCTGGGTCGTCGGCCTCCCCAATCCATTTTTCTGGGGAACTGTCACTGCCTTCGCGTCAATCCTTCCCGTCCTCGGCACGTCACTGGTGTGGCTGCCCGCAGTGCTTGTCCTGCTTGTGCAGAACCGGTACGGCGGTGCAATCACGATGCTCGTAATCGGAGCTGGCGTTGCGAGCAATATCGACAACCTGATCCGGCCACTCATTTATAGACGGGTGTCGCACATTCACCCGATGATCACGCTCGTCGGCGCGTTCGCCGGCGTGAAATACTTCGGCCTGCTCGGTGTTCTGCTCGGACCTCTCGCGATCGCCTACCTATTCGAGCTGCTCCACTTCTACCGCCAAGAGTACGGGGCATCTGAGACGTTGGCCGTCGAGGGCTCAGCGGGGGGTAGGGATCGCGACACCCTGACTGCGTAGGCCTTTCCCTGACTCAAGGCTGGTAGACATACCCACGAGTTCGAGCATAGCCCCCGACATTCAGTCGCTCGATGCGGTCGCATCTTAAGCCATGCGATCGCGTTACCATTTCCGGCACTTACCACCAACTGCCCGGTTGACTCTAGGTGGCCTACCGGCGCTCGCCTTCCTCGGCGTTTGCGCAGGGGCTTTCGCGCCCGCGGGCGATTCTTCTTTGCCGTTCGCGATTGGTGAGAAGCTCACGTACGAAGTGCGACTCTCGAAGGGTTCAAAAGTCGGAACAGCTACAATGTGGGTCGAAGGCCCGGTGGATGTTCGTGGATACACCACTTATCTCCTCCGTTTTGATTCGCAGATCCGTTACTTGTTCGTGCCGGCAGTCAGCCGCAGCTCCTCATGGTTCGATCCCGTCAGAGTCCGGTCGCTCCGATTCCTCAAGCGTGAGCGCAACCCGTTGTCGCATCACGACGAATCGATCGATCTCTTTCCCGACGAGAAGAAATGGACATCCGCCGAAGGCGATAGCGGACACAGTTTGAGCAGCACTCCGCTCGACGAGCTCTCCTTTATGTACTTTCTTCGAACACTGCCGATGGTCCCCGGTGCGACGTACACCTTCGACCGGCATTTCGACGCGTCACGCACTCCGACGACCGTAAGCGTGATCCGTCGCGAAGTCATCCCGACTCCGATGGGCGAGCTACACGTCGTCCGCGTCGAGATGCGGGTGCGTGATCCTCAGCATTATGCCGGTGAGGGAATCATCCGGATCCACCTGACTGACGACGAGTGCCGGCTGCCGGCGCGAATCGAGAGCACGATGCCAGTGATAGGCACGGCGATACTCTCGATCAGCTCCGAGAACAGCCGCTGCAAAGAAGGGGATAACAGGGAAACGCCGACAAAGGATCGTGCATTGCCTGACTGAGATCTGCGACGTCGGTGCAGACATTGACGGCAGTGGCGAAATCGCGCCGAAACGGCGACACGTAGTTGAGAGGAGATTTCTATGTACCGAACAATCATGGTCCCGACTGATGGCTCGGGGTTCGATCGCGAGGCAATCCGAGTTGCATTGAGAATCGCTGACCTGAGTGACGCGAAGATCAAGCTCGTGCGGGTCCTTTCTACGGGATCGCTCTACGGCGTAGCAGCAGCCTCAGAGGGTACGGCCATCGCGGCCGAGGTCGCGCGCAGCGAGCGGGAGAGAGCGATGAACGAGCTTTACGCACTTGCTGCGGAGTGCAGGATGTTTTCCAAGGCATCTGTCAGCGTCGATCTCCATGCTGGCCCAGTCGAGGACGTGCTCGAAGCCTATGCGCAGCGAAACGATGTCGACCTGATCGTCATAAGCACTCATGCGCGTACTGGACTCGCGCGCGCCTCGCTGGGTAGCGTGACCGATTGGCTCATTCGCCACACCGGCATACCGGTTCTCGTCGTGAAACCGCCCATTAGCTATCTGAATCCACAGGCCGGAGAAATGTTTCGGCGGATTGTCGTGCCGCTCGACGGCTCCACTCTAGCCGAGCAGATACTCCCGCCGATCATCAGGCTGGCAAACCTGCAGGATGCGGAAGTGATTCTCCTTCACGTACTGGATGCCCAAGCGTTGTCGAAAAAGGAAGTCGCCGATCGGAGCCCGGCTTGGTGGGAAAAAGACATCATGCAAGCAGAGGATTATCTGGTGCGCATGGCACGCAGGCTTCGTCGTAACGGTGTGCCTGTAAGAACCGACATCGTCGTCAGCGACAACATCGCTACTGCGATCGGGGATTTTGCCCTGCGCGAGAAAGCGGACCTGGTTGCAATCGCGACGCACGGGCGAGGCGGCCTAGCAAGGATGCTGCGCGGCAGTGTTGCCGACACGGTGATGCATTCTGGCCGGACCTCAATGTTGGTGCTCAAGCCGGAGAAACTCGCAACGAAGGAATCCGCGATCTCTGTTCACTGGAGCGGGGCGGAGCTGATTTCCGAACAGTTGGTCAATGGAGGTTGATATGTACAAGACGATAATGGTCCCGACGGACGGTTCAGGATTCGACCGCGAGGCAATCCTCGTCGCGCTCCGCATAGCCGAGCGTTGCCAGGCGAACGTCCGCCTCGTACGGGTTCTGGGTGCAGGCGCATACTTCGGCATAGCGACTGTCACTGACGGCATCATGGCGACGCCCGAAGCGCTGCGCGTTGAAATGGAGTTGACACAAGGCGAGCTCTACGCGCTGGCGGCGGAGTGCCGAAGCATGAGCAGCGCTGTGATTACCGCGGATCTCGAGCAGGGACCCATTGCGGACGTCCTTGCCGGCTACGCAAAGCGACATGCCATCGACTTGATTGTGATCAGCAGCCACGGACGCCGTGGGATTGCCAGACTTTCGCTGGGAAGCGTTACCGATTCTCTGATCAGAGGCACGACCATTCCCGTTTTGGTGGTCAAACCGAAAGCCAGCTATCTCGCGCCCGCGGCGACGAAAGAATTCCACCACATCGTGGTTCCGCTCGACGGCTCATCGCTCGCCGAGCAAATCCTTTCGCGCGTGGTGCCGTTGGCGAAGATGGAGGAAGCGGAAATCACTCTGCTTCACGTACTGACTCCGTTGGAGAACGCGTACGAGAATGCTGAGACGACCCTTCCGTGGTGGGAGAAGAGGGTCGCCGGAGCGCAGGCATATCTCACTCGGCGGGCAAGCGAGATCCGGCTGCAGGGAGTTACGACGACGATCGACGTGGTGGTCGGAGACCGGACTCCGGAGGCAATCACGGATTACGCGCGTCGAGAGAGAGCCGATTTGATAGCGATCGCGACGCATGGTCGAGGAGGGCTCGCCAGAGTTCTGCGCGGAAGCGTCGCGGATGGAGTCACCAAGTCGGCGATGAGCTCGATTCTCGTCTTCCATCCTGATAAGCTGCTCGTGAAGCGCGAGCCGCAGCCATCCGACGAAATCCCCGAAGAGGTCGTCGCGCTAACGTAAATTCATGCCGCAAGATGGATTGCGCGGGCGCTGTTTTGTTGATGCGAACCAAGAGGAGGTTGGCAGATTGAGTCGTGACGCAGAACTTCAACGCGCGCTGCCGCAACGGATCGTGGGATTTCATCAGGACGAGGAGCAGCATTGGGTTGCCGAGCTCGCGTGCGGTCACACCCAGCATGTGAGACACGATCCGCCGTGGCAGATTAGACCCTGGGTGACGACCGAAGCCGGCCGAGCAAGCTTCCTGGGCCAAGCACTCATGTGCGTGGAGTGTTCGAGAAACACGCGGTAACCTTAGAGTAGGCCGTTGACATCGAGGCGACCCATATGGAAATCCGATTCACCACTGGCGAGAGTCAGCTCGGCGCCGTTCTCATCGCATCGAGTGAAAAAGGCATTTGCGCGGTCAGCGTGCGCGAGTCGGACGAGGGCGCGGATGAATATCTGCGGTCGCGATTTCCGAAGGCGAACATCGAGCGGGACGATGTCGGACTAAAGCCGGCGGTAGATCTCGTGGTGGCGAGAATCGCGGGGCGCAACCTGGACGACGCACTCCCGCTCGACTTGCAAGGCACTGACTTTCAGCAGGAAGTCTGGCAGCAGCTTCTGTCGATTCCGGCTGGGTCGACGCGCACGTATCTCGATGTGGCGCAGGCGATCAACCGTCCCAAAGCGACGCGCGCGGTGGCGCAGGCTTGTGGTGCCAACCCGGTGGCGGTAGTCGTACCCTGCCACCGGGTCGTGATGAGCGATGGCTCGATTGGTGGATACAGCGGACTGCCCGGAGTGAAGCAGGCACTCCTGACTGTCGAGGGAGCGTTGCCGCCGCAGTCCGCTTTGCCTTAGCCCTTTTTCGCGCTAGTGCAAACCGCCGTCGTATTCGTCGAATCAGACGGAACGTAGATCGCTACCGCCTTCCCCTTTCGCTGGCTCCCCGTCTTGGCGACCTCTCCGATCACCTTGGTGAGAGCACTGGGCTCGTCGATCCCGCTGAGGATGATTCCGTTCGCGCCAACTTCCGACGCTTTGTCACGCATGGATTCGATCATATCGCCCTCGTCCGACCAGTTTGACTCGCCCTTGGCATTGAGGATCGCAACTTCGCGATAAGGTTTTGGAACGCGATCGGGCGCAGTGTAGAGTTTTATCGCTGACGGGCAGGTGCGTGCCAAATGGACTGTCGGATCGATAAGGGCCGCGTTGGTTCTGACACACGCAGCAGCCATCACTAGCGATGCACCAAGGGCGACGGCAGTTCTAATCTTCATTGTAGCTCCTCGCGAGGGCGGGACGACGTGAACCTCGCGGCAAGCCTTGCGCCGCCCGATTGACCCTTCGAATCCGCGGACGAGATTGCAGTTCGTCATCCTCAGATGACAGCCGATTCCTCTCCGTTGGACAGATCGCGCCAACGTCTGACGCCGACTAGGCCTTTGCGGAAGCCGCTCCGCGAGACAGCCTGCTGCGATACGGACGCTCCACCGGGCCGATGTAGATCTGTCGCGGGCGCGCGATCTTCTGCTCCTTGTCGAGCAGCATCTCCTCCCACTGCGCGAGCCACCCCGGCATCCGTCCGATCGCGAACAGCACCGTGAAGAAATCCGTCGGGAACGCCATCGACCGGTAAATCAGGCCAGTATAGAAATCCACGTTCGGGTAGAGCTTCCGCGAAACGAAGTAGTCGTCTGACAGCGCGATCCGTTCCAGCTCCAGGGCGATCTCCAGATCCTTGTCGACGCCCACGACCTTGAAGACCTCGTCGGCGAGCTTCTTCACGATCTTGGCGCGCGGATCGTAGCTCTTGTACACGCGGTGGCCGAATCCCATCAGGCGGCCGCCTTCGCCGCTCTTAACGCTCTCGATGAAGCCCGGAACGTTCTTCACGCTGCCAATTTCGTTGATCATGCGCAGCACTTGCTCGTTCGCGCCGCCGTGCAGCGGCCCGAATAGCGCAGCGACACCCGCGGAAACTGCCGAGAACGGATCGACGTGTGACGAGCCGACGGCGCGCACGGCATTCGTCGAGCAGTTCTGCTCGTGATCCGCGTGGAGGATGAACAAAATCTCCAATGCTCGGGCAAACACCGGATTCGCCTCGTACTTGGATTCGCTCATCCGCGCGACCATCGAGAGAAAGTTCTCGACGTACGAGAGCCGGTTGTCCGGATAAACGAACGGCAAGCCCTTGACGTGCCGATACGAAAACGCGGCGATCGTAGGCGTCTTGGCCAGCAGTCGCACGATCGAGATGTTGCGTTCGGTCTCGTCGAAGATGCTGCGCGACGATGGATAGAACGCCGCGAGACCCGCGATCGAGCTGTTCAGCATCGCCATCGGATGCGCATCGTACCGGAATCCTTCGAGGAACTTCCGAAAGTTTTCGTGCACGTAGGTGTGGAAGGTGATGTCGTGCACGAATTGGTCGTACTCCTGCTGTGTCGGCAGCTCGCCGTGCCGGAGCAGCCACGCCACCTCGAGGAACGTTGCATTTTCGGCGAGCTGCTCAATGGGGTAGCCGCGGTAGCGGAGTATTCCCTTGTCGCCGTCGATATAGGTGATTGCGCTTCGACAAGACGCCGTATTGAGGAAGGCGGGATCGTAGCTCATGAGACCGGTGTCGTCGGAATCGTCGGTCTTGATCTTCTTGAGCTCGACCGCGCGAATGGCGCCGTCGGCAACCGGAACCGGGTAAGTCCTATTCGTGCGGTTGTCTTTTATCTCGAGAGCGCTGCCCGACTGTGGGGCGGCGGTTGGTTTGGCGGTGTTTTTTTTGGCGGACGCGGGTCGTGCAGCCGTACTGGTCTTCGGCATCCTGTTCTCCAGTTGATTACATCAAATTTAGCGCAACGACGCGGCAGGTGATAACCGTAAGTAGTTGAAAGGGAGAGACTAATGCCGTCCTATCGGAGTGTAGCTGGTGCAATGCCCGACCCCGAGATCATGATGATCCCGATCCCTTCGCGTTGGGATTTCTTTCTCAGGATGTTGCGAAACGCTGGCATCGCGTTTGGCGTCGTCGCGGCTGGACTGTTAATCGGAATGTTCGGCTACCACGACCTGGGCGGGCTCGGCTGGGAAGAGTCGTTCTACTACTCGGCCATGATCCTTTCCGGTGAGGGGCCGCCGCCCGATCCCCTGCTCACCGGGGGATCGCTGATTCGCTTGCACATCTTCGTCGGATTTTACGCACTGTTCAGCGGCGTCACATTCATTACGATGGTCGGGGTGCTGTTCGCGCCAGCGCTTCACCGATTCCTGCATCGCTTCCATCTCGAGATCGCCGCGCGCAACGATCCTGCCAACGAAACCAGTACTTAACTCACAGCCGCCTGATTCTCGTCACGTGCCATTTCCCGCCGGTGACACTGCGCCCCGGCGTCGATGGAACCGTGGTGAACGTTCCCTCAATTGTACGCGTGTCGCGGAAAGCGCCCTGGAACGTGGTCGTCACCGGACAGTCACAATCAGGATCTCGATAAGGATCGAGGGTGCCGTTGAGATTGCCGCCCTCTTTCCTGACGAAATGGATCTTGAGTACCGTCTTCTCCGTCGTCGAGACGTTGGTCACCGCCTCGCGCTCGGCCGGCGTCAATAGAGAGTCAGCGCGGGGGATCATGACTACATTTCCCGACGCCGAGCCCTCACCGGCGCGAAGGGTGAACGCGATCGTACCGCTTCTGCCAGTCTCGGCGCTGCTGTAACTGCCACGCCACTCGCCCACCAATGGGTTGAGGTCGAAGTCGCTCGAGGTGAGCTCGATCTCTGGGGTTCGCGTCGCACACGCCATTGCCGACGCGACGAGTCCTGCCGTAATGATTAGCGAAACGCGATTCATGTTTCTCCGCTTGGATTCCACTCTAACAGAGATGGCAGCAATCCGTCCGTCGATCAAGTCGCGGTTTTTGCCGGAACTGGACGGAACCCTTTCCGCTCCATCTTGCCCCAATCCTTGCGGCCACGCAGGAATTTCCACAGTCCGCGCAATCGCCAATACACCGTGAGCTGACGATAGCCGAGATTCTCGAGCAGCGCCCACCAAAAGAGTAGCGCTCGATCGCGGAACGTCTCGTAGCGGTGGAAGCTCAGGTCCTCGAGAATAAGCGTAAACGCCGTTAGCGCGGTGCCGAGTCCGTAGGCGGTGAGATAGAACAGCCCGGCGAAGCTCCAGTCCACCACGCCAAAAAAGAGACCCAAGACCAGACCTGCGAGGCCGAGAGCTTCGATCACGGGCGCGAGGAGCTCGACGAATACATAGTAGGGGAACACGAACACGCCGGTCACGCCATAACGCGGATTGAAGAGCATCCGCCGATGACGCCACAGCACATCGGCCAGTCCGCGGTGCCAGCGATCCCGCTGGCGTCCGAGAACGTTCGCCGATTCCGGTACCTCGGTCCACGCGACCGGATCCGGAACGAACGCAATCTTCCCCGGACCGCCTCGCTCGTACGAGAGTCGCTTCAGTCGAAGGACCAGTTCCATGTCTTCGCCGACCGTATCATGCAAGTAGCCACCAGCGCTCAGGACCCCCTCGCGCTGAAAGAGTCCGAACGCTCCTGAGATGATGATGTTGCCGCCAAGTCGATTCCAGCCGAGTCGGCCGAAAAGGAACGCACGCAAATACTCGACGACCTGAACGCCAGCAAGAAGGTTCGTTGGAACCGCTGTCTTGAAGACGCGTCCGTGTTTCACTTGCGAGCCGTTCACGACGCGAATCGTGCCGCCCGTAGCGACTACATCGGTCGCGTACAGGAACGGACGGACCATTCGCTGCAGCCCATCGGCCTCGATCAGCGTATCGGCGTCCATCGCACAAACGAGCTCACCGCGCGCGAAGCTCAGTCCGACATTCAGCGCGTCTGCCTTTCCGCCATTTTCCTTGTCGACGACGACCAGCGCGGGATATGTCGACGATCGGTAGAGTGCCCGCACGGGCTTCGTCTTCACACGCTGCTCGTAGATCGTTTTGACAGGTACAAGGGCAAAGCGATCGATCAGAACCTGCACCGTGTGGTCCCTCGAGCCATCGCTGATAACGATCACCTCGAGGTTCGGATACTGTAGCGCCAGCAACGCGCGCAGGCTGGTTTCGATCGTCGCTTCCTCGTTGAACGCCGGCGCGAGGATAGAGATCGTCGGCGAGAGGGTCGAGCTGAGAAGGAGATGGCGGCTCTCGTCAGCGATCAGCAGCATGTGGCGCCTGAGCTCGAGGAGCGAGCTGACGAGCAGGATCAGATACCAGCCGTTGACGGCCAGAAAGTAGAGTAGCACGACGAATTGGCCGCGCGTCAGGATCTGACTTACGATCGACGGCAGTATGGCGTTCATGTATTAGCCCGTCGCTGCCGTGGGAAGATCGAGGACCTGGTGCGCCATATCTGCCGCGAAACGATCGTCGCTCTTCAGAGCGCGCCGCAGAAACAGCGCGCCCGGCGCGCCGATAGAGCGCAGCGCAAGACCAGCATCGCGCCGAACTCGCCACGTTGGATCGCGAAGACGCTCGGCCAGCAGTGACGCCGCCTGCCAGTGCTGCATCCGTCCCAGCGATTGTGCAGCCGCGGCGCGCACGTGCGAATCTTCGTCGGCAAGCAGCTCCATCAGACGAGCGGCACTTTCGGCCCCGCCAACCGCGCCCAACAGTTTGGCAGCGCCTCCACGGATCGCGGCGTTCTCATTCCGGGAGAGCTGCAACGCGGGAGGCCCGAAGCTCGGCTCCGCCAATGATTCGGCGACGCGAAGACCTGCTTCGACCGCGCGACCCGAGTGTGTGGCGAGAAACTCCGCAAGCGGTGACGCGACGACCCCGCCCATGCGAAGGAGCGCGTTCTGAACGGCGAAGCGTGCCTGTGTCGCCTGGTCCGCAAGGAGCACCAGCATTGCGGAGACAACGGGAAGCGAAGGCTGCGCGGCAGCCCACTCGGCAGCTTGCGCTCGCACCGCCGGGTGCGGGTCGGCGAGCATCTGCATCACCAACGGATCGGGCACATCCATCCGCGAGAGAATTCGTGTACCACGCAAGCGAATGGTCCAACGGCGACTTGCGCACATCTGGCGTGCACGCTGCACGAGTCCGACCTCGTCGGCGATGAAGCGAAGCCGCTCCTTCCCGGTGCCGGTCAACGTCCGCGAGATCTCCAGGAACGCGATGACCTGCACCTCGTGCGACAGCTCGCGTAGGGCCTGAACCTGCTCGACGTTCACATGACCGCTGGTCACGAGCCGCGCGAGAGATTCGCGGGCTCCCGTCGTCAGGACAAGAAGACGTCGTTCATTCAGAAAACGCCACACACCGCTGATGAAAAATACGCTCACTGCGATTGACAGCAGGGCGATCTCGATCAGCATCACGATGTTGAGAAGGCGCTCGTCTACCATGTCTGCGGCTGCTTGAGCACCGTGCGAACCTTGTGCATTAGAACCGGAACGCTGAACGGCTTGGGAATGTGATCGGTCGCGCCAAGCTCGAGCGCCGCCAGAACGTCACGCTCGCCGGTGCGCGCGGTGAGCATCACGACACTGCTCAACCTCGTGACCTCGCCGCTCTTGAGTCGCCGCAGCACCTCGAGACCATTCAGTGCCGGGAGATCTACGTCGAGAAGAATCACCGCCGCTTGTACTTCCGGCGGGTTGCCGGTCAGCGCCGAGACCGCCGTCTCGCCGTCCGCGAAGGTAGCGACGCGGAGGCTTCGCGTCTCCATGGCGTGGCGCAGCAGCGAGACGAGCGCCTCGTCGTCGTCGACGATAGCGACATCAACCCGGCGTGTGAGTGGTCCAACAAGGTTGACGCCGGAGATTCCAACTCTGGTCGTCAGATCGGTGGCGCGCGCCTGCTGGAGTGCTTTCAGCGCTTCGGCCCATAGTGCTGGCACCGTATCTCCGTCCGTCTGGTACTGCGCGACGCCGCCGCTGCACGAGACGTGAATCCGCCGACCGTCGTCAGTAAGGAATTTCTCCTGCGCGATTTTTTCGCACAGCTGATTCAACTTGATCGCGGCGTGCTCCTTGGTACTGCCGTACATACCGATCGTGAAGTCGGCACCGCCCCACCATCCCGGCACGTCCTCGCCGCGAAACGATTTTGGCAGCATTTCGCCAATGCCACGCAACACGCGCTCGGCGCTTGCGCGTCCGAACTTCGTTGCGAGACTGGCGAATGCATCGATCTGCAATACCGCGATGGAGTACGGATCGGATTTCCGTCGCGCGAGACGGAGGAATCGCTCGATGAGCTCAGTCGCTTTGCCGCCTGTCGCCAAGCCAGTGAGCGGATCAGTCTCAAGCGGTGTGCGGCGCGCCTTGGTGCCCGTCAGGCGGTTCTCGATGCGCATGGCGAGCTCGGCGGGCACGAACGGCTTGCCGACATAGTCATCGGCGCCGGCTGCGAAAATTCGCTGCACACTCGCCTGATCGGTGTGGCCGGTGAGAAAGATCACCGGTAGCGCGCTCCAACGGCGATCGTTCCTCATCATTCGACACAGCTCCGTACCGCTCAACTTCGGCATCTCCAGATCGAGCAGCACGAGATTCGGTTTCGTCTCGTCGATGACGCTCCAGAATTGGAGCGGATCATTGAGGGCCGTCACGGCCAGCCCGCGCCGGCTGAGTAGTGACGTCAATCCTCGCGACACCATCGGTTCGTCGTCGACGACGAGGATCTTGCTGCCCTTGAGTCGTGAGTCGTCAAATGCGCTGGCAGCGGTGGGAGGCGTTGCGCCCGAAGGCGTTGACGGCGACACCGGAGCGGCGACCGGCAAAGGCGTCGGCGGGCCAATCATGTTCTGCCGCAGCGCGAGAAGCTGTTCCGAGATCGCTACGCCGTCGGCTGCCGTGACGGACTCGACGGCAAAGCGCTCAGCAATTTCCTTCGCGATAGCCGAGGCTTTCTTGAACCCAAAGCGCGCCGCGACTTCGCCGACGGACTGGGCGTCGCGTTGGGCGGTCGATTTCAGCTCCGTGGAGAGACCGCTGTCGAGCAACGCGATCGCCGCGTCGTCGAGCTTGTCTATCTTCTGGAAGGTACCCGGCCGGGCGCGGTCCCAGGCCTCGAACACGGCGGCGGCGATATGCTCGCCGTGCGACGCCTGGGGCGGCAGGACTTCGACGCGCGCCAATTTCGCCAGCTCGCGGAGCATCTCTTCGGTGTCGACCGGAACCAGAAAGAAGCGGTCGACCGGGATGTCCTTGAGAGCACGGAGCGCGATCTCGGCCTGCTGCATCGAGACGCAGTAAGCGACACGCATCTCGTCGCTCGAATCCTTCGCGCGGCGGGTTACATAGATGGAATCGTCGGTGGGAAGAGCGTCGCTGAGGATGACGAGGCGCGCTTCGCCCTGGGAGGCAGCGCGGCCCATCTGCTGCGCGTTGTCAAATTCGCTGATTACAACGTTGCGAAGCCTGAGTCCGATCACGCGGACCATTTCCGCGGGTATCCCCGCCACCAGGACTTTGACGGGTGCCGTCATCTCCTAGGTAAGGTGCATCTCGAGGCGTGTAGGACTCATAGGAGAGAGAAGAACAAACAGGGCGGCAGGTAACACCTGTTTGGCGCGCGGTTTTCAGCTCTCGTCAGGGGCTCCCTGCCTGGCCAGCGCAAGCACAGCATTCCACTCGGCCGCTCCGACTTTTTGGACCGACAGCCGGTTCCCTCTTTGAAGGAGCGGCATCGCTTCGAGCTCGGGCCTGGTTCTCATCTCGCTGAGCGTGACAGGCCGAGGGAGGCGCTCGACGGCGCGGATGTCGACCATGTACCATGGCGTCTCCCCGCTCTTGGTCCGCGGATCATAGCGCGGATCCTTCGGATCGGACGCCGTCGGATCGGGATATCCCTCACGAACGATCTCGACGATGCCAATGATCGACGGATCTGCGCCGCCGGAGTGGTAGAAGAAGGCGAGATCTCCTTTTTTCATGTCATCGCGCATGTAGTTTCTCGCCTGAAAGTTCCGAACGCCGTCCCAATGGGTAGTGCGATTCGGCGACTTCCAGAGATGATCGAAGCCGAACGACTCAGGGTCCGACTTGAGCAGCCAGTATTGCCTGTCCGTCCGGCTGGGTTGCGCCAGTTTGGCCATTCAGCTCACCGTGGTGCGTTGAGGACGCGCGCGCGAGGTATTCGCCAGTGGAACCTAAGCGGCGGAGCGCCGTAGATTGAGTACACCATAACCTTCTATTCCAGCAGGTCAGTCATCCATGTATTGCCACAAGCTCCCGACACCCAGTCTGGCGCGCGTCATAGCGTTACTCGCTCTCGGTGCCGCAACCTCCCCCGCCCAGACCGCCAGTCCACCGCTCACCTATCCCGCCGTCACCCGCGGCACACAGGTCGACGTCTATCATGGGACGACCATCGCCGATCCTTACCGCTGGCTCGAAGATGTCGATGCGCCGGCGACGAAGGAATGGGTCGCGGCGGAGAACAGGCTGACCGATTCCTTTCTGGCATCGATCGCCGAGCGGACCGCGATTCGCAACAGGCTGACGCAGCTCTGGAACTATGCCCGCTATTCGGCGCCGTTCAAGGAAAACGGGCGCTATTTCTATTTCCAGAACACGGGTCTTCAGAATCAGAGCGTTCTCTATGTGCAGGATGGCAGAGACGCCCGCCCGCGGGTGCTGCTCGACCCGAACGTCCTTTCAACCGACGGCACGGTGGCGCTGTCGGGCACGGCTGCATCCGACGACGGGCGTTACCTCGCCTACAGCCTGTCGACGAGCGGCTCTGATTGGCAGGAGCTCCACGTTCGCGACGTGAACACGGGAAGGGACCTATCCGATGTCGTAAAGTGGGTGAAGTTCTCCGACATCTCGTGGACGCACGACAACAAGGGGTTTTTCTACTCGCGTTACGACGAGCCGACGTCGGGCAACAAGATGACCAACGCGAATCGCAATCATAAGCTTTACTACCATCGCGTCGGCCAGCCGCAGTCGCGGGACGAGCTCGTGTACGATCGTCCGGATCAACCAGACTGGTTGTTCAACGGAAGCGTTACCGACGATGGCCAGTACCTCGTCATCACGGTCTCTCAGGGCACCGACGTCCGCACGCGACTCTACTTCATCGATCTGGACAACCCCGGCAAGCCACAGATCGACAATCCTGTCGTCAGGCTGATCGACAGGCTCGACGCCGAGTACGCGTTCATCGGAAACCGCGGGACGATGTTCTATGTTCGCACCGACCGGAACGCGCCAAAAGGACGCATCGTGGCGATCAGCATCGACAATCCGCGCGAAGAGCGCTGGAACACGATCGTTCCCGAAAACAAGGACGCACTCGAGAGCGCGACGATGGCTGGAAATGACATCGTCGCGAACTATTTGCAGGACGCGCATTCGAGCGTCCGATTTTTCACCGCCGCGCCAGGCAGCCTGCGCGACCAGAGGCCGCGGCAGCAGTCACAGCCCCGGCGCAATCCCGGCAGCATCTATGACGACACCAGCACCGCACCTTTGATCGTTCGTGATCGCGGAATATTGTTGGGCGGCGGCTACACAATGCGTGGCGAGCTGCCGCTCCCGGGTATCGGAACGGTGTCCAGCATCCACGGCCGTCAAGGCGACGACGAGATGTTCTACACCTTCACTTCATTTCTCTATCCGACGACCGTGTACCGCTTCGACCTCAAGTCGCGCCGCAACGAGACATTCCGCGCCCCCAAGGTCGCGTTCGATCCCGCGCCCTACGAGACGCGACAGGTCTTCTTCACCAGCAAGGACGGCACGCGCGTCCCGATGTTCATCACCGCCAAGAAGGGCATTGTGCTCAACGGAAACAATCCGACGCTGCTCTATGCATACGGCGGGTTCAACATTTCCGAGACACCGGCGTTCTCCGCCGCGAACATCGCGTGGATGGAGATGGGCGGCATCTACGCGCTGGCCAACATTCGTGGCGGCGCTGAGTACGGGAAGGCGTGGCACGAAGGCGGCATGCTCGCGAAGAAGCAAAACGTCTTTGACGATTTCATTGCGGCGGCAGAGTATCTCATCAGAGAGAAGTACACGTCGACGCCGAAGCTCGCGATACGAGGGGGCTCGAACGGCGGATTACTGGTCGGCGCGGTGATGACGCAGCGACCTGATCTGTTCGGTGTCGCGCTCCCGGAAGTGGGAGTAATGGACATGCTGCGCTTCCAGAAATTCACGATCGGCTGGGCGTGGACCTCGGACTACGGATCGTCGGACGATCCTGACCAGTTCAAGGTTCTGCGTGCGTACTCTCCGCTGCACAACATCAAACCTGGAACTTGTTACCCTCCGACGCTCGCGTTCACCGCCGATCACGACGATCGTGTCGTCCCCGGCCACACCTTCAAGTTCATGGCGACGTTGCAAGCTGCTCAGAGCTGCCCAAACCCTGTGCTGGTGCGGATCGAAACGAAGTCTGGTCACGGTGCGGGGAGGCCAACGACCAAGCTGATCGACGAGGCAGCGGATAGATTTGCCTTCCTCGTGAAGGAGTTGCATATGAAACCGACGCTCCAGTAGATGGAGACATTCCTCGCCGGTGCGGACGCAGTAATTCAGGTTCTGCGTACCGTGCTGTTATCGATCGCCGCGGTATTCGCGGCGATTTGCGTGCTCGACTGGGCCGTTCGCACCAGAAAAATCAGTCCCTTCAACGCGATCGCGCGCTTCTGCCGCTCGACGGTCGACCCATTTATCGCACCGATCGAGCGACGGGTTGTCCGTGCGGGGGGCACTCCCGCGTCAGCGCCGTTGTGGGCGTTGGCTGCCGTTGTCATCGGTGGAATTCTGCTGCTCACCCTGCTCGATATTGTGCGGCTCGAGGTCGTGAGATCGATCATCGCCTCGCAGGAAGGGTCAGCAGGAATCTTTCATCTGCTCGTGAGCTGGACCTTCACGATCCTCAAGGCCGCGCTAGTCGTGAGGGTGATCAGCTCCTGGCTACCGATCTCTCCTTATTCGGGGTGGGTTCGCTGGAGCTACGCCCTGAGCGAGCCTGTCCTCGCGCCGCTCAGGCGCGTAGTGCCCGCGCTCGGCGGTCTCGACGTGACTCCGATCATCGCGTATATCATTCTCAACCTCCTCGAGTCGATGCTGTTCAGATTGATGTGAGTTGCACTAATCGATTTTCTTGCGGAGGAGCTGAAAATTTCGCGGCGCAATGTGTGCATCGTGTCCGGCCACTCCTCGCGCACGAAAACGATCGAGATCAGCGAGGTCGAACTGGAATCAGTTCAACGACTGGCTGACTGAAGGAGACGGCGTAGTGGCAAAGGTGATTCTCGTTGGTGCTGATGCAGCGCTGCTTGAAGGGCTCGCGCAGACGCTGCTTGGATTTGGACACCATGTTTTGTCGGCGCCGACAGTCAGTGACGCGCGAGCGGCGCTCAACGGAGATTTACCGACGATAGCGGTGATCTCATGTGAGGCGCTCGAGGAAGGCGGGATCGCGGCGACATTTCCGCTAACGCCCGGCGGAGCGCTGATCGTCTATGGAAAGACGCCAGCCGAGAAGCCTTTCTTGCCGCCAAAACTGCAGCGCGCAACGCTGGCTTACCTCGTGCTGCCACTCGAGCGGCACCGGCTCCTGGCATTGGTGCAATCGTTCGATAGCCGGTCGCGGACGACGGGCAGATCGCTCAGCGAAGAACCCGCAGAAGATTTTCGGGTGGAGTTCTAGAAGCTCGACTGCGGACAGGAAGCAACTGGAACAGCGGGGTGTCGGGCGCCGGGGACTGGGTGCTGGGTGCGAGGTAAAAGCTGCCTTTAGCCGGGACCCAGCACCTAGTACCCGGCACCCTATACCCCGCTGTTGTCTTTGTATTCAATGTCCGCGATCCGCATTTACAGTTGCAGCGCCCGGTACTCTGCACTACTATAGTGGTAGGGCACAACCGAGGTTCGTGGCGATTTAAAGCAACTTGCGGCCACGTTAAATAAACCGCTAAAGCGCTCGCCCAGCGCCTACGCGCGGGCTTTTTTGTTATCGCTCCGTACGGGGCTGACGTGAGCCCAGGAATCCAGGGATCGAGCAATACCGCATGAACGAACGACGCACTGAATCACCCTACCTCGACGCGCTTTCACGCCGCGTACTGATTTACGACGGCGCGATGGGGACGAACATCCAGCGCTACAATCTTTCCGCCGAAGATTTTGGGGGAAAGGCGCTGGAAGGTTGCAACGATCATCTGGTGCTTACGCGTCCCGATGTCATTCAGGCAATCCATGAATCATTTCTCGCCGTCGGGTGCGATGTAGTCGAGACCTGCACTTTCCAGTCGACCCCGCGCCGTCTCCATGAGTGGGGACTCGGCGACAAGGTTCGCGACATTAACGTCGCCGCGGCTCGTCTCGCGCGCGCGGCGTGCGAAAAGTTCGCGACGCCCGAACGGCCGCGATTCGTAGCCGCGTCGATGGGGCCGACGGGGATGCTTCCGTCCAGCTCCGACCCTGTTCTCTCGCAAATCTCCTACGACGAACTGAGCGAGAATTACTACGAGCAGGCGAAGTATCTAGTCGAGGGCGGAGTCGATCTGCTCCTGATCGAGACTTCGCAGGATATTCTCGAGGTCAAAGCAGCGGTTGCGGGAATCGAGAAGCTGTTCGCAGAATTAGGACGCCGCATTCCGCTCCAGGCTCAGGTCACGCTCGATGTGAGCGGACGCATGCTGCTCGGCACCGACATCGCGAGTGCGATGACGACGCTCGAAGCGCTCAACGTCGATGTGATCGGGCTCAACTGCTCGACTGGTCCCGAGCACATGCGCGAGCCGGTGCGATACCTCGCCGAGCACGCGACCCTGCCTCTGTCTGTAATTCCGAACGCTGGGCTGCCCCTCAATACGGGGGTTGGTGAAGCGGTGTATCCGCTCGAGCCAGCGCCAATGGCACAAGCTCTGTCTGAGTTCGTGAAGGACTTCGGCGTACGAATAGTCGGTGGCTGTTGCGGCACGACACCCGAGCATCTCTCGGCAATCGTCAAAGCCGTGCGATCGGTAGACGGCGACCGTGCAACGAAAACACCCCGGCACGTTCAGCACGTCCCCCGTGTCAGCTCCGCCATGCGTGCAATCACCCTGCATCAGGATCCTCCTCCGCTTCTTGTTGGTGAGCGCGTAAACTCGCAGGGATCACGCAAGGTGAAGCGCCTGCTGCTCGCGGACGATTACGAGGGCATCCTCGAGGTCGCGCGCGACCAGGTCGACTCCGGCGCGCACGTACTCGACGTTTGTGTCGCGCTCACTGAGCGCGCTGATGAAGCCGAGCAGATGTCGAAGGTCGTGAAGTTGTTGTCGATGAGCGTGGAGACGCCGCTCGTTATCGATTCGACCGAAGCGAACGTCATCGAGGCCGCACTCGAGCACATCCCTGGTCGCGGCATCGTCAACTCCATCAACATGGAGAACGGACGTAAGCGCATCGATGCAGTCGTTCCTCTCGTCAAGAAGCACGGCGCGGCAGTGATCGCGCTCACCATCGACGAGATCGGGATGGCCAAGACCCGCGAGCGGAAGCTCGAGGTCGCTAAAAAGATCTACGACATCGTTGTCGGTGAATACGGGCTTTCGCCGGAAGATCTGATCTATGATGCGCTGACGTTCACCCTGGCGACTGGCGACGCCGAATGGATCGACTCGGGTAAAGAGACGATCGAAGGAATTCGGCTCATCAAACGCGAGCTGCCTGGAGTCTCGACGATACTCGGCGTTTCCAACGTCAGCTTCGGATTGACGCCAGAGGCGCGCGGCGTCCTCAACTCGGTGTTCCTGCATCACTGCGTTCAATCCGGCCTCGACGCTGCGATCGTGAACCCCGCGCACATACGGCCATACGCCGAGATTTCCGCCAAGGAACGCGAGCTCGCCGACGATCTGGTGTTCAACAAGAAACCCGACGCCCTGCAGCGCTTTATCGAATACTTCGCCAGCGCAAGCGGCTCGGGCACCGCCGAGCAGGCGGAGAAGGAAGATCCAACTGCCGGCATGACGGCGGAGCAGAAGATCCATTGGATGATCCTGCACCGGAAGAAGGAAGGAATCGAAGATCAGCTCGATGCCGCCGGCGTACGCGAGAATCCGGTTCGCGTCCTCAACGACGTCCTGCTGCCGGCGATGAAGGAAGTCGGCGACAAGTTCGGCGCCGGCGAGCTGATTTTACCGTTCGTCCTTCAGTCCGCCGAAGTGATGAAAAAAGCCGTCAAGCATCTCGAGCAGTTCCTGGAGAAAGCCGAGGGCTACACGAAGGGAAAAGTCGTCCTCGCGACCGTCTACGGCGATGTGCATGACATCGGCAAGTCGCTCGTCAACACAATCCTCTCCAACAACGGTTACACGGTCTTCGACCTCGGCAAGCAGGTGCCGGTCAATACGATTCTCGACAAAGCGGTCGAGGTCGGCGCCGACGCGATTGGCTTGAGTGCGTTGCTCGTGTCGACATCGAAGCAGATGCCGCTCTGCGTACAGGAGCTCGACAAGCGCGGAATGCAGATCCCGGTTCTCATTGGCGGCGCCGCCATCAACCGCCGTTTCGGACGCCGCGCTTTATTCGTGGAGGGAGAGCGGGCTTACGACTCCGGAGTCTTCTACTGCAAGGATGCGTTCGAGGGACTGGAGACCATGGACGTTCTTCAGGATCCGGACAAGCGCCAGAAGTTCGTCGTCAGGAATCTGGACGACGCGCGCAATGACGTTTTCCTTCGCACCGCGGTTGGCAAAGACATCGCGGTCGGCGATGCGGGAGGCGACCGCAGCGATGTCGCCGCCAACAATCCCGTTCCATCACCGCCGTTCTGGGGTACGCGTGTGATTCGCGACATCCCGCTCGACGAAGTTTTCGACTTGCTGGATCTCGACGAGCTCTATCGTCTACAGTGGGGTGCGCGCGGCTCCGGCGATCAGTACAAGGCGACCGTGAAGAACGAGTTCGAGCCTACGCTGGAGCGCCTGAAAACAGACGCGAAGAAGAATGGATGGATCAAGCCGGAAGTCATCTACGGATACTTCCCTGCCCAGTCGCAGGGGAACGACGTCATCATCTACGACCCCGCCGCCTACTCGAGCGACGGTGGCTCGCTGCGGGAGATCGCGCGCTTCCATTTCCCGCGCATGGTCGGTCGTGAGCGACTTTGTCTCGCCGACTACATCCGCAGTGTCGATTCGGGCGAAGTCGACGTCGTGCCGCTACAGGTCGTGACAGTCGGCAAAGCAGCTACCGAGAGATTCGAGCAGCTTCAAGGGAAGAACGAATATACGGAAGCGTTCTATTCTCACGGACTCTCCGTCGAATCGGCAGAAGCCGTCGCCGAGTGGGCACATCAGCGCATCAAGAAGGAGCTGGGGATCGACAGCGGCAAGCGTTATTCGTGGGGCTACGGCGCCTGTCCGGATCTCGATGACCACACTACGGTTTTCAAGCTTCTTCCCGCCAGGGAAGCACTGGGCATGGAGCTCACGGAGGCCTTCCAGCTGATGCCCGAGCAGTCGACCGCTGCGGTGATCATCCACCATCCCGAAGCGAAGTACTACGCTGTGCGCGCCACCGGCACTGGTACTGCCGCCGAAGCGGAGGCCGCGGTTGCCTGAAAATCCATTGATCGCTCGGCTGCTGGATCCGCAGCAAGTCATCGTATTCGATGGGGCGATGGGCACGATGCTCTACAACAAGGGCGTGTTCATCAACCAGTGCTATGACGAGCTCAATCTTCGTGCGCCTGATCTCGTGCGCGACGTACACAAGGCGTACAAAAAGGCGGGCGCCGAGGTGCTGGAGACGAACACGTTTGGCGCCAACCGGGTCAAGCTCGCTCAGTACGGGCTCGAGTCGCAGGTTGCCGACATCAACCGCGCCGCAACGAGGATCGCTCGCGAGGTCGCCGATGACGACGTTCTCGTCGCTGGCGCCGTGGGTCCGCTTGGTGTTCGTCTCGAGCCGCTAGGGCCGACCAGCCTCGAGGAAGCGCGGGCAGTTTTCCGCGAGCAATTGCAGGCGCTCAAGGATGGCGGCTGCGATTTGTTCATTCTCGAAACGTTCGCCGATCTGCACGAGATCGAGCAGGCAATTCTTGCTGCCCACGAAGTAGATCCGACGATTCCGGTGATCGCGCAAATGACGATCGGTTCCGATTGTCACACGCCGTACGGCGTGACCGTCGAAGACATCGGTCAGGCGCTCGATGCATTTGGTGCCGACATCATCGGACTCAATTGCTCCGTTGGGCCGCAGATCATCCTCGACGCGATCGAGAAGATGGTGCCCGTCACACGGCGCAAGTTGAGCGCGCAGCCAAACGCTGGAATGCCGCGCGATGTGAGCGGCCGCAGCATGTACATGGCAAGTCCCGAGTACATGGCAACCTACGCGCACCACCTTGTGCAGGCTGGTGCGAAAGTCGTGGGTGGCTGCTGTGGAACGACGCCCGAGCACATTGCCGCGATGGTCGAGGGCGTTCGTCCTTTGTCTCCCCGACAACCGCGGGTTCCGACGAGAGAGCGACGACAGGCACAGCCGGATCTTCCTCCCGAGGATCCAGGCGTTCCGCCGATTCCGCTGGCTGACCGCTCCAAGTGGGGTGGCAAGATCGCGCGCGGTGAGTTCGTTACGTCGGTGGAGATCGTGCCACCGCGTGGTGTCGACGCCTCCAAGATGCTCCGCGACGTCGCGTCGCTACGGGATGCCGGAGTCGATGCGGTGAACGTACCGGACGGCCCACGCGCGCAGAGCAGGATGGGTGCGCTCCTTACGAGCGTGCTGATCGAGCAACAGGTCGGCATCGAGACGGTGATCCATTACTGCTGCCGAGATCGCAATCTCCTTGGTATGCTGAGCGACTTGCTCGGCGCCGCCGCGGTGGGTCTGCGCAATCTCCTCCTCATCACCGGGGATCCGCCCAAGATGGGACCTTATCCAAACGCGACGGCGGTGTTCGACATCGATGCGATCGGGCTAACCAATCTCGTCAACAACCTGAATCACGGTCTGGATCCCGGCGGTAACGCGATCGGCCAGCCGACGAAGTTCACGATCGGCGTCGGAGTGAATCCTGCCGCGCTCGATCCGGCGCAGGAGCTCAGGCGCTTCGAGTGGAAGGTTGAAGCAGGCGCGGAATACGCGATCACGCAACCTGTGTTCGATGTCAATCAGCTCGAGAAATTTCTCTCGACGATCGAGCACACTCGAATTCCAATCGTCGCGGGGATCTGGCCGCTCGTGTCGCTCCGCAACGCGGAGTTCCTGGCCAACGAAGTGCCGGGAGTAGTCGTGCCGCCAAAGATCATCGAGCGCATGCGAGGGGCGAGTGCGAAGTCCAAGGAACATGGTGTCGCCGAGGGCATCGCGATTGCGCGCGAGATGCTCGAGCGGGTCCGGCCACATGTGCAAGGCGTCCAGGTTTCAGCACCGTTCGGAAAAGTCGAGCTCGCTCTCGAAGTATTTCGCGACACCCTCGCAGCCGTCGAGGCAAAGACGGCCTGATGTCCGCCGCGGAGATTTTTCTTTCTCGTTCCCGCTACTGGTTGACGAAAGAGTATCCGATAAAGATTCGGCAATGTGTCGACTCCATTCCGGCCGGCGTCGTGTGGGCACGTCCGAACCAGGGCTCGAACAGCGTCGGGAATCTTCTCCTGCATCTTACCGGCAACGTCACCGAGTGGATCCTGGGCGGTGTCGGCGGACGGTCGGTGAGTCGCGATCGCAGCAGCGAGTTTTTGTCGAGGCAGACTGGAGACGCAACAACGCTTCTCAACAACCTCGACGCTGTCCTGCGTGAGGCGGACGCTGTGCTTGCCCGACTCACCGAAGCCGATCTCGAGCGGTCCATTGTGATTCAAGGGCGCGACACGACTGTCCTCGCAGCGATCTACCACGTCGTCGAGCATTTTTCGATGCACACCGGACAGATCATTTTCCTCACGAAGATGTATTCGCCCGGCAAGATCCAGTTCTACGAGGACGCCGGCGGCCTTGCGCGCCCCGTGTGGCACAAGGGCACGGGTCTCGACGAAGCCGCGCATTAGCACCGACGAAGCGCGCACGCTAATCTTCTCTACATGCGTGGAATTCTGATCGTCGATCACGGCTCCCAGAAAGCGGAAGCCAATGACATGCTGCGCTGCATGGCGAATCTGCTGCAGACGATGGCCGGGGCTGATGTCGTGGTGCGTTACGCGCACATGGAGCTAGCGGAGCCTGATATCGCCCGCGGCTTCGCCGACTGCGTGAAGGGCGGTGCGACGGAGGTGGTAGTATTTCCGTACATGCTCTCGCCGGGACGCCATTCGACGACTGACATCCCGCGCATGGTAGCGCAGGCAGCGCGTGATTTTGCTGGCGTCACTTTTAGCGTTACCCCCGCGTTTGGTGTCCACGAGAAGTTGGCCGAGCTCATTCTCGATCGCGCCGGCGTTCAACCGGTTTTCGACCCGGCGGGCGCCGAGGGCGATCGCTGCTGGGATCCCGAGTGCTCGGAGAAGCTTTGCGGCGACGCTTGTCGCGCGAGGACAGCGCGCGTCACCGCAATGTCACGAGGGGCGTAGTGTTCTTCGCGCCTCCCGCCTCCCGCCTGCCGCCTGCCGCCTCCCGCCTCCCGCCTGCCGCGAACTATGGAAGCTGACGCTACGGCCAGCACTCCTGCGCTGACGCTCCTCTCCGAAGAGGAGATCATGTTTCGCGAAGCTGTCGCGGCCTTTGCGGAGGAAGAGGTGCGTCCGCGAGTTCTAGAGATGGAGAAAGCCGGCCGGATCGATCCTGTGCTGCTTCCCAAATACTTCGAGCTCGGCTTGATGGGGATCGAGGTGCCGGAAGAATACGGTGGTGCCGGTGGGACGCTCTTCATGGTGACGCTCGCCGTTGAAGAGATCAGCAAGGTCGATGCAGCCGCCGCGATCGTCTGCGACGTCCAGAACACGCTCGTCAATTATCCCATCGTCGCGTATGGAACAGGCGCACAAAAGTCCAAGTACCTCCCGCTACTCAATTCCGAAGTCGTCGGCGCTTACGCGCTATCAGAGTCCGGATCCGGCTCGGACGCATTCGGGTTGGCAACACGCGCCGAAAAGCACGGCGACCGCTGGATCCTCAACGGGCAGAAACTATGGATCACGAACGGTGCAGAGGCGGGCGTGTTCGTGGTCTTCGCCAACGCCGATCCCTCAGTTGGCTATCGCGGCATCACCGCGTTCATCATCGAACGCGACTTCAAGGGATTCAAAGTCGGGAAGAAAGAAGACAAGCTCGGCATTCGCGCATCGAGCACCACCGAGCTCCTGCTCGACAACTGTGAGGTGCCCGAGGAGAACGTGCTCGGCCCGGTGGGCCAGGGCTACAAGATCGCGATCAATACGTTGAATGGCGGACGCATCGGAATCGGCGCACAGATGATTGGGGTCGCGCAGGGTGCGCTCAGTGCGACCATCAAGTACGTCAACGAGCGAAAGCAGTTTGGAAAGAACCTGGCCGAATTCCAGGGCGTCCAGTTTCAGCTTGCGCAGGCGGCGACGGACCTGGAAGCAGCACGCCTAATGGTCTACAACGCCGCGCGCCTCAAGGACGCGGGCAAGGACATCGCTCGGGAAGGCGCGATGGCGAAGCTCTTCTCGTCGCAGGTCTGCGAGCGCGTGACATCGCTGTGCGTGGAGCTATTCGGCGGCTACGGATACACCAAGGATTATCCGGTCGAGAAGTTCTACCGCGATGCGAAGATCGGGACGATCTACGAGGGAACGTCCAACATGCAGTTACAGACCATCGCGAAGACGATCCTCAAATAACTGCCGGACCGCTGACTACACACAATACAAAAACAAAAAAACGGGGTGTCAGGTGCCGGGTACTAGGTACTGGGTGCGAGGTAAAACGGTGCCTTTACCTGGTGCCCAATGCCCAGCCCCCGGCACCCGATACCCCGTTTTGTCGTTGTTGCTTTTCCGCAGTGGGTGTCCCAATCCGCAATTAGTCAGCAGTCAGCAGTGCACTTGGTCCGCAATGCGCAGTCAAAGCTCACAGCCCCCGGCCGCTCCGCCCACTGCTCCCAGCTGGTAGTCGTAAGTGGCAGTCAAGGAGTGGTTGTGCCGCGCAAGATGCCGTCCCTAACCCGTCTTGCCTTCGCCGACGCCCGCGGATTCTCTACAAGTCTGCTCTCGACCCGTGGCACGAAATTCAGTCGCGCAGAAAGAGTCTGTTCACGCCCATTGCGCCGCACGACAATTGGCAGCGCCGAGCCCTGCTGCGATCGCCCGTATTTTGCGCGGAACTGCTCTGCCCACGTGGGATCGCCCGCGCTTATTCCTCCGACGGACACCAGTAAATCCCCGGGCTGAACTCCCGCTCCCTCGGCGGCGCTGCCCGGAACGATCTGCGTGACGTGCACGCCGACGCTGTCCTGAACCGTCGCGATTCCAACGCGCGGCTCATTGATCGTATCGCGCGCGAGCCTAAGCCCCGCTAGCGGGAGCACGGCATCCCAGGGATAATCCTCGCGGCCATCGATATAACGCGAGTAAAAATCGGTGAAAGATTTTCCGCTTGCCGCGCGACCAACCGCTGCCCACCACTCGTCCGCCGTGAAGCCGCGCCCATTCTTCCACGCGGTGTTATAGAGCTCGCGCATCACGTCGTCCAGCGAACGCCGATTGTCGCTGGCGTCGCGGATCATGACGTCCAGCATGAAGCCGGCGAGCGATCCTTTCGGGTAGTAGATGTACCCCGATCCATCGCGCGGGTGAATCCACGTCGAAAGCGATGCGTCCTCTAATGAGGTTGGCGGGAGCTGCGCAACGTCAAAAATCTTTCCGCCCGTCGCGGAATAGAATCCGGCCGCGTTAATCACTCCGCCGCGAACCTCGGCGAGGTCGGC
The DNA here is from genome assembly GCA_045803975.1 of Gemmatimonadaceae bacterium. GTDB lineage: Bacteria > Gemmatimonadota > Gemmatimonadetes > Gemmatimonadales > Gemmatimonadaceae > UBA4720. Next base: position 33,537 of record JBJMOA010000037.1, read on the forward strand.
GTAGTAGTCGGTGATTCCTTCGCTGATCCAGAGCAGTGTCGTCGGCTGTGGCTGATCGTAGCGATACGGAAAGATGTCCGTCGGGCGCAGGCGCTTGACATTCCACGAATGAAAGATCTCGTGGGAATAGATCGACATGATGACGGGAGTACCAAGCAGAGATGTGCCATAGATGGCGACGTGCGAGTTCTGGTGCTCGAGAGCGGAGCCGCCGCCGAAGGAAGGATCCGCGATCTGCATCACGCTATACGTCGTCCACGGAATCTCTCCGAACACACGACCCTCTGCGGGGATTACGCGCTTGAGTGTCTCCCACACGGCGATCCGCGGTCCACCGGTAACGCTCCCCGAAGGATACGTTGCAAATCGGACCCAATGGTTCGCGATCAACGTGCTATCGACATCGAATTGCCCAACGAAGAACGGCATGTCGACCAGATCGTGATAGTTCGGCGCTGAAAACCGGCGCGTGCCCGTTGGCATCATGCCTGTGACGATCTTCCACCCCGGCTCTGTATTCACCGTGACTGCCGCGGGAAAATCGAATCCTCGCCCTTCGGGATAGAGAAAGAGATTCGTGCCGTTGAAGAGGAGGAAATCAGGACGGGCCCAGGTGTTCGCGTTATCGAGGCTGTCTGCCTGATACTCGAAGCGCACCGTGACTTCGCCGGCGCCACGCGGACGCACCCGCCAGGTATCGGGGTCTAGCTTGTCCCACGTCAACGACGCTCCGCCTTGCTCCGCCGAGAAGTTCGCGACGTTGCGGGCGAAATTTGAAATCTCATACGCGCCCGGAGTCCACGCCGGCAGCGATAGTATCACCGGCGCATTTCCGCCGACGGTGAACGTCATCGCGGACCCGACCACGCTGCGACCAGCGTTCGCGCGCGTGAACGTAACCTCGTATCTGATGTCGGCGAGTGGCGCCGAGGCCGTGGTGTTCTGCGCAGCCAATGTTCCGGATGAGACTGTCGACGACAGCCCCAGAATGATGACCGCGGCAATCACTTTGATTTGCATAGGAGGAGAGATTCGGTAAGTATTCGTGGAACGCGTACTTCGGTTGCAAGAGTCGTTCGCGCACGGTCTCTGCGGACTGTCGCGGCGCATGCTACATTCGACCGCCTCGCGCGCTCCCCGATCGATGACTCAACCGCCTGTCAATTTCGCCCGATGATCTCCTCTGAATCACTCGAGTTCCTGAAGAAACTTCTTGATACGCCGGGGCCGTCGGGCTTCGAGGCAGCGCCCGCGAAGATATGGCGCGAGAGAGCAAGAAAATTCGCGAAAGTAAGTGGCGATGTTGCCGGCAACAGCCTCGCTGAAGTAAACGGCGGCGGTAACCCGACGATAATGCTCGCCGGCCACATCGACGAGATCGGCGTCATCATCAGCTACATCGACGACCAGGGATATGGCTACATCCAGCCAATCGGCGGTTGGGATTCGCAGGTTTTGATCGGCCAGCGTTTGCGATTCATCGGACGCGACGGTGACGTGTTCGGTGTGGTCGGCAAGAAGCCAATCCATCTCATCAAACCGGACGAGCGCGAGAAGGCCGCCAAATTCACGGACCTCTGGGTCGATTTTGGCGCCAAGAGCAAGGCGGAAGCCGAGAAGATGGTGCTCGTCGGCGACGCCGGTGTGATCGATTCGCGGACGATGGAGTTTCCGAATGGGAGGCTGGTATCGCGCTCGATCGACGATCGCATCGGCGCGTTCGTCGTGCTCGAGGCGTTGAGCAGGTACGCGGAAACGCCGGGTGGCGCGAAGGTCGTAGCGGTCGCGACAACTCAGGAAGAGATTGGCTACCGAGGCGGCGGTGCAGGTATCTGCGCGACGTGCATCGGACCGCAGATGGCAATCGTCGTCGATGTCACGTTCGCAATCGATCATCCCGGCGTCGAGAAAAAGGAGTACGGCGAGGCTGCGATCGACGCCGGTCCGGTATTGACGCGAGGGTCCATCATTTCGCCGGTGGTCTTTGGGCTTCTGCGGCAGACCGCTGAAGAGCGGAAGATTCCCTTCTCCCTGCATGCCGCCGGGCGCGACACCAGCACCGACGCCGACGCCATCCACATCGCGCGCGAAGGCGTCGCCACCGCGCTCGTGTCCGTGCCCAACCGATATATGCATTCGCCGAACGAGCTCGTGAGCGTCCAGGATCTAGATCACGCCGCCGAGCTGATCGCGGCGACCTGCCGCGCGGTAACCGCGAAGATTGACTTCACGGCGCGCTGAGCGCGTCGATGCCCAAGCCGATCCCGGCGCCGCGCGAAGAAGGGTTCACGACTACGACCGCGTCGCCGCTGTATTGGGCGAAGTACGGCGAGTCGACCAACCAGTCCGGGCGGGCGCGTCCCAAGCTGCTGGTGCTGCATGGCGGACCGGGCGCTGATCATCGATACCTCCTGCCCCAGATGCTGCGCCTGGCGCAAAGGCACGAGGTGTTGTTCTACGACCAGCGCGGAGGCGGACAATCCAAATCCGACGTGCGTGATCCGGTCACCTGGCAAACGCACGTGGAAGATCTTGGAGCAGTCGTCCAGGAATTTCGGCTCGAGCCCCTATCAATCGTCGGTTACTCCTGGGGAGCGATGCTCGCGCTTCTTTACGCGATCGAGCAGCGTCGAAACCCTCACTTGGTTCCGCCCGCTCGTTTGGCGCTTATCAATCCAGCTCCATTGACGAGGGAGTACCGCGCCGAGTTCGAGAGGGAGTTTGCGCGGCGGCAACAGAGTCCGGAAATCCAACGCATGCGCGAAGAGCTGGCTGCGTCCGGTCTTCGCGAACGAGACCCTGACGCGTACCGACAACGGGCGTTCGAACTGAGTGTCGCTGGTTATTTTTCAGATCCACGCAGAGCAACGGACCTCACACCCTTCAGAGTGGTTGGCAGAATTCAACAATCGGTATGGGAAAGCCTGGGTGATTTTGACCTCATCCGCGATCTCCACGGGGTCGGAATCCCCTCGATAGTGATCGCCGGCCGTGACGATCCCATTCCATTAGCGTCTTCCAGAGAAGCCGCCCGTGTGCTCGAAACGAACCTTGTGGTTCTGGACGAGTGCGGCCATGTGCCGTACGTTGAACAGCCGGAGAGGCTCTTTGCGGCACTCGACCCATTCCTTGATGATACCAATCCGCCCGTTCGAAGCTGAAATTCAGGTATGACATCAGACTCAGGCGTAACACAGCACGCGATCAGCTCGATTACGGTCGACGGCAAGGAATACAGGGTGGCGCTCCGTCTCGCCTATGACGGCGTGGAATACATTGGAAGATTGTGGTTCAGTGATCCCAACAGCGACCAGATGGGGATCCCGGATCACGGCGCCGTGCCAGGCCGGACGATCGCCGAGGCAGTCGAAGTCGCCCGCAAGCTCACACCCCAGGACCTCGAGCGCCGCTGTCACCGCGCACTTGCCGACAAGCGCCGCTACATCCGACTCCGCCGGGCCACGGAAGAAATCATCACCAAGATCAAGTACATGAACCGCGTGGCGGTTACCATGCGGCATGGCATGCTCGACAGCGAAGGCGCCGGCCAGGAGCTCGAGCTCATTCAGAAGCAGATCGAAGAGATCGTTAAGACCCTGCCCTTCCACGCCGGGATCGAAGAGACAATCTGAAGTAGCGCCTCCATATATTGGGAGGCATGGACTCTCGCTCTGCCGCGCATGTACTCTCGCAGATCGGCGCGCTCCTCGAAGTAAAAGGCGAACAGAAATTCAAGGCGCGCGCATACGCCGGCGCAGCCCGAGCCCTCATTGCACTCGACACTGACGATTTGGGCCCGCTGGTTCGTTCCGGCGAGCTCGCGGACACGCCGGGCATCGGACCCGCAACGCTCTCCGTGGTGCGGGAGCTCGTCGAAACCGGTGAGTCCTCATACCTTAACCAGCTCCGCGAAGGAATACCCGCGGGACTGCTCGACCTCCTCCGCATTCCCGGACTAAACGCCGCCAAGATCCAGCTCATTCACGACACCCTCGGCGTCGAGACGATCGAAGATCTGGAGCGCGTCGCGCAAAACGGTCAGCTCGCCGAGCTGCCGAAGTTCGGCAAGAAGACGGCTGAGAAAATCCTGCGCGGGATCGAGATCCTGCGCCGGAATGCGCATCTGCAGCGACTGCCAGCCGCGTTGGTAGAAGCGCACTTGCTACTTACCAACGTTCGCAAACACCCCGATGTCAGCAACGCCGAGATCGCGGGGTCGATTCGACGCCACAACGAGCTTATCGCCGATGTGGACATCGTCGCCGAATGCTCAGCGAATCCCGTGAAGGTCGCGGAATCATTCGCGCGATCGCCCGGCGTGCGTGAGGCGGACACAAACGAGGAACCCGGCTCAGTGCACCTGCGCTTTGTCGACGGGACTCACCTGGATCTCCACTGCGTCGACAAATCGGAGTACGCACTCGCCTTATGGCGCGCGACGGGCAGCTCGGCGCACGTTGAGGAGATGGCCGTGCTCGCGGACAGCCGGGGATTCGAGATCAGGGGGAATTCTCTGCTGAAGGCGGGAAGCGGGAAGCGGGAGGCGGGAGGCGGGAGAGCAGACTCGGAAGCGCGAAGGCGTGTCGCGCTCAAGGACGAGGACGCTTTATTCGCCGCGCTCGACCTGCAGCCCATTCCGCCGGAGCTGCGCGAAGGAATGGGCGAGATCGAGGCTGCGGCGCGGCGCGAGCTGCCGAATCTCCTGACATTCGAGGATCTCCGAGGCGTGCTGCACTGCCACTCGGATTATTCGGATGGCAGCGCGACGATCGAGGCCATGGCCAACGCGGCAAAGGAGCGAGGCTGGGACTACATCGGGATCTCGGATCACTCCGAGTCAGCGTTTTACGCGGGCGGTCTCAAGCGCGACAAAGTCATGCGCCAGCTCGAAGAGATCGATCGTCTCAACGCGCGGATGAAAGGCTTCCGCATTCTCAAAGGAATCGAGGCCGACATCCTCGCCGACGGGCGCGTCGACTACGATTCCGCGACGCTCGACCTGTTCGACTATGTAATCGGCTCCATCCATTCGCGCTTCAGCATGGACGGCGACGCCATGACGAAGCGAGTACTGACAGCGCTCGACGATCCGCACCTCACAATCCTCGCGCATCCGACCGGGCGGTTGTTGCTGTCGCGCGAACCGTACACGATCGACATCGAAGCAGTCCTCGAGAAAGCAGCAGAAGTCGGAGTCGCCGTGGAGCTGAACGCCGATCCTCATCGATTGGATCTCGATTGGCGCTACTGTCGACAGGCGAAAGAGCTCGGAGTGACGATCGAGATCGGGCCGGACGCCCACTCGACGGCTGGACTGGACACTGTCCATCTTGGGATTGGTATGGCTCGGAAGGCGTGGCTGGAGGCTGGCGAAATTCTGAACACGCGGAGCGCGGACGACGTCCTCGAGTTTGCGCGAAAGAGGCGGCACGGGTGAAGCGAATTCCAAAGCGGGCGTTGCCTGGCCGCGCCCTCGAGATATTTGCGCGCCTGCGGAAAGCACATCCCGATGCGCACTGCGAGCTGGATCACCGAACGCCACTCCAACTCCTCGTGGCTACTATCCTGAGCGCTCAGTGCACCGACAAGCGCGTCAACATGGTGACACCACTGCTCTTTGAGACTTTCCCGACCGCGCGTGCACTCGCTGATGCGCAGCGGGAAAAGCTGGAGGAGTTGATCAAGAGCACCGGATTCTTCCGCAACAAAGCAAAAAGCCTCCTCGGACTCGGCAAGGCTCTCGTCGAGCGGTACGATGGTGAAGTTCCGGAATCGATGGACGCGCTCGTCGAGTTGCCCGGCGTCGGCCGGAAGACGGCCAATGTCGTGTTAGGGAACGCGTTCCAGAAAAATGAAGGCGTAGTAGTCGATACTCATGTCGGTCGACTGAGCGTGCGGCTCGGACTTACGAGTGAAACCGAACCAATCAAGGTGGAGCAGGACCTGATGCGGCTGTTCCCGCGCGAGGATTGGGCGCTGCTTGCACATCTACTGATCTTTCACGGCAGGCGAGTCTGCAACGCGCGATCGCCCAAGTGTGAAGCCTGTACGCTGGCTGACATCTGCCCCTCCAACACTGTATCATCACCGTTGCAACGACAGGAGGAAGTATGAAAATCGGCATCATCGGCGCTGGCCACATCGGCGGCACACTCACGCGTCGGTTCGCCCAGCTCGGTCACGAAGTCTTCGTCGCCAACTCGCGCGGCCCCGAAACGCTCATCGATCTCGCGAAGGAAACCGGCGCGACACCAGTCACGGTGAAGGAAGCAGCAAAAGCCGGGGAAGTGGTGATCATCTCGATTCCACTCAAGGCCGAGCGAGACCTACCCAAAGATCTCTTCGCGAACGTGCCCACCAGCACGGTGGTCGTCGATACCGGCAACTATTACCCGCAGCGTGACGGTCGCATCGAGGAGATCGAAAACGGAATGACCGAGACGCGGTGGGTGTCGAAGCTGCTCAACTGGCCTGTGGTCAAGGCATTCAACAACATCTACGCGCAGCATTTGCTCGAGTTGGGAAAACCAAAGGGCACGCCTGGGCGCATTGCGCTCCCCGTCGCGGGCGATGACAGTGCGGCCAAAGATGTCGTGATGCGACTCGTCGACGAGCTCGGTTTCGACCCGGTCGATGCAGGTGGGCTTGATGAATCCTGGAAGCAGCAGCCGGGAACCCCCGTCTATGGGACGGACCTCGACGCGGAAGGCGTTCGGCGTGCTCTGGCACAGGCGAGTCCGGAACGGAAGGCGCAGTTTAGCGCGGGAGGCGGGAGGCGGGAGGCGGGAAGCGGCACGACGACTGGCAGCTCGGCGCGATCAGATATCGCGCGTAATGGCAACGAGTCCACGCGACCAAGCGCGTCCTGATTCAACTAAATTTCGGACCCGATACCTTCTACCAGTCGACATACAAATGACAAAGTTTGCAACGATAGAGACCAACAAGGGGACAATGCGCGCCGAATTATTTGAGAAGGAGGCGCCCAATACCGTCGCGAACTTCGAGAAGCTCGCTAACTCTGGTTTCTACGACGGAACGAAGTTCCATCGCGTCATCAAGGATTTCGTGGTCCAGGGCGGAGACCCGTACTCCAAAGGTGGAGAGGCAGCGAAGGGTCCAGTGGGGACAGGCGGTCCGGGATACAAGATCGATTGCGAGACGAAGGGCAATCCACACACCCACCAGGTCGGTGCATTGTCCATGGCGCATGCGGGCAAGAACACCGGCGGCAGCCAGTTCTTCATCGTCCTGAATGAGCAGAACACAAAGCACCTGAACGGGGTGCACACCGTGTTTGGAAAAGTGGTTGAAGGTCTCGACGTAGTTCCGAAGATCAGTCAGAACGACACTGTGACGAAGGCAAGAGTCTCGGGCGATTCGGGGGCGAAGTGACGGCAACGAAGAAGAGGACGGATCTGGCTCCGGCGCTCACCGGGTTGATTCTGGGCGCCGTCGTATTGTTTCTGCTTTTGACCTCGATAGTGCTGTTGACGAACGCGAGCTATCGCGGCGAGAAGGAAGCCCCGGCGGCGGAAGCTTCGCACACCTAGGCTAGCGGAGGAATTGACGGACGGCAAGCTGACAAGTATATTACTGACCGGTCAGTAACTATTTGTTTAGGCATGCCGAATACCAAGTCCGCGCCAACAAAAACGAAGGCCGCCCCGCCGAAGTGGCGGCGACGCCCCGAGCACCGACCCCAGCAAATCATCGATGCCGCGCTCGAGGTTTTCGGCGAATGCGGGCTAGCCAACGCCCGACTCCAGGACATCGCCAAGCGCGCCGGAGTCTCCAAGGGCACGATCTACCTCTACTTCCCTAACAAGGAAGAGCTCTTCCGCGAGGTCATCCGCCAGACAGCGGTCGCCGCGATTGAGTCGGGCGAAAAAACTATCACTCAGGGCACGCCCACGTCCCAGCTCCACGCCGCAATGCGCGGCTATTGGCAGTTCGTCCGGTCACCGATTTTCATGACCATCCATCGACTCGTGCTCGGTGAGCTGCACCAGTTTCCCGACCTCGCCGAGTTCTACGCGAACGAAGTCGTCGCACGCGGACAGAAACTCCTGAGCGGAATCATCCGCCGCGGAATCGAGAGTGGCGAGTTTCGCGAGCTCGACCCGATGGTCGCCGCACGCATGCTCGTCGCTCTCACCGTGATGAATGGTATCTGGCGCCAGGAGCGCACGGGTGTACCGCTCCTCTGCCACAAGAATGAAGACGAAGTCTTTCGCGAGGTCGCGCACTTCTATCTCCAGGCAATCACGGCATCCGATGGTGCCCACGCGCAGGCCGATGGCGCTCCCGCGGATCCGGTCCCGTTCCTACCAACCCTAAATGACTAGAATCTCCTCTGGCGTCCGCGTTCGTCTGTTGATCGCGGCTGCGGCAACCGCCTTTAATCTCCAAATCGCGAACGCCCAGAACGCGACCACTCTTTCTCTCACTCTGGGCGACGCGGCGCGCCTTGCCGCGCGCCAGAGCGCTTTGGCGCAGGGCGCGCGACTCCGTGCCGATGCGGCGCAGGCTCGCGTTCGTGAGCGCAAAGCTGACCTTTTGCCGACATTCAGCAGTTATGTCCAGGAAGCCGGCCGCACCTTCAACACTTCGACTCTGGGTATCGAGTTCCCGACTCCTCCGGGCCAGCAGCCGATCTTCGATCCGAAAGGTCAGGTAGAAGGCCCGGTCAACACCCTCGACGTTCGCGCGCGGGTTCAACAGAACCTCGTCGATTTTGGCGCGGTCGGACGCGTTCGTTCCGCACAGGCACAGGCCCGCTCTTCGAGCGCGGACGCCGATGCAACCGCCGAGCAGGCCGCGACGATCGCGACGAATGCATACGTGAGAGCGATGCGGGCCGATGCAGATCTTCGCGCCCGACAGGCCGATACAGTGCTCGCCACCGAGCTTCTCCGAATCGCTGAGTCGCAGCTCCGGGCTGGTACCGGTGTGGGACTCGACGTCACTCGTGCGCGCGCGCAGCTCGCGGCGACGCGCGCGAGCTTTATTGCGTCGCGCAACACGCGCGATCACGCGCACCTCGATCTTCTACGCTCTCTCGCGCTGCCCGTCGGAACGGAAGTCGTGCTGGCCGATTCGCTCTCGCCGGCGACTAAAGGCGAAACCCTTCCGGATGAAGCGACCCTCGTGACTCAGGCATTGCGCAATCGGCCGGATCTCGTCGCCGAGGAGGAGCGCATTCGCGCCGCAAAACAGGGTGTGTCAGCAATCAAAGCCGAGCGCCTTCCTTCGTTAGGTCTCGTCGCTGATGACGGCGCGATTGGTAAGAATGGCGCGCGACTTCTCAACACGTACACCTGGGGCCTCCAGGTAAGCGTGCCGATTTTCGACGGCTTCCGCAGAGAGGCGCGAATCCAGCAGCAGCAGTCGGTTGTCAAGGAAGCCGAGATTCGGCGCCGCGACCTCGAGCAACAGGCCCAGGTCGATGTACGCAGCGCACTCCTCGATATCTCCAATGCACGCGAACAGCTCGACGCGGCTCGCGAACGACTGCGTCTCGCGGAGCAAGAGGTGACCCAGGCGCGTGATCGCTTCAACGCCGGAGTTGCCGGTAACGCCGACGTAGTAAACGCTTCTCTTGCACTCACCGCCTCCCGGACGCTCGTAAACGACGCGGAGACGGCATACGCGCTCGCGCGCGTATCACTCGCCCGGGCAACGGGAAGCGTTACAACTCTCAAATAGGCTTACAACAGGAAAAGTTATGGCCACCGCAATCGAATCCGAATCACCCGCGACTCCCATTTCCCGCAACGGCAAGTCGACCGCGAGCGATCCGGTCAAGCCTTCGAAGAAAAAGTTCGTGCTTCCAATCGTGGGAGCTGTCGGACTGATCCTTTTGATCTGGGCGTTCCAGAAGTGGTCTTACGGACGCTCGCATCAATCGACCGACAACGCGCAGGTCGACGGACACATCGTTCCGGTGTTGGCGAAGGTCGGCGGCTATGTGAAGACGGTCGACGTCAGCGAGAACGACCACGTGGCAGCGGGAAAGCTGCTCGTGCAGCTCGATGACGCTGATTACGTTGTGCGCGTGCAGCAGGCACAGGCGGATTTGGCCGCGGCAGAAGCAACCGCAGGTGGCGGTGGATTTGCCGGTCAGGCGCAGGCGCAGGTACAGAGTGCGGCGGGTCAGCGTGCGGCGCTGGATGCGCAGATCGGCGCGGCACGCGCCAACGCCAACAAGGCCGACGCCGATCTTGCCCGCGCGCGGGAACTGGCCGACAAGCAGATCATATCCAGGCAGCAGCTCGATGCCGCGCAGGCAATGGCAGCTGTCGCGCACGCCAATCTTCTCGCCGCCGAGCGACAGGCCGCCGCTGCCGGCGGTACGGTAAACACGGCAGAGGCGGGAGTACGCGTCGCCAACGCGCGGACGCTTGCCGCGCGCGCCGCTGTCGCGAACGCGCAGTTACAGCTCGATTACACGCGCATCACCGCGCCGGCATCGGGCGAAGTATCACGTAAGCAGGTCGAGGTCGGCCAACTCGTCTCCCCAGGTCAGCCGCTGCTCAGCATCGTGGCCGACACCGGCGTTTGGGTCACCGCGAACTTCAAAGAAACGCAGCTCGCGAAGATTCGCCCGGGTCAGCCGGTGGAATTCGAGATCGACGCTTACGGCGGATGCGTCGGCGAAGGAAAAGTCGCGAGCGTGAGCGGCGCCACCGGAGCGAAGTTCGCGCTGCTGCCGCCCGACAACGCGACAGGAAACTTCACCAAGGTTGTACAGCGGGTTCCCGTGCGTATCGCCGTAACGAAGCCGTGCGCGGGCAATCACCCGCTCCGTCCGGGCCTGTCGGCGACCGTTCACGTGGACACATCGAACCGGTGAGTACCGCCGTCCTTCGGTCTTCGGGGATGACGACATCCTCCGAGGATCGCTACGCACACAAGTACATCATCGCCGCCACGGTCACCATGGCGGCGATGCTCGAGCTGATCGACACCTCGATCGTAAACGTCGCCATCCCGCACATGATGGGAAACCTCGGCGCGACTCTCGACGAAATCGCATGGGTGTCCACCGCATACATCATCGCCAACGTCATCATCATTCCGATGTCGGGGTGGTTGTCGGCGTTCTTCGGGCGCAAACGATACTTCACCGGCTCGATCCTTCTCTTCACACTCGCGTCGTTCTTCTGCGGTTCGGCCCACTCGCTGCTCGGCCTCATCTTCTGGCGCGTGGTGCAGGGCATCGGCGGTGGTGCGCTGCTCTCCACTGCGCAAGCCACGCTATACGAATCGTTCCCACCAGAGGAAGCCGGAACCGGGATGGCGATCTTCGGCGTCGGAGTGATGGTTGGGCCGACGCTCGGTCCGACCCTCGGCGGCTGGATCACGGACAACTACTCGTGGCCGTGGATTTTCTATATCAACGTCCCACTGGGAATCATCGCGGCGATCCTCACGGTCACGTATGTGCACGACGCTGCACACCAGGAAAAGGCCGACAAGATCGACTACATAGGAATCCTGCTCCTTACGCTGTGCGTCGGATCTCTGCAGTGGATGCTCGAGCGCGGTGAGCGCTACGACTGGTGGGACTCGCGCTTCGTGACGCTGCTCGGCGTCACCGCGCTGCTGTCTGGCATCGCGCTGATCTGGCACGAGCTTACAACCGACGAGCCGGTAATCAACTTTCGCATTCTCAAAAGTCGGCAGCTTACTGCCGGCGTGACGTTTGGACTGTTGCTCGGCTTCGCGCTCTACGGCTCAGTATTTATTCTTCCCGTTTTTTTGCAGCAGTTGTTGCAAATGACGGCATGGCAGACCGGAAAGATCATCCTGCCGGGAGCAATTGCCTCGGCTGTGACAATGGCAGTAGTGGGCCGAAACGCGATGCGCCTCGACGCGCGTTACACGGTAATTGTGGGCGCTTTTCTTTTCTTCTGGTCCATGCTCAAGATGTCGCATCTGACATCCGCGAGCGGGCAATACGATTTGTTTTGGCCATTGATCCTGCGTGGCGTCGCGCTCGGTCTCATCTTCGTTCCGCTTACTAATGCCACCATGGCGGATCTGCCGGTGAAGGATCTCGCCCAAGGCACCGGCATGTTCAACCTGATGCGGCAGCTCGGCGGCTCACTGGGCATTGCGGTAATGGCGACGCTGCTCGCGCATTTCATGGCGATCGAGAAGGCCTTGCTTGTCGAGCACGTGGGCACGAACGACCCTGAAACCGTGAGCAGACTGTCGATGCTGACGCGCGGACTCGTCTCGCGCGGAATCAATCCGATGACGGCGCAGCAACAGGCGCTCGCTATCCTCGATCGTCAGGTGACGGTACAATCGAGCATGCTCGCGTTCTCGAAGATTTACCTGTACAGCGGCCTGGTGCTGATACTCGCACTGCCGCTGCTGCTGCTTTTCAGAACCGGCCGCGCACGCGGGTCCATGGGCCCGGTTCACTAGGACGCGACGCGGCGTGCCGACAAGGGACGATAGCGACGGCGCAGGCGAGCCGAATGGGGCCGCCGATGGGTCCGCTCCAGCCGTATCTTACGGCCAGACCACGTTGCCGCCACCGCTGTCAGCCCCTCAACAGTTGAACGCATCCACACGTATTTCTGATGAGGAGCGAGAGCTCGTAAGTCTGGCCAGAGATGGTGACGAGCGGGGTTTTGCCGGTCTCGTGCGTTTGCACCAGCGGCGCGCCTACATAGTGGCGCGGTCGATTGTGATGACGCACGAAGATGCCGAGGACGCAGTGCAGGAAGGGTTTCTGCGCGCGCACCAGGCGCTCGATCGGTTCGATCCAGCCCAGACCTTCGGAGCGTGGCTGAATAGAATCGTCGCGAACGCGGCGCTCGATTTGGCGCGCCGGCGCAAGGTCAGGAACGCCGAGGAGCTCTCGGAAGCGATCCCCGCCGCGTTCCGTGATCCGGCGGAAGGCGGCGAGCTGAGGGAGCGCCTCAAGGCTGCGCTCGCGGAGCTTCCGGATCGGGCGCGGGCGGTGATAGTGCTTCACGATATCGAGGGCTTTACGCACGCGGAGATTGGCGAGATGTTGGGTATACCGGGCGGAACGGCTCGCTCGGATTTGCACCACGCACGGCAGAAGCTGCGGGTCCTGCTTGGAAACCTGAGGGATTAGAGATGGAAGATCGAACCGATTTGCGACTCCAGGACGAAGGTGATGCGAAGATCACGGCGATGCTCCGTGATGTCTACGCCCCGCCAGCGGAAGACGCCTATTGGGACGCCCTCGAGACGCGCGTCATGGCCTACATCAAGGCGCACCAGCAGGCGGTCATTCCCGTCAACTGGTGGTCGGATCTCGCGAGCTGGGCAGGTCCCGGTCTCGCTGCCGCTGCGCTCCTGTTCGTCGCCGCCGGAGTTCTGTGGTCGCGACAGAAGGACGAGGATCTGCGTACGACCTACGAAGCAGTTACTGAACCGCTCGCATCCGATGTTCTGCCAGGCGCTGTACAGGTAGTAACGGCTCCGCTAGACGGATCGTCGCAGCGTGAAGCGACTTTCCGTTACGTCTTGTCACACTGAGGTTCGAGATGGAACGCACCAAGGGTTACGCATTGATGTTTCTGCTCGGCGCATTCGTGACCGGTGGCGCCCTTGGCTTCACCGCGTCTCGAGTGATCGGCGCTGGGCACGGGCACGAGGCGCATGGACCGCGCGCGTATAGGCAGCGGATGGCCGAGGAGCTCGGCTTGAACGCCGCACAGCAGACATCGGTGGATTCGCTGATCGAGCAGAAACACCGCCAGATCGTCGCGCTCTACAAGCCGGTGCAGCCGCAGCTCGACGCGATTGCGGTTCAGGCGCGCGTCATCAGCGACAGCACTCACGCTCAGATCAAGCGGCTGTTGAATCCTGAACAGCAGGCGAAGCTGGACAAGATGCGTGCTGCCGCGCGACGTGACCTCGCCGAGCGTAGGGGCAGCGACACTCTGGGCCGTGCGCCGGGGCCTCCGCGCGGGAGTCGGCCTTTCTAGGTCTGGCAATAACTCAATCGTAAAAAAAAACGCCGATGCGGTGAGTTGCATCGGCGTTTTGTCGTCGTGGGTACCTGCGTTGGTTAGTCTGCGGCGTCCCGCTCGCCTTTCCCGAAGTTCTTCTGGACCTTGCCCTTCATCTCTTCAGCACGTCCCTTGATGTGCTCGCTGGTATTGTCGGTGGCATCGCCCAGGTCGCCGCGGATCTGGCCTTTCATCTCTTTAGCGGTCCCTTTGACCTGGTTCTCGAGACCTCTGTCGCTTAGGTCCTTATTGTCGAGGTCTCTATCGTTTATGTCTGCCATTATGCCTCCCATTTTGGGCTTAATTGCCTTTGCTCACCAGTTATAAAGCAAAGCATGTACCCGCCGCGCGTGTGTGTTTTCGAGCGGGGTATCGGCCTTGCAAAGGCGGACGCGCTTGCGGAAATTCCGAGTCAGCCGGCAGCGGTGCGCCGGGCTGAACAACCTCTATAGGTCGCACAAATCAGCACTAACGACAGAGCTCACCCGAGCGGCCGCCGCCTCGCAAAACTCACTCTACTCGCGCTCGGTGTCGTCTACGGAGACATTGGGACCAGCCCCCTCTACGCATTGCGCGAGTGCTTCAAGCCCGAGTACGGACTAGCGGCAACGGAGATCAACGTCTACGGCGTCCTGTCGTTGATCCTGTGGTCGCTGATAAGTGTTGTCAGCATCAAGTACATCGTCTTCGTGATGCGTGCAGACAACCGGGGGGAAGGCGGTATTCTGGCGTTGGTCGCGCTGGTGCTGCAGCGGCTGCATCGCGAGGCCGATCGCCACGTCAAATCGGCCATCACCGTGATCGGACTGATTGGAGCGGCGCTCCTTTACGGTGACGGGGTGATAACGCCGGCGATTTCGGTGCTGGGCGCCACCGAGGGTCTCGCTGTCGTCTCGCCCGTGCTCGGCAAAGTTGCGATCCCGCTCACGCTGCTGATCATCTTCGCCATCTTTTTTTTCCAAAAGAAGGGAACCGCAAAGGTCGGACGAATCTTCGGTCCGATCACCCTGATCTGGTTTGTTACGATTGCATCGCTGGGCGCTATCGAGATTATGCGCGAGCCGCGCATTCTGCGCGCGGTCAATCCATGGTATGCGCTTAGCTTTTTCGGGCTTCATGGAGCGCATTCTTTCGTCGTGTTGGGAGCCGTGGTGCTCGCCGTCACTGGCGCCGAAGCGCTTTACGCAGACATGGGCCACTTCGGCAAGCGCTCAATCCGACTTGCTTGGTTCGGACTCGTTTTCCCGAGTCTTGTGCTCAACTATTTCGGCCAGGGTGGAATCATCCTGCTCAATCCCGAAGCCGCGGCCAACCCCTTCTATCTTCTGGCGCCGCGGTTTCTTCTTTATCCGCTAATCGTACTCGCGACAATGGCCGCGATCATCGCATCACAAGCGATGATCTCCGGGGCATTCTCGCTCACCCAGCAGTGTGTGCAGCTGGGATACAGTCCGCGCGTCACGATCATCCACACATCGAAACAGGAAGCGGGCCAGATCTACATTCCGGAAGTCAACAACGCCTTGATGATCGGCTGCCTGTTGGTGGTCCTTTACTTCCAATCGTCAACTGCGCTTGGTGCGGCTTACGGAATCGCGGTCACCGGGACGTTTCTCATGACGACCGCGCTCATGTATGTCGTTGCCCGCACCTGGTGGGGTTGGAGAAGACCGCGCGCGATCCTGCTGGTGGGGCCGTTTCTGATCATCGACGGCGCGTTCTTCGCCGCGAATCTGATGAAGTTTCGGCAGGGCGGATGGGTTCCGATCACCGTGGCGTTCGGCATTTTCATTCTGATGACGACCTGGAATCGTGGCCGTGAGATCGTGCAGAATCTGCTGCGTGCCGGGATGCTGCCGATCGACCTGTTGCTGAACGATCTGGCGAACAGGAAGACCGTTCGTGTGCCTGGCCTGGCCGTATTCATGACGCGCGAGCCCGAGGGCGCGCCGGTGGTCCTGCTCCATCACCTGAAGCACAACAAGGTTCTCCACGAACAGGTCGTGCTGCTTTCGATTTTATCCGAGGAAGTTCCTGAAGTTCCGGAGGACGAGCGCATCGCGATCAAGAAGCTGCCCGAGGGCTTTTACCGGATAACGGCCCGCTACGGCTTCATGCAGACGACCGATGTGCCGGCGATTCTCGCCCGCGCACGCGAGGCAGGGATCGAAGCCAAGCCGCTCGACACGACGTACTATCTCGGCCGCGAGCAGCTCATTCCAACCGGAACGACGCCGCTCTGGAGCTGGCGCAAAAAGCTCTTCGTGTTCATGTCGCGAAATTCCCGCTCGGCAACGGCGTTCTATGGAATACCGCCGAACCGGGTCGTCGAGTTGGGAGCGCAGCTCGAGTTCTAGCCGGGCAGTTAAAAGTCTCTCCGCTTCAATCGCTCTATCTCCCGCCGATCCTTCTTGGTCGGCCGGCCCGATTCATAACCTCCAAACGCCTGAGAAGCTCGCACCTGCGCCTGCATCTCCTCGCGCGCCTTACGACTCTCGGCGGTCTCGTCGTAGAGCGTTGCCGCGACGCTAGCGGGTCCGCGCTGCTCCGAAAGTGCGCGTACGGTCACAACGTGATTGTACGGCCCCAGTCGCACGCGCACTGAGTCGCCAACCTGTAGTTGCTTGGCGCGCTTCGCCCGCTCGCCGTTGACCTCGACTTTCCCCGTCTCGATCGCGGTCGCAGCGATTGCGCGCGTCTTGAAGAACCGCGCCGCCCATAACCACTTGTCCAGCCGGACTCTCGCTATCTCTTCCGCTGCCATACTCTCTTTCGTTGCCCGTGACGAGGCTTCGGAGTCATGAAGATAAGAGACATCTTCCGCGCCGGGAGCGCGCATGCCTCAAGACGACTGGTCACATCAACTGAAAAAGATCGAGCGGGAGTTCGACGGACTTCCGCCCGAGCCTTCGCCCGCTTACAAGAAACTCCAGAGCGAAGAGGAACGACGCGCGCAGGAGCGTGCCCAGCAGCGCACGGCCATGATCGGGGGAGGAGCGCGTCTCGTGCTCGTCTTCGCCCTCGGCGTCGCTCTGGCGTTCTGGCCATACGAGCGCGAGTGCGGCTCCGGATTGTTTGGGTATCTCGGCGTGCATCTCGTCATCATCGTCGGGGGACTCTGGGTCGCGACCTCCACGTGGCGCGCGCGCTTACCCAAGATGCACGTGCTTTCACTGCTAATCATGCTCACCGGCCTCAGTCTGATCGCGGCCCAGGTCCTACCGCGAATCGGCTACGCGAGCGTTGATCCCAAACATCCACCGGCCTTCTTCTGTACGGAGACCGAGACCGCGGCGCCTGCGAGCACCGCGGTCGAGCAGCATCTTCAGTTCGCGGCCGACACCCTTGCGGCGCGCTGGCGGTTGCGCACCGATGAATTATCTAGGCAATTCCGGCCGCAGCGAGCCGCGTTAGCGCGGATCGAGCGTCCCGAATTGTTGTCGCGACGAGATCCTTGATTACATCCGGCGACAGCGGCTCGATCTCATCGTCGACGTCGATCCAGTCGTAATCGAACTCCATCGGAACGCGCATCCGAACGCGTTCCGGAAGATCGCGCAAGCGCTGCCGCATTAGCGGTTCGATGCGCTCTCTCATCAACGGTTCCAGCCGCTTTCTCATCATCGGCATGTCGGGACCGAGCATCATCGTCCCCGGTCCATCGAACCGCAGCATTCCGCCGGCACGCGGGATCATCACGCCGAAGCGGTTGCTGAGGCGCATGACATCGCTCGCCCTCCCCGCTGTTACCTGCACGTCGCGGAGGCGCCCGCCCGAATACACTCGCAGCGTCACACGACTACCCGGCGTGAGCTTTTGTACTTCTCTGCTCAGGCGATGCGAGGCGAGGCCGCTCGTGTAGTCGTCTTCGACGTCAGCGGCGCTCGCACGAACGTCGACGCCGTTGATCGCTGCAATTCGATCGCCCTCGATAATGCCCGCGTTCTCCGCCGGTCCCTTCGGCGTTACCGCTTCGACGAAAACGCCAAGCGTATCGCGTTTCGTTCCCGTTGACCGCAACTGTAATCCGAGTGCCGCGCGCTTTGCCATCGCCGAGTCGACTCGATAGAACGTGCGAGCGAGCGATGCGGAATCACCGCGCGCCCTACCACGGTAAACGCGGCATTCGACGCGGCCATCGGGATACGTCGTGCACGCGGAATCGGGTTTGGCAGGCGCAACCTGCGCGTTCAGCGTCGACACGGCGGCAGCCGCCGCGACGACGCATAGAAGCAATACTCTCATCGTGTCTCCATTAACGGTTTCTCTGTCATAGGACATCGCGCTGGATTCAAGGGTTGCCGGGCGGTGCGAAAGGGGATCATTCCAGCGATATTGAGGGATGTCAACGACCCTCGAGCCGCGCGAGGCGCCGCCCAGGACTTCTGAGATCGACGTCCACGCATTCGAGCACCATTGGCAGGACGAAGCGGACGCGGCCTACCTCTATCGCATCCTCGCGGCCGCCGAGACGGACGCGAAAAAGCGCGACATCTACGCGCGGTTGGCGGATGTCGAGGACCGCCATGTCGTAGTCTGGGCTGACCTTCTCACGAGGTATGGACATCCCCCCGGCAAATTTCGGCCGAGCGCGCGGGCGCGAATGCTTGCTCGACTGGGGCGTTGGTTCGGTCCGGGGTTTCTGCTCCCGATGCTGCTGGAGGAAGAGGGTCGCGAGGTCAAGGCGTATCTGGATATGCACCGCGACACTCCACGCGGTGCGCCGGGCGGACCGGAGGCCCTTACGCTCGCACGGGAGTCCGCCGACCACGCGACCACTCTCGGCGAGATCGCCGGAAAGGGTTCGGAGCCGTGGCACAAAACGGCATCCGGCGGATTTCTGCGCAACGTCGTGTACGGCTTCAACGACGGGCTGACGGCGAACTTCGGTTTGGTCGCCGGCGTGATCGGCGCGTCGACAATCAACCAGCATGAGGCGGTGGTCGTTGCGGGCGTGGCGGGATTGATCGCCGATGCGTTGTCGATGGGATCGAGCGGATACCTTGCCAGCAAGAGTGAGCGCGAGGTCTACGACTACGAAATCTCGATGGAGAAAACCGAAGTCGAGCTCATGCCCGAGATCGAGCGCGATGAGCTCGCGGTGATCTATGAAGCGAAGGGCATGGACCGCGACTCCGCGCACTCACTGGCCACGCAGATAATGGCGGATCCGCAGCTGATGCTGAAAGAGCAGGTACAGGAGGAGCTCAAGATCGGTGAGCTCAACATGTCACCGCTCAGGGAAGGTTGGCTCACGGGTTTGGCGACGGCGTTTGGCGCTGCGATTCCTGTTTTTCCGTTCCTCGTTTGGCACGGGATGACGGCAATCGTGATTTCGTTTACGATCTCGATGCTCTCGCACTTCATCGTAGGTGCTGCGAGATCGGTGTTCACGGGTCGCAGCGCATTTCGATCCGGCCTCGACATGTTCGTCGTCGGCGTCGGCGTGGCCCTGGTGGGTTATTACTTCGGTGGATGGATTGGTCGACTGATTTAACGACCCTACACCGATTGTCTTGCAACACCCGGCCACGCGCGCAACAACATAGCCCCCACACCAAACGCGGCGGCAATTGCCGCGATAAGATTGCCCACCACTGGCATGATTCCCAGCAGCATGAGGATCAGTGCACCGATCAGTACGCCGAGAATGGTCCCGCCGCGTCCCGGGCGCGCGCGCGAAGAGAGCAACCGCTTGCCAAGCCATAGTGCGACGGGTAGGTCGCCAATGAGTACGATGATGAGCCACAGGACTCCGGCAAGAATTGCGAGCGGAAGTCCAATCATTGTGACCGCCAGAATCACGACTGCGATGGGTATCAAACAAATCCATGCTACGCCGAGAAGTGCCGCAGCCACCGGGCGCCGCGGAAGTATCTCCGCCGCTTCCGTGACGAACCGCGGGAAAAGCGCCGCCAACACGATTGCCACCAGGACGAAACCGAGCGCCCAAAGTATGCGGCGGAGGCCGGGCCCCTTCTTCACGGGCAGAGCGGTAATTGTTCCCGTGATGCGAGCGGCCGAATCGATTTTCACTTTGTCCTTCGCCACGCGATAGCGCAGGTTGCCGGCGATCTGCGTGCGAGGCCCGATGTGGAGTGCGCCACCTGACACTTCGACGTCGCTGCCTACGGCCCCATTCAGATCAACGTTGCCCGCGGAGGCGAGAACGGCACCACGCACAGTGCCATGGATTTCGACATTTCCGCCGGCGACATATACGTTGCCACCAATAACAGATGCAGAATCCAGCTCGATATTGCCGCCGGCAATCGTTGCGTTGCGATCGACCGAGCCTCGTAGGTGAATCTCGCCGCCGGCCGCTCTGAGTGAGCCGTGGACCCGGCCGTGGATGTCCTGGTTTCCGGCCGCGCCGAGATAGTCGCCACCAGTGGACGCGGAAGTTCCAAGCACGAAGTCTCCGCCGACCAGAATTACATCACCTGGAATGCTATCGTAGACTGTCGTAGCCCCTCTCACGATCAAGTCGGGTCCGTTGCGCTTGAATTCGGTATTCCCTCCGAAGCATCCGATCAGCGACGCGATCACTACTACTGGGAGAAGCGACCGTGCGTGGGTCCGGACTATCATTATCGGCCTCCGGTGAGAAACGTCTTGCGACGCGGGACAGTCAAAATTCGCTGGTCGGGTTCCCGGCGCAAGCAGAGACGCTTTTTTCTTGCTACCATCATTGATGCCACCACGACCATACGTTCTCGCCGAAACCAACTGGAAAGCGGTAAGCAGCACCCGCTTCGATGTCGCGATTCTCCCATGGGGAGCGACCGAGCCGCACAACTTTCATCTGCCGTACGCGACCGATAACTATCCGACATCTGTGATCGCCGAGCGTGCAGCGGAGATCGCGTGGAAGAAGGGCGCAAAGGTCGTCGTGCTGCCGACGATTCCGTTCGGCGTCAACACGGGTCAGCTCGATCTCGAGCTGGCGATCAACGTGAATCCGAGCACCCAGTTCGCTTTGTTAACCGATATCGCATCGGCTCTTGCCGGTCAGGGCGTGAAGAAGCTGGTGATTATGAACGGGCACGGCGGCAACGACTTCAAGCAGATGATCCGCGAGTTGCAGCCGAAGCTCGAGATCTTCATTTGCACGATCAACTGGTGGACGTGCGTCAAGGGCGCCGACTACTTCGACGAGCCGGGCGATCATGCCGGCGAGATGGAGACGAGCGTGATGATGGCGCTGGAGCCTGATCTTGTGCGGCCGCTGTCGGAAGCAGGTCCCGGCAAGGCGAGAAAGTTTCGTGTCGCGGGACTGAGGGACGGCTGGGTGTGGGCTCCGCGCCACTGGCGCGAGGTGACTGACGATACGGGCACTGGCAACCCGAAAGCAGCGACAGCCGAAAAAGGCGAGAAGTTCCTACAGGTGGCGACCGAAAAGATTGCCGGGTTTCTCGTTGACCTCGCCGCGGCAGAGTTGACGGATATGTACGAGTAGTACCTTTCGCGCCGCCTCCCGCTTCCCGCTACGCGACGATATTGAGTAACCGCCCCGGAACGAACACCACCTTCCTCGGCGATCCGCCAACAAACTTCGCGACCGTCGGATCGGCGAGCGCCGCGACTACGGCATCGGTCTCTGTGATATCGCGCGCGACCGAGATCTTGCCCCGCGTCTTCCCATTCACCTGGACAACGAGCTCGATCGAATCTTCCGCCGCCAGCGCCGGATCGAAGCTCGGCCAAGCCGAATCGAAGACGCTGCCGGTTCCGCCGGTCTGTTCCCACAATTCTTCGGCGATGTGCGGCGCGAATGGCGACACGAGCGGAATCAGTGGCAGCACCTCGTCGCGATGCGGCACGCGCTCACCTTTGCGAAGAACGTTCATGTATTCCATCATCGCGGCGACCGCGGTGTTGTAGCTGAGACGCGGAATGTCTTCGCCCACCTTCCTGATGGTTTGATGCAGCTTGCGCATCACCGCATGATCCGGCTCGCCATCGTTCGACATGGACTGCACCGACGCAAAAAGCCGGTCGAGGAATCGCCGCGTCCCCGAAATGCTCTGGTCGCGGAAGTCGCCTCCCTGCTCGTAAGGTCCGAGGAACATGAGGTAGGTGCGAAACGCATCGGCGCCCCAATGCTCGATGTACTCGTCGGGATTTACGATGTTGCCCTGCGTCTTCGACATCTTCGCGCCTTCGCGGATGATGTGTCCGTGCGCGCGGAATCTGGTGAAGGGCTCCTCGAACTCCAGATGACCCGCGTCGTGCAGGACCATCGTGATGAAGCGCGAATACAGCAGGTGAAGCACAGCGTGCTCGTTGCCGCCGATGTACGAGTTCACCGGTAGCCATTTCTTCGTGATGGTTTTGTCGAACGGGACGTCGTCGTGCCCGACGCTCGGGTAGCGGAGGAAATACCACGCGCTATCCAGGAACGTGTCCGAGACATCGGTCTCGCGCCGGCCCGTCTTGCCACACTGCGGGCAAGCTACGAGGTACCACTCCTCGTGACGCGCGAGTGGTGAAATCCCCGAGTCGTCTGGTTTGAAGTCTTCGATGAACGGCAGCTCGACCGGTAGATCCTTCTCCGGCACCGGGACAGTGCCGCACGACTCGCAGTAAATGATGGGAATCGGCGGTCCCCAGTAACGCTGACGCGAGATGCACCAGTCGTGAAGTCTGTAGTGGACGATCGGCTTCGCCGACCCGGTCTTCGCCAACAGCTCCACAATCGCTTTCTTGGCGGCATCGACGCGAAATCCGTCGAACACTCCTGAATTGACCAGCGTCCCACCCTCGCAATCGGTGAACGCCGCCGCGAGCGGGGTGTTGACGTCCTCACGCTCGCCGCAAACGACGCGTACGATCGGCAATTCGAACTTGGTCGCGAACTCAAAGTCGCGCTGATCGTGGCCGGGGACGCCCATGATTGCGCCCGTCCCGTACTCCATCAGCACGTAATCGGAGACCCAGATGGGAATCGGTTTTTCCGTCGATGGATTTATCGCGTATGAGCCGGTGAACACTCCGGTCTTTTCCGTGCTCGTCTTCCGCGTGATGATGTCCTGCTTCTTCGTCTTCTCGCGATAAGCCTTCACTTTCTTGCGCTCGGCTGGCTTCGTCAGACTATCGACGAGCGGATGCTCCGGAGCGAGCACCAGGTAGGTGGTTCCGTAGATCGTATCGGGTCGCGTGGTGAAGACGCGGATCTGGCACTGGCCGTCGTCGACGTTTTCCGCCGCGAAGGCGATCTCCGCCCCTTCGGAGCGGCCGATCCAGTTCCGCTGCGCCGTTTTCGTGGTCTCCGACCAATCGATGTGATCGAGGTTCTCCAGCAGCCGCGGTGCGTAGTCGCTGATGCGGAAGAACCACTGCTCGAGTAATCGCTGCTCGACCGGCGTTTTGCTGCGCTCACACAATCCGGCGACGACCTGTTCGTTGGCGAGCACGGTCTTGCAGTCGGGACACCAGTTGACGGCTGCCTGTTTCTTGTACGCGAGGCCGCGCTTGAGCAGCTGCAGAAAGAGCCACTGCGTCCATTTGTAGTAGCTGGGGTCAGTGGTCGACAACCGATGCCGCCAATCGACCATCAGGCCCGCGCTTTCGAGCTGCCGTTGGAAGTTCGCGATGTTCCGCGGGATGAGATCCATCGGATGCTTCCCGACCTTGAGGGCGTAGTTCTCCGAATGGATCCCGAACGCGTCATAACCAAGCGGCTCGAACACGTTGTGTCCCCTGAGCCGCTGGAATCGTCCATAAATGTCGTTCCCCGTGAACGCGAAAAGATTCCCGACGTGGAGTCCTTCCGCTGATGGATAGGGGAACATCATCAGTGCATAGAACGGCCGTTGCGCGCGCTGCAGGTCCGTGTTGTTGGTGCCACGCTCCTGCCAGATGCGCTGCCACTTCCGCTCGATTGTCTGTGGCTGGTAAGCGACGACCGGTGGTGTGAATGGATCGTCGCGTGTTGCCGAATTGTCCATACGTACCAAACTAGCGGCTCAGCGACGGAGTTTCATCTGCCTCTGCGGCCACGCATAGCTTCACAAACGCTCCCAAAATGACAGCAACGCCGCTTCCCATCGCACAGCGCTCGTCATCCGGCTTCCTCAAGCCGGTGTTCAGTGCGCTGCAGCGGCGTGCACTGCGAACCAGCATCGTCTTCGGATCCGTCTTCCTCATCGGGCTGGGCGCGATTTGCCGCCAGATTTATTACCTGATTCCTGCCGGCACTCGTGCGGAGTTATTGGCCGTAAATGGGATAGTCATCGCGCTCATTATCGCGGGCGCGTGGATCGCGGTCGCACTTGGAGCCACTGCTGCGGCGGCGATGATCTTCGTCCGGCAACACGTGAGCGGGCCCGCCGCCGAGCTCGCACGAACCCACGAAGCGATAGCGAAGGGCGACCTTTCGAGCACGTATAATCCGGAGGCGTCGAATCGCGCCGTCGACAGGCTGACTCGCTCGACGAGATCAATGCTCGGCCAGCTACGTGAGCTCGCAGCAAAAATGCGCGGCTCAGCGGACGAGAATACTCAGTTGGCCGCCGACCTCGCGAAGGCGTCGGTGAGGGCCGCCGTGTATGCGCGTGAGGGCGCGACGACGACGAGCTCCTTGAGTCGTGACGCGATTGCGCGGGAGCGCGAAGTGAAGGAGCTCACCGCCGAAGCAACGAAGCTCGTCGAGATTTCCGGAACCCTGCGCGAGGCGGCGGAGGAAGGATTTCGTCGCGACAAGGAGCTGCGGCAGCTCGCACGCGACAACCGCGTGCGACTCGAGAGGACCGCGTCGTCGCTCCAGTCGCTCGCTTCAGACGCGCTCGAGAGTGCCGAAGGCATCGACGCGATGTCGGCAGCGGTCGACGAGATTGGCGCGTTCCTCGTGCTCGTGCAAAAAATCGCGCGGCAGTCGAAGCTGCTCGCGCTCAATGCGGCAATGGAAGCGGCCCGGGCGGGTGAGCACGGTCACGGCTTCGCGGTTGTTGCCAGCGAGGTACGCCGTCTTGCGAGCAGCTCCGCCGAGGCAGCACAGCGGACGACTTCGCTGGTTCAGGAAATGCTCGACAGCGTCACGCACTCACGTGAGTCGACGGCGCGCACCGTATCCACTGTCGAGCAGGTTCTCGAGGCGACGCGTGCCGGGCGTCACGCCCTGGCCAAAGTCGAAGAGGGCACAGTCGAAGGGGAAGATTTGAGCGGTCGAATCGAGAAAGCAGTTCGCGAGTCGAACGAGCTGATCTCACAGATGACGCAGCGTCTTGCCGGGCTGGCCCAGGGAACGACGACTTTCTCGCGCACGATGCAGGAGGTCGCGAAATCCGACGAGCAGCAAAGCAAGATCGTCGGGGATATCGCGGCGACCGCCGTTGCACTGACTGACGCGTCAACTCGTATCTCGGAGCTCGTCGGAACGTTCAAGCTCGGCGGCAGCTGACTCCGGGCATCTGTGGCCGTTCCGACCGCGCGAACTTGAACGGCATCGGGACGAGGCGCGCGCCGCTCGAGTCGGCGACGGCGAAGCTATAGCCCTCGTACGCGCTCGCCGATCCGAAGCGCCCATCCTTGGCAACCGCGTAGAACTGCAGGTCGAACAGCGGTCTGCCATTGCGATCGAGGAGCCGCGGCTCGGTCATCGCAATAACGCGATCGATAGTCCTCATGCACGCTTGATCGGGCGACATTCCCTGGCGCATCAGCTCGACGATCAGGAACGCTCCGCACACCTTGATGTTGGCCTCGCCGCGTCCGGTGGATCCCGCCGCGCCAACTGTGTTGTCGCAGTACTGGCCAGCGCCAATGATCGGCGAATCGCCAACTCGGCCAGGAACCTTCCACGAGATCCCACTCGTTGTCGTGACGGACGAAATATCTCCTTTCGCATTCACCGCGTTCATGTTGATGGTACCAGTCGTGAACTTGATGTGAAGCGGATCGTCGAACGGCAAGCTCGCCGTCGCCGGCAGGGGCACGCTATCGCTGCGCGTGTCCAGCCAGCTGTCTGACGGATTCAGGCACGCTTTCCACCGCAGCCAGTCGCGTCTGCTTTTTTCGGTGAGCAGGTTCTGCTCCTTGAATCCCATCTCGAGCGCGAACTTCTTCGCTCCGGCGCCAACGAGCATGATGTGATCGGTGTGGTCCATCACGGCCTTCGCGACAAGCGACGGCGTCGCGATGTCTTCCAGGGCTGCAACCGCTCCGGCGCGCTTCGTTGGACCGTGCATACACGACGCGTCGAGCTGAACGACACCTTCCTCGTTGGGCAATCCGCCGAGTCCGACGGATTGGTCGTCGGGATCGAGCTCCTGGATGTTGACGCCGGCAAGGATCGCGTCGAGAGTATCGGCGTTTTGACGCGCGATCATGTCGTAAGCGCGCGCAACTCCGCGAATGCCGTTGGCGGACGAAACGACGACGGGTCGACCGACGACATTCATTGCGGTCGACCCATGAGAAGCGCCATCGATGACTTCCGCGCGCGCTTTGGGATTCAGTGTGACTCCGGCTGCCGCAGTGACACTCACACCGACGAACTTGCGCCTCGAGATTGACACCGGTTTGCCTCCTAGGTGATCGGGCGAAAGACACTATGTCATTGTCTACTTCAACTGCCCTGCTGGGCGCTAACCGCTGATAACGCTGATCGCTAACCGCTGCCTACGACCTGACAGATCGCGTGCTCTAGAGGAAAGAACGGTGTACGTCAGATCGCGAAGGAGGTCTGTCCAGTCGTCTGCAGCGGTCAGCGGTTAGCGACAAAGCGGTCAGCGCCCAGCAGTTTGGTTTTGTTCAACCATTGTGGATCTACGCCTTCGCCACCGCCGGCGTCACGCCGCTGCGAGTGACGGTGGCCCGAGCGAAGCGCGCAATATGTACGAGGGTGGACGGGACGTTGAACGCCCGGCGAGGCGACCGGGCGAATGACTTCAATAAGGTATGCGGCGAGTATAGCTTCCCGCTACAGATGAAATCCTCCCGTCCGTCCCGCTTGAGAAAGTTGCGCCTCGAGGCCGCCGACACGGCGCTGATCGACCTTGTCGGCCCGACGAGACGGGAGCACGACCTGCTCGGTGAACGCGATGTTCCAGCGGCTGCGCTATATGGAATTCAGACGCTCCGCGCGATCGAGAACTTCGCCGTCACCGGTATCGAGCTGCGTGAATTCCCGACGCTGGTCGCCGCTCTCGCCACGGTGAAGGAGGCAGCTGCACTCGCCAACCTCGAGATGAAGCTGCTGGATCGCGAGATAGTCGACGCGATCTCACAGGCCGCGAGCGAGATTCGCGAAGGCATGCACCACGAGCACTTTCGCGTCGACATGATCCAGGGTGGCGCCGGGACTTCGACCAACATGAACGCCAACGAAGTCATGGCCAATCGCGCCCTCGAGATCCTCGGCAAGGAGCGCGGTCAGTACCAGTTCGTCCACCCGAATAATCACCTCAACCTGAGCCAGTCGACGAACGACGTCTATCCGACGGCGGTGAAGCTCGCCTTGCATACGAGCATCAGCGATTTGCAGCTCGCGATGATTGCGTTGTCCGCGGCGTTCCTGCACAAGGGGGAGGAATTCAGCTCGCTCATCAAGATGGGGCGCACGCAGCTTCAGGACGCCGTCCCGATGACGCTCGGCCAGGAGTTCAATGCGTTCGCGCATACTATGCTCGAGGATGTCGACAGACTCGGCGAGGCACAGGCGCTGATTCGCGAGATCAACATGGGCGCCACCGCCATTGGAACCGGAATAAACGCTCCGCCTGGGTACGCGGAGAGCGTACGCCGGCATCTGGAGCACATCACCGGGCTGCCGCTTATTACCGCGCCGGATCTGGTCGAGGCAACCGCGGACACCGGCGCGTTCGTACAACTTTCGGGCGTCGTAAAACGCTGCGCGGTGAAGCTCTCCAAGATCTGCAACGACTTGCGATTACTCAGCTCCGGTCCGCGTGCGGGCTTCGGTGAGATCAATCTTCCCGCGATGCAGCCCGGCTCCTCGATCATGCCGGGAAAAGTGAACCCGGTTATTCCCGAGATGGTGAACCAGGTCTGCTTCGACATCATCGGCGGCGATGTCACGGTGACCATGGCGGCAGAAGCTGGCCAACTTCAGCTCAACGTGTTCGAGCCGATCATCGCATTCAGATTGTTGGCGGGAATGACTTATCTCGCTCGCGCCTGCAAAATTCTCCAGGATCGCTGCGTCGAAGGAATCACCGCCAACGCGGAACGCATGCGAAGCTTCGTCGAAGAGTCGGTCGGACTCATCACCGCGCTCGTGCCGTTGCTTGGCTATGAAACGACGACCGAGATCGCAAAGGAAGCGCTCACGACAGGCCGCAACGTTTATGATCTGGTGTGTGATCGCGGACTGATGACGCGCGAAGAGCTCGACCGCTTGCTCAATCCTGAAGCAATGACGGCGCCCCGCACGACTCCCACAATCGGCCAGTGAAGGTTACCTTCAACGCGCTGCCAACCGACGAGAACAGGATTTTCTTCGCATGAAAGGTTCTGACCGCCTCCGGCGGCTTGCATCTTACGCACTGGTCGCCCTGCTCGCTGTCGCGGCCATCTCCTGCAACGAAGCGCATCCCAACACGACACTGGTCCCGCATTCCGATCTCGGACGGGAGATCGATTTCCTCTGGGACCGGCTGCTACTCCTCGGTACGATCGTTTTCATTCTCGTCGAGGCCGTGCTTGTCTACGTTGTCTTCAAGTACCGCCGCAGAGAGAATCAGCCGGCGCCACCGCAGACCCATGGCAGCACGAAGCTCGAGATCGCGTGGACACTGATCCCGGCGGTTGTCCTGGTTTTCATCGCTGTGCCAACGGTGAGGACGATTTTCATCACCCAGGCCGCCGCCGCGCCCGGCTCGCTGAACATTGACGTCACGGGCCATCAGTGGTGGTGGGAATTCCGGTATCCGGAATACGGAGTCACCACGGCGAACGAGATCTACATCCCAGTGGGCCGCACCGTGAACTTCAGGCTCCGCTCCGCCGACGTAATTCACTCCTTCTGGACCCCGCAGCTCGGTGGGAAGCGCGACGTCATAACCAACCGCACGAACTATCTCTGGTACACACCGGATAGCTCCACGGCAAGCAGTGTGTGGAATGGATTCTGTGTCGAGTACTGTGGCGCGTCACACGCGAACATGCGATTCAGGGTTTTCACGGTGACCCAGCAGCAGTTCGATTCATGGATCGCCGGCCAGAAGATGCCTGCTCGATTTGGAGCGGTCGGTCCGGCGGCGCCAACTACTGGACCGGTTCCGCCGACACTCCAAGCGCCGGCAGTCACAGTTCCGGGCGGTTCGACCGCACCGAGCCAAGCCGCTCAATCGGCCGCGCAACAAGTCGCGCAGCGGAGCTCGGGAACGGGGGCGGTCGGGGGGACCCAGCCGGCGGTTCCGCGGGGACAGCAACCCGCGGCAAATCCTGGTGCGCAAGCGGGACCTGTCGAAGCCGACGGCAGGGCGGACGGCGGCTCTCCATCGACGACAACCGCCGGATACATCTTTCCGCGCGCAAACATTCCGGACTTCGCCGTTCCGCACGCTCCGATTCCCGGCGATCTCAAGTTCACGGCCGGACTCACGGGTAACGCTCAGCGCGGCAAGCAGGTTTTTTCCGGAGCTGCCTGCATCGGATGTCACGCCATTGCCGGAAATCCGATGGCGATGGGCGTGACCGGACCAAACCTTACTCACATCGGCTCACGTAGCACGATTGCTGCTGGCCGCTACCCGAATACCGCTGCTTATCTTGCGCTGTGGATCAAGAACGCGCGCAAAATGAAGCCCGACGTTCTCATGCCCACGCTCGGTATGGGTGAATACGATCCTGTTCTCAAAGCGAAAGTCACGTCAGCGAACGGCGGACTCACCGATCAGCAGATCGCCGATATCGTTGCCTACCTCACTGCACTGAAGTAACGGAGACCGATTTGGCAAGCACCGCGTATCCAGCACCGGCCCACGCGCCAGCCTACTCGGGCGAACAGACGGGCCTGTGGAGTTGGCTCAGCACCGTCGATCATAAGCGGATCGGGGTTCTTTACCTCTACACCGCGCTCGGGTTCTTCATTTTCGGCGGTCTCGAAGCAGTCCTCATCCGCGCTCAGCTCGGCGCACCCAATCAGCACATCGTGTCAGCGGAGTTCTACAATCAGCTCTTCACGATGCACGGCACGACAATGATCTTCCTCGCGATCATGCCGCTCTCGGCAGCGTTCTTCAACTTCCTCATTCCGCTGCAGATCGGTGCTCGCGACGTCGCTTTCCCGCGATTGAATGCATTCAGCTATTGGGTCTATTTGTTCGGTGGGTTGTTCATCACGATTCCGATCTTCTTCGCGGTCGCGCCGAACGGCGGCTGGTTTGGATACGCCCCACTGACGACGAAGCCTTACTCGGCTGGCATCAACATCGATTTCTGGGTGATCGGACTCCAGATACTCGGCATTTCATCGCTCGCCGCGGCGTTCAACTTCCTGACGACCGTCATCAATCTGCGGGCGCCCGGCATGACGCTGATGCGGATGCCGATGTTTACCTGGATGGCGTTCATCGTTCAGGTATTGCTGGTCCTTGCGTTCCCGGTAATCACGATAGCGCTGGTGTTTCTGCTGTTCGATCGATTCTTCGGCACGAACTTCTACAACAGTGTCAGCGCCGGCGCGGACCCACTGCTCTGGCAGCACTTGTTCTGGATCTTCGGACATCCCGAGGTCTACATCCTGATTCTGCCGGCGTTCGGTCTCGTCTCCGAAGTGATTCCCGTCTACTCGAAGAAGCCCCTCTTCGGCTATCCGGTGATGGTGTACTCCGGAATTCTGATCGCCGTCCTCGGCTTCGGCGTCTGGGCCCACCACATGTTCGCCGTTGGGATGGGACCGATTGCCGATACGTTCTTCGGCTTGACGACGATGCTCATCGCGATTCCGACCGGCGTCAAGATCTTCAACTGGATCGCGACGATGGCGCAGGGCGCTCTTCGCTACACCACGGCGATGCTGTTCGGCATCGCGCTCGTCGCGCTCTTCACGATCGGCGGAATCTCGGGCATCATGCACGCCTCGCCGCCGGCCGACTTGCAGCAGACCGATACCTATTTCATCGTCGCGCACTTCCACTACGTGCTGGTCGGCGGATCGATCATGGGAATCTTCGCCGGCATCTATCACTACTTCCCGAAAATCACCGGGCGCTTGCTTGATGAGAAGCTTGGGAAGATCCATTTCTGGCTCACCTTCATCGCCATGAATCTCACGTTCTTCCCGATGCATTTCTCGGGAATGCTCGGCATGCCGCGCCGGATTTATACCTACGACGCCGGCCAGGGCTGGGATCTCTACAACGCGATGTCCACGACGGGCGCGATGCTCTGGCCGATCGCGACTCTCTTCTTCGTTTACAATTTCTTCAAGAGCCGCCGGAGCGGTGAGATTGCCGGCTCAAATCCGTGGGGCGCCGGCACTCTCGAGTGGACGATTCCAAGCCCACCGCCGGAGTACAACTTCGCAAAGATTCCGACCGTGACCACGAGATATCCACTGTGGGAAGGCAAGGAAGTGGATCACGAGAGCGCGCGTATCAACGTGCAGGAAGGAAAGACCGCGACCGAGCTCGGCATCGTCATGCCGTACAACACCATCAAGCCGCTGTTCGTCGCGCTCGGCCTCGTCATCATGTTCTGCGGACTCATTGCCACGCGCGCGCTGATTGCAGTCGGCGCGTCGATCATGATTCTGTCTCTTTATAGCTGGCTCCTGAGCCCGCTCGAGCCGGAGCACCATTAGACATGACCGCATCCGTCGTCCACACGAGCGCCCCGGCACACCACCATTACACGACGCTTGGCCTCGACAATCGAAAGGTCGCGATCTGGGCGTTCATCGGCTCGGAGTGCATGCTCTTCGTGTCTCTGATCTCGACCTACCTGATCTACAAGGGACGAAGCGTCGTCGGACCATTTCCGCACGAGGCGTGGACAGATCCCAGCACCGGCCACGTACTCAAGCCCATTCTCAATATCCCCGTCACGTCGGCATCGACATTCGTGCTTCTCATGTCGTCGCTGTTCATGGTGCTCGCACTGGCCGCCGTACAGAACAAGGATGTGCCCAAGCGTACCCGCGGTGACCGCATACTCGGCTCGTCCAGGCTCTGGCTTCTGATGACGGCGCTTGCAGGCACGACGTTCCTTGGGTTTCAGGCGTTCGAGTTCACTTCGTTCGTACACGAAGGCCTCTCGATCCGCACCAACCTGTTCGGCTCGTCTTTCTTCACACTGACGGGTTTTCACGGCGCGCACGTGACGGCCGGAGTGCTCTGGCTGGTAACGCTCCTCGCCATAGACTACCGTCGGGGCCTCGGCCCACGTGATTCACTACTCGTCGACATCTGCGCGTTGTACTGGCACTTCGTAGACGTTGTGTGGATTGCGATCTTCACTCTCGTCTACCTAATCAAGTAACGGCGGAAAAGATGGATACTCACGCCAGTGTGACAAACCTTCCCGATTCGGCGGAAGCCCAAGCCCACGCTCCGCACGGGGAGGAGGAGCACGCGCATCCGACCTGGTCGACGTACTGGAAGGTCGCAACGATTCTCACGCTGATCACCGTCTTCGAGGTGTGGGCGTACTACATCCCGTCCTTTGTCGCCAGCCGTGGATTCGTTCCGACCCTGCTGATTCTGTCCGCTGTGAAATTCGCGATCGTCGTCATGTTCTACATGCACCTCAAGTACGACCATCGGTTGTTCCGCGTGCTCTTTACGGGTCCGCTGCTGATCGCCGCGCTCACCTTGCTCGCGCTGATGTTCCTCTTCGGACATCTCTTCATCAAGATCATGTAGCATGTTGGTCCTGGCGCTGCTGCATCCCATCGCCAATCTGAGCTGGTGGCGATGGTCGATTCATCCGAGCACCGTTCTCGGAATTGCTGCCCTCGGCGCACTCTACATCGGAGCCGCAAAACGCCTCGGGCGGCGACCGGCGCTCGCCCAACAGGCTTTCTTCGCGGCGGGGCTGCTCGTGATGTTCGCGTCGCTCAATGGCCCGATCCACGATCTGAGTGACGACTATCTCTTCAGCGCGCACATGGTGCAGCATCTATTGCTGACACTGGTCATACCACCGCTCCTGCTGGCCGGCACCCCCGGCTGGATGCTTCGGCGACCGCTGGCGAGTCGCTTCATCGCACCCGCTGCCCGCCGATTGACGCGTGCGCCGATGTCGTTCGTGATTTTCAATCTCACGATCGCCGTCTGGCACCTTCCACCGTTCTACAACGCGGCGATGGCGCACCACAGTCTGCACATCATCGAGCACTTGATGTTCCTCGCTGCTGCGGTGCTCATGTGGTGGCCGCTGCTCAGCCAGCTTCCCGAGCTGCCACGGCTCGCGTATCCGGGACAGATGCTGTACAGCTTTCTAATGAGCATCCCGATGTCCATCGTCGCGATCTACATCGCGATGGCAGACCACGTCCTCTATCCCGCCTATAGCGCCGCTCCCCGCGTTCTTCCCCTCTCACCGCTCGAAGATCAGCTGCTCGGCGCGCTCATCATGTGGATCCCCGGCGGAATCATCTTCATGATCATCATGACCGTGGTGTTCTTCAAATGGAACGACCGCGGCGAAGATTCGACCGCGGGCGCACAGGTGGACTGGAAGCCGTCGACCGCCTAGTCGTCAGTACCCTCGAGCGCTTGCTTCAATTGTCGGTTCAGATTCGGATGGCGTCGCCAGAGCCACCACAGCATCAGCGTTGATGCGATGAGATTGGCGACGAAAATTTGCGCCCACGAAATCCCGCCGAGCGCGGACTGCGCGAATGCCGCCGCGATCATGTAGAAGCCCATCGTCATGATGACGAATGCCACTAGCAGCCCGGCAAGAATTCCGGGAGTGCGAGCTGCCTGGTGAACGATGACCGTCAGGACGATCCCGACGATGAAAAACGCGGCATAGTGGAAGATCGTGTACCCCAACACGTGGGTGAATGCGGTATCGCCCATCATGTTCTTGCCGAGCACGCTGACGACGCCCCTCCCGAGGAATATCGGCGTGTAGAACGGGTGCCCCTGGACCGTATCGACGATGAGGAACCAGACTGCGATCGCGGTTGCGCCGATGAAACCGGTGATGATGCCTTCACGCAAAAAGTTGTGCGGCCGCTCAGCCATCGGTGCCCTCTCGTGCAAGTAGGGACAACTGTCGTTCGCGGAAAATACGCAACCACCGGGTATATTCCAAGCGAACACGCATTCAATGCGCGAACGGAGACCGCGAGCGGGCGTGGCACCGTTCTAGCCATCGGAAGAACTTCCGATCACACGTTGCCAGAAATGATTTCTTCAGCAGGCCGAGCGATTGAAGATGTTCTCTCGTAAGATTCGCATTGCGTTGCTTGTCATGCTCGCGCTCAGCGATACGGTGCCCACGGTCGTCGAGACGCAGACACAGAGGAGAACTACGACGCGCCGTCGGGCACGGCGGCCCGCACGCCGCGCGCCGGTAGTTCCTGTGGTGCGCTACAGCACTCCGCGCAGTTCCTCAGATCTCGCCGCATCGCTCGGTGGATTGGCCGGGCGTATTCGCAGCGGCACGTGGGGAGGAATGGTCGTGTCGTTAACGCGTGGCGACACGCTATACGCGTACAATGCCGGCGAAGAGATGCTGCCCGCTTCGACGATGAAGCTGCTGACGAGCTCGATCGCCTTCGAGCGATTCGGTCCCGATTATCAGTTCAGCACCGACGCCCTGCGTGACGGATCGGTGGGACCGGACGGGACGCTCACTGGAAACATTTACCTTCGTGGCGACGGCGATCCCGCGCTATCGGGAAAATTTCTCCCGGGCGGATCCTCGGCGCCGATGAACCGTCTCGCCGACCTTGTCGCGTCGAAGGGCATCAAGCGCATCACGGGGAACGTCATCGGCGATGCGACCGCGTTCGATGACC
Source organism: Gemmatimonadaceae bacterium (assembly GCA_045803975.1). Classification (GTDB taxonomy): domain Bacteria; phylum Gemmatimonadota; class Gemmatimonadetes; order Gemmatimonadales; family Gemmatimonadaceae; genus UBA4720. Next base: position 68,481 of record JBJMOA010000037.1, read on the forward strand.
AGAAGGTTCCGGAAGGATGGCTGTCGCGCTACCTGCAGGCGTCGTACGCTGCTCGCGTGTCGGCTTTGTCGCTGAATGAGAATCTCGTCGCCGTGGCCGTCACTCCGACATCGCCCGGAAAACCGGCTACTGTCGTCCTCGAGCCTTCTACCAGCGCGATTCCGCTCGTCGCCAACGTGCGAACCGTCGCCGGCGGTGGTGCCCGGCTCGGCTTCAGAAAGCAGGGCAACGGTACCATCGTCGCCAACGGCTCCATCGGCTCACGCGCCGGCACCCGCAAGTACGTCTACATCGTCGAGGACCCGGCAAGCTTCGCTACGGGCGCCTTCAGGAACGCGCTAATTGCGCGTGGAATTCAAGTCGATGGCGGAATGCAGCTGGGTAAGACCCCGCCTGCCGCCGTCAAAGTCGCGAGCCTGCTCTCTCCGCCCCTTGCCAGTATGATCGCGGTCATGAATCGCGAGAGCATCAATCACTACGCCGAGTTGCTCTTTCGAAATGCCGCGCGCGGTCCGGAACGGGACAAGGTCGGTACCGTCGGCAATGCGAGTTCTCTCCTCAATTCCTTCTTTGCAACCAAGGTCGGGGCGGACACGACGCGCCTGACCTTTGCTGACGGCAGCGGCCTTTCGACACTCGACCGAGTCACGCCGCGCGCTCAAGTCCAACTGCTGGGCTACGCCCACCGCGCTGGTTGGGGACCGTGGCTCCATTCATCGCTTCCCGTTGCCGGCGACTCGGAGCTTCTCAAGCGACGAATGCGGAACACGCCCGCCGAGGGAAACCTTCACGCGAAAACCGGCACGACCAATGACGTCATTGCGCTCGCTGGGTACGTCACGGCGGTAAATGGTGAGGTCCTCGCGTTCTCGTTTCTTTACAATGGTAGCGACCGCTGGACGGCGAAGTCGATGATCGATGTCATGAGTGAAACTTTGGCCAGCTTCGGGAGGTAGATATTCGAGGGAGGTAACTCCTTGGAAAACATATCTTTAGCCGGGTCAAAAACAGGCCGGTGGGTGGTATCTTTCCTGCACGACAGGTAGTAGCGAACCGCGTGTGGCAGCCGCGTGAGGTAATAGATTGAAATGTCTTATCGGACGTTTGTAGATAGAGACGGTTCGTATTGGCAGGTTTGGGACTCGCAGCCGACGAGAATCGAGCGGCGGGTATCCGGGGGAGACAGACGTCGGTCCCACAATTCTCCCTGGACCGGCTCCGACCGCCGAAGAGGGACAGACCGCCGAACCACGACTCAGCGCCGCATCACTCTCTCGGAAGGCTACGGCGCCGGATGGCTAACCTTTGAATCGCTAGAGGAAAAGCGTCGTCTGGTCCCCATTCCATCCCATTGGGAGGACCTCACCCAAGCGGAACTGAGAGTCCTTTGCGAAAAGGCGAAGCGGGTCGCGCGGGTCGACGGGATTAATACCTTTTAACGAACTACAACTCCAGGTAGTTCTGAGTTTGTAGTTGAGCTGGGAGTTGCTGCGTGGCTCGACCTGCCCGTAGCGTCCAGTTCAGGCGCCTGTCTTATTAATGGATATGGCGAACGGCGGCTCCTCGAAAATCAGTCCTGACGAGTGGGAGCGAATCGCGCGCTACCTCACCGGTGAAGCCGCGCCCGCGGAGACAGAGGCGACCAAAACGTGGATCGCGGCCGACCCACATCGGGTCGAGCTGGTCGCACTGCTCGAGTCTGTGCTCGAGAACGTGGCGCGTGAAGACTCCCGTGACGTCGACGTCGAAGGGGCACTGACAAAGGTAAAGTCGCGCCCGGACGAGCCGCGCGTCATTCCATTTACGCCGCGCCCGGGGGCGGCCGGCGGCCGGCCAATTCTCTTTCCATTTCTCCGGGTCGCCGCGGCAGCGGTCATCGTGTTTGTCGCGACAGTCGTGTGGCAGAACATCAGGAGATCAAACTCGGATGTCGGCGCACGTACCTTCGCGACGTCGGTCGGCGAGCGACGGCAGATCGTGTTGGAGGACGGGACGAAGGTGTTACTCGGCCCTACCAGCAGGCTCGTAATTGCGCCGCGCGGCGTGAGCACCGATCGCCTGGTGACGCTCGATGGGATTGGATACTTCAGCGTCGCGCACGATCCGCAACACCCTTTTACCGTCAGAGCAGGCAGCATCAGCATTCAGGATGTTGGCACGGCATTCTCTGTTGAAACCGACGACAGCGTTGGCACCCGCGTCGCGGTAGACTCGGGTTCGGTTGCAATCGGTGCAGCGGATCAGAAGCACGTCTCCGGTGCCGTTCTCAACGCACGCGACCTTGCCACCGTAGATGCACAAGGCGTGGTTGTCGTGGACAGGTCTGCGGTGTCCGACGACGATCTCGCCTGGATTCAGGGACGGCTTGTCTTTCGCGATGCGCCGCTGATACTGGTTGGTGCTGAGCTTTACCGTTGGTATGGGGTCAGACTGAGGGTCGCGGATTCTTCGCTCGCTAACCTTCACCTGACCGCAACTTTTTCCGGTGAGCCGGTTGACCGCGTTCTCAATGTTATCGCTCTTTCGCTTGGTGCCCGTATCGAGCGGCAGGGAAACGTCGCAGCTCTTTACCGCGCTAGGTCGTCGGGAACTCGGCCCTAGCGCGCATCGCGCCGCGCTTCGACGGGCATGTAGTCGACTCGCAATCGCACTGGTACTAGGCGGTAGTGGCCTTTGCCCGTTCAATGTGCAAGCACAATCGTGCGCGCCATCAATCGAGATTCTTTCCCGCTATCCAAGCTGGAGCGCTCCACTCGATCGCCGCGTGTCGCTTCACACGCGCGACCTCTCGCTGCGGGAGGCGCTGGACCGCGTTGCGACAGCTTCAGCCGTACGCTTGTCGTACACTTCGGACCTAATTCCTGTCGACACCAGGATGTGCGCCTCGTTCGACTCCGTCCCCCTCGGCGATGCGCTCAGAGTCTTGTTGCGTGGGATCGCCGTAATTCCAGTGGCGGCGGGAGGCGATCACGTAGCACTCACGCCCGCAGAGACCGACAGAATCGGACAGGCCGGTCGGAACCCCCGAATGCTGGATCGTGTTGTAGTGACGGGCAGCACCACCGAAGGTCCAGCCCGTCGGTTAACCGTGGCGATGAATGTGGTGAGTGGAGCACAGCTCGCGCGTTACAGCGAGGGCAATCTTGCGCGGGCGTTGAGCGACCTCGTACCGGGGTTGTGGATTTGGCAGAGCCCGCCGACGTCTTTGGTGGCGCACTACGCCAGTATTCGCGGCACGAGCTCCTTGGGCTCGAGCTATCCCAAGATCTATGTCGACGGTATCGAGCTCGCCAATCCGTTGCTTGTAATCCAGCTCACGCCCGAGACCGTCGAGCGGATCGAAGTCATTCGCGGACCCCAGGGCGCGGCACTCTACGGGACGGACGCAATCAGTGGCGTGATCAATATCGTAACCCGCCACGATGGCTCCGACGGTGGACCGACGACCGTGGCGCGATCTGCCGTCGGCACCGCGTCGAGCGCATATATGTCGCGGCCGGCACTCACGCAGGATCACGCAGTCTCGGCACGCACCGGATCGAGCGCGCAGTCGGCGACCGCCAGCTTCGCGTCGGGCGGAGTGGGCGAGTATCTGCCTGGTGCCTTCGCGCGGCACACTGCTGGTAGTGCGGGGTTTCGCGTTGTGAGATCCCGATTGATAACGGCGGGTACGGGGAGATTTTTTGCGAGTGAGTCCGCGGATCCTGCGAGCCCGCTTTTTCGCGATTCGGTGAGTGCAGCGCGGGCTGGCACTGTCGTTCCGCAATCGGTGCGCGAGCTGACGATCGGCGGCAGCACCACGTTCACACAGAGCGAACGCTGGACCCACGCCATCACTACCGGTCTCGACCGAAGCACATTGTCCAATCTCTCCGACTATAGTACGCCGCTGCCATCGGCGGTCGGAACCCACTTCGGTAGCGTCCGTGGCGACGCTAGTCTCGCGTCGCTTAGAATGAGCAGTGCCGCAAAGCTGGGTGATCCTGACAATATAGAGACGACGCTGACGTTCGCCGCCGAGAATTCGCTGCTGAATCTGCGTTCGGCGGATGTAATGGCCGACGAGACCGGCGGCGAATCCGCGCGCGTCTCGACACTTCGTCGGTGGACGACCGCGGGCCTGGCTCAAACCAACGTCGCGTGGCGAGATGCCGGCTTTCTCACAGCCGGACTGCGCGTCGAGCGCAACGATGCGCTCGGCAGTACTGTGAGGCTTTCAGCCCTGCCGATGTTGGGGGTCGCCACGCTACGGGATTTTCGTGCCCTGACGCTCAAGCTCCGCTCGGCATATGGCCGCGGAATTCGGCCTGCGAGTACTCTGATTCGACAGGCGGTATGGTTCGATCCTCGCGGCAAGTCGCGCGTGGTGGATCTCTCGTCGGAACAGCAATCGGGGATCGAAACCGGTGTAGATGTCTACGTCGGACGCGCGTTTGGTTTACAGCTGACGCGTTTCGACCAGCTTGCCTCGGGTGTCATTCAGCGCGTCGCGTACGTCACGCCAGAGGCCTACAGCAGTGCCTCGCTGGGCGGTAATCAGGACTCACGGCAGTCGGGCGCGAATCGGCACATCGCGTATGTAGTGCAGAACGTCGGCGAGATCAGTAACCGCGGCTGGGAATTGAAAAGCGATCTCAATGTTTCGTCGCTGACGTTGACCGGCACGTTTTCGACGGTCGACAGCAGAGTTCGTCGCGTTTTAAGAAATTACGTCGGCGATCTCCGCGTCGGCGATCGAATGCTCGACGTTCCGTCAAAGACCGGAAGTATCTCGGCGGCGTGGACTGGCAAAGCCTGGACGACCTCGCTCAACGCATCTCGCTCGTGGGATTGGATCGGTTACGACCGCATCGCACTGGCAGGCGCATTCTCAAATTCAACGCAAAGCGACGCAGAGCTCGTTGGTCAGGAGCTGCGCAAATACTGGCTGAAGTACAGCGGTGTCACACGACTTCGTGCGAGTGTCGGTCGAACTATCTTCGGTGGTTTATCGTTCAGCCTGAGTGGCGAGAACCTTCTCGATCACCAACGTGGTGAGCCAGACAACATCACGGTTGTCCCGGGACGAACTTTGACTGTCGGCTTGCGCGCGGTGATGTAGAGATGCCCAGCTTCCACACTCCAGAAGGAGCTACCTACGTCATGCAGGTTTTGGTGTCGGCATTCCTCGCGATCCTGTTCCTGCAATCGGGGTTGGACAAAGTCATCGATCGCCGTGGAAATCGTGCGTACCTTGACGAACATTTTGCGAACAGTCCACTCGCGCGCACCGTCGGGCCTATGTTCGCAACTATTACCTTGCTCGAGGTGACGGCGGGAGCGCTGAACGCTGTCGGTTGCTTGCTGGTTCTCCTGACACGCAATTCCACCGTCGCATTTTTCGGAGCGATCGTCGCGGGAATAAACATCACCGCGCTCTTCTTCGGACAGCGTATCGCGAAGGATTATGCCGGAGCCGCGACGCTCGTGCCGTACTTTCTTCTCGCGCTCGCCGGCATCTACCTCTTGGCGTAGCACACCTTGACTGACTGCACAAAAAAAGGCCGTCCAACCCGGACGGCCTTTTTAGCTGCTCTTCAACTACTCACTCAATACATCATCAGTCGAAAACCCGTACTTGCCGGGGTCCTTCGAGATGCGCGCTGCCGCGATCATCATCGGCACGTAGTCCTGTGTCTCCTTCGGCAGAAGCTTGGAGATGCGGTAGTAATCCGCGTCAGTTCCCTTCTCCTGTCCGGTCACCTGACGCATGATCCGCGCGACGCGGTTCTCGCCGGTGTTGTAGGCGGCCGCGGCCAGATACCACGAATTGAAACGACTGTAAAGATCCGACAGATACGACAGAGCCGCATCCGTCGCCTTTTCAGGATGGTTGCGCTCGTCGACTCGTTTGTTGACCGTCAATCCGTAGCGCCGACCGGTCTCGCTGATGAACTGCCACAAACCACCTGCTTTAGCCGGAGACTTGGCGGTCGGATTGAAGCCCGACTCGATCATCGCCAGGTAGATCAGGTCCTGCGGCATGTCACGCTTTTCCAGCTTTGCCGAGATCATCGGCTCGTACTTAGGCTTGCGGTCGAGCCACAGCGCGAAGCGCTCCCTCACCTTTGGATTGGTGGTGAAGAGCTTGACCCACGAGTCTACGCGTGAGTTGTCGAGGTTAGGCAAATCCCATCCAGCCATGTTGGCGGTGGGCGGGTTTTCTCCTGTCACCACGATCTTCGCAAGCGCAGTCTGCAGAGCAGTCGAATCCGAGCCCACGCGCGGAATGGTGTAGACGGTGGCGAGCAAAGCTGCACTCACCAGACCGATATTCCGGGTAAGGCTGGAATTGAGAATCGTCTTGATTCCGTTCACAAATCCCCCTTGTCTGGAATCGGCGCTTGGGCGGAGCACAAAGACCCAAGCCAACCGGCTCGGGTGCATAGCTTCCACGACTTGGACCGACAAATGTTTACAGGTCTAAATCTAACCGGTTTGGCCCGGCGATGGAAGGGCTTTGCGTCGGTTTTCGGTCTGGCAAGTCACTGTGGCGCAATGGGTTAGCACGCCAGATGCTACTGCTCAGCTTCTGCGACTGTCCAACAGCTCGCGGACCTTCCTGAGCAGCGCGTTGGCGGTAAATGGCTTCTCGATGAATGCCATCGTCGGCTCCAGCATCCCGCGCCGAATGATCTCGTCATCCGTATACCCGGAGACATAAAGAATCGGCACGTCCGGACGCAACGCGCCGAGCGCGCTGGCCAGGTCCCGGCCGCCCATCTCGGGCATCACGACGTCGGTGATAACGAGATGAATATCGTGGCGATATTCGCCCGCGATTCCCTCCGCCTGGCGGCCGTGGCGAGCGCTGAGAACCGTGTAGCCTTGCTTGCGCAAAATCCGAGTTGCGAGATTGCGCACCGTCTCTTCGTCCTCGACCAGCAGAATCGTTTCGCTCCCGCGGTTCTCGGGCGCGACTTCCGCGACAGGCGCCACCGGGTTCGCGCCCGCCGCAACGCGCGGCAGATAAATCTTGAAGGTCGTGCCGTGCCCCGGCTCGCTATACACCCAGACGAACCCACCTGATTGTTTCACGATTCCGTAGACCGTAGACAGTCCCAGGCCCGTCCCCTTCCCAACTTCCTTTGTAGTAAAAAACGGCTCGAATACACGCGCCCTCGTGTCCCGATCCATCCCGATTCCGGTGTCGCTAACGGCGAGCATC
>JBJMOA010000038.1:0-4377 GCA_045803975.1 Gemmatimonadaceae bacterium
CTGGCAAAAATCGCCGACCAATGGGGGTTGCCCGTCTCCGACGCGATGGCTTTGCTCGGCGTCGAGTCGCGGTCGACCTACTACGAATTGCTCAAGCGCGCCCGTAAGAGTCGTGAATTGAAGGGGCTGAGCAAAGACCAGCTCGACAGGCTTTCCTACGTCGTTGGGATCTACGAATCCCTTAGAGTGCTATTTCCGCACAGCAAGGAGACGCGAGATGGCTGGGTGTCGCGTCCAAACACGTCGACGATGTTTGGTGGCAAGCCACCGCTCGACGTGATGCGCTCCGGGATGATCGGGCTCTACCAGACCTTCGCGCATCTCGCGTCGGTTAGGGGCACGGGGATCATCGCCTGACCAAGACTGCTGGCAAGGCGGCGCACCTCGAGCCAAAGCGCCTCGCCTGGAAGCGTTCGGTCAAAACTGTCGCCACGATTTTTCCGCCGATCGACATCTTCGAGGACATCGCCACTCCCGAGGATTTCGAAGCGCTGCTCGCCCTCCGTGCGCGAACCGACCCTTTGATAAGCGACCGATTCGCGCCAGCGCTGATCATCCCTAAAGAGGACTGGGCCGTCGGACCCGGTGCGGGCTTCGTGATGGGGCCGTTCATTTACCCGTCTATCGACGGCACGCGCTTTGGTCCACCTGCCTTGGCGCCGCATTCATTCGGCGTCTACTACGCGGCGAGAGACGAAGCGACATCGATAGCGGAAGTAAAGCATCATCGCGTCGCATTCCTGACCGCGACGAAAGCACCCGCGCAGGATCTCGACTTCGCGATCCTGAACGCGCCAATCAATGGCCCTCGCTTTTACGACTTGCGGGAGCGACAAGGTGAATTCAAAAGCGTTTACTCCCCGACCGACTACTCGCGCTCGCAGGCTCTTGCTATCGAGCTCAGAGACAAGGGCGCCGATGGGATCGCTTACGACAGCGTGAGGCGGGATGGAGGAGAATGCGTCGCCGTCTTCAGGCCGCGCTGCGTGGGGCCGTGTTATCCGGTTAAGCGAGTCATCTTCCGTTGGGACGGGGAATCGATCACCGCGGTGCTCGAGGTGAAGCCGCTCTAGTGCGACTCTCTAGTGCATGAGCGCCCCGATTCCACCCCCGATCAATACCCCCGGCACGACGGCCACCGTCAGGCGGCCCGCGGTCGGAGCCGAGCTTCGTTGCGTGGTGGCGAAGACCGCACCAGCTGCGCCGCCAACGAGTGCTCCGATGCCGATCTTCTTTCCATTTCCCCTGGAACGAGGAACGACCGGCACTGCTGTGGCCTGCCGTTGTCCCCCGGTCGATGACAACGCTGCAACGGGCACGCTCTGCCACTCTTCGGGAGCCGTCCGCGCAGCCCAGATCCCGCCCACTATCGCTGATATAGGCGCGAGGACAGCGAGGCCCATCCAGGCATAGCCTTCATCTCCTCCACTTGCGCCGTCACCGCCCATCGCGATCGCGCCCGCTCCGGCCGCACCAACGATTGCAGCGCCGAGTAGCGCGCCCTTGGCGACGCGGCCGCTGTGGACCGGGCGACCCGTTGAAACATCGACCGAGTTGATGTTGCTGGCCCTAAAGCCTCGAGGGCGACCCTGCTGATCGATCAGATGCACGCTATCCGGCGTGGCTCGCACGAAGGCTCCTACGACCTTAGGCCCGTCAGCCGCGATCCGCATGCGCGTTCCTGTTTGGATACCGACCGGCTCGGCACTTTGGCCGTAAAGCGGCGACGAGCACGCAAGCACAATGAGAGTTCTGAGGATTGTTTTCAGTCGATTCTCCACGTCGGGGTCACTTCGCGGTAGGCAGCCCACAATAAGGGGCAGCTCCGTTCTACGCCACAGTTTTCGGGACCAGGGCGTGGAAGCCGCCAAGAAGCGATGCTTGCCGGGCGCTAATGGTGCTTCTCCTACGTGAGCTGTCCTTAGGTTCGCTCCCATGACAAACGGTCGTCAGACCATGGGTCTCCGTGGCGAACAAGTCGCAGCCAAATGGCTCGGCGTCCACGGCTGGCAGATCGCCGAGCGAAGGTTTCGGAACGGCCACCGCGACATCGACCTGATTGCAACGCGCGAAGATGACGAGGCGAGCCGAACCGTCGCCTTCGTTGAAGTAAAAACGCGCTCGTCGAACAACTTCGGCGGACCAGTCGCCCAGGTAGGCTGGCGAAAACAGCGCGAACTCAGCCGCTCAGCTAAAGTCTGGATGTCGCGATTTCAGCGCGCCGGCGACAACTTTCGCTTCGACGTTATCGGAGTCATCATTGGGCGTGAGAACGTCAAAGTTCAACACGTAGAAAACGCGTTTTTGATGCCGCCCGGACGTTGATAATTGGCGAGAATGTATTAGTTTCTTCGGGTACTGTTCGGGTACGGATTTCTTTACTGCCAGGTCTCTAACGTCTCTCCAAGGGTGAATTAAATGGCTGTTTCAACGGTTCAGGACGACAAGAAAAAGGCGTTGAACCTGGCGATTGCCCAGATCGAAAAGAACTGTGGCAAGGGCGCCATCATGAAGATGGGCTCGAGCGATCCGCGTGTACGCGTGGAGGCGATCTCGACGGGCGCGATAAATCTCGACGCCGCGATCGGCGTCGGCGGAATTCCGCGCGGTCGCGTCACCGAGATCTATGGCCCCGAATCGAGCGGTAAGACGACGCTCTGCCTCCACGTCGTCGCGAATGCCCAGCGCGCGGGCGGTGTTGCCGCGTACATCGACGCGGAGCACGCCCTCGATACCGAATACGCGAACAAGCTTGGCGTCGACATCGAGAACCTCCTCGTCTCCCAGCCCGACACGGGCGAACAGGCGATGGAGATCTGCGAGATTCTCGTTCGCTCTGGTGCCGTCGACGTCGTCGTCATCGACTCGGTCGCGGCTCTCGTTCCGAAGGCAGAGATCGAGGGCGACATGGGCGACTCGCACATGGGACTTCAGGCGCGTCTCATGAGTCAGGCGCTGCGCAAGCTCACGGGTGCGATCGCTCGCTCGAAGACGTCCGTCATCTTCATCAATCAGCTCCGCGAGAAGATCGGCGTCATGTTCGGCAATCCCGAGACGACGACTGGTGGTAAGGCGCTGAAATTCTACGCTTCGGTACGTCTCGACATTCGCCGCATCGCTCCGGTCAAGGAAAAGGAAGACGTGATCGGCTCGCACGTCCGCGTGAAGGTCGTGAAGAACAAGGTCGCGCCGCCGTTCAAGCAGGCCGAGTTCGACATCATGTACGCAGAGGGAATCAGCCACGCGTCACTGGTGCTGGACATCGCCGCCGAGTCGGGAATCATCGACAAGTCTGGCGCGTGGTACAGCTATGGCGCGCAGAGAATCGGCCAGGGCCGCGAGAACGCGAAGATGTATCTCAAGGACAACCCTGCGCTTCTCGCCGAAGTCGAGGAGAAGGTCAAGACCGTCCTCGGCATCAAGCCTCCGGCAGTGGGCGAGACAGAGGTCGAGCTCGCCGACTGAGTGCCGGACGTAGCGAGTGACACCAGCGGCCTGCCTATCTTCAGGGCAGGCCGTTTTCTTTTGGCGGAGCAATGCCCCGACCGACACCATACAACTACGCGCTGAATCTTCTGTCTGCTCGTCCGTACTCGACGCAGTCGCTGCGACGGAAATTGGTGCAGAAAGAGTATTCGCGCGGCGAAGTTGACGAGACGATTGACCGCTTGTTGCAAAACGGGCTGCTGAACGATGCGCGCTACGCCGAGCAATACGCGCGCTCGAAGATCGTGACGACGGGCGCCTCGAAGCGCCGTCTGCAACAGGACCTCTATCGCAAAGGGATCAAGGGCGACGTCGCGACGGAAGCAATCGCGACCGTTATCGAGCAGGAAGAAATCGATCCAGAAGAAGTGATTGAGCGGGTCGCGAAGAAAAAGCTCGCGCAGCTCGGCGATCTGGAGCCCGTCATTCTCCGCCGTCGACTCTTTGCGTTCCTGGCGCGCCGGGGGTATGACCTCGATGAGATCAAGTCGGTCGTTTCTAGACTGACCTAACGTCTGGCTTTGTTGCCGGTACGGCGGGCCGGAGCCCTCTTCGTCGGCAGCTCTTCGCTCGGGCGGAGCCCCTAACCACGCTCGTTCGCTCTGCTCACTCGCGGGTCTCCTTGTCGCGAAGAGGGTGCCTCCTACGAGGGCCCCGGTCCCGCCTTCCCAAAGGGCGCCGTGTTTGATCAGCGGTCAACGTCGCGCCTCATTCGGCCCTACGCGCGGGAGCGCGCCGAGCAACGCTCGGCGTTGCCGCAAAAAGTTGACGGACTCGATCGCTTTCGCCGCGTGCAGTGCAGTTACAAATCTGTGCAGGGAGGTGAGGGTGTCCTCGTAGGCAGCTTCAAGCGAGCGCGAGGAGGAGACCCACGACCGAGCAGAGCGAGGG
>JBJMOA010000039.1:0-7759 GCA_045803975.1 Gemmatimonadaceae bacterium
CCTCCCGCGCTCGGCGAAGTGCTGATCGACGATCACGCCGGGTAGCAACCCGAAACCCGGCGCAAGCCTGAGCACCGATCCTATTCGGTGCGACTGGTCGCCGTCACCGGCCACCATCATCGTCTCGGTCATCACCGACGCGCCGGCCGAGGTGCCGGCGATCAATCCGCCGGCGTCGTAGATCTCGCGAACGCGCCGGTAAATCGGAGTGTCGCCGAGCTGACTCGTGAGCTTGAGCTGGTCGCCGCCAGTGAAGAAGACCCCGGCGGCGTCGCGCAGAACTTTGACCTTGGACTCGTGCTGTGCTTCTTCGCGTTCGTCGATGTGGAGGTGGTGAATGTGACGCATTCCGATGCCGCGCAGACACGCCTCGTACTCGTTGAAAAGCTCGCGCGGCGAGTCCGATGCAACTGTCGCGACGACCAGCTTCGATGAAGCGCCCACTTCTTTGGCGAGCATCCGGAGAATGACGCGCTCGCCTTCCTTGTCTTCCCTGCCGCCGATTATGAACAGGCCGCCGAGTCCCGGTCGCTTGCGCATGGAAGGCAGTTATGAAAAAAGTGGGCCGCGATAGTTGGTACGGCCGCCGCGGGTGCGTGCGGCAGTTCTACGCTATGGGCGGCTAAAGCTGGAACCCCAGCGCTTGCGCGACAGTGTGTTGTCGTTCGTCGGCTGTGACAAAACTCATCGTGTCTGGCTGCGGGGCGAGGTACAGCGCCGTCGCAAGGTGCCAGCAATCCGCGCCGCGCACGTAGCCGGCATCGAGGACGCGCGTGATTTCCTCGCTCAGCGGTCGATCGGGGATGATCCACGAGATTGGGATGGGAAGCGCACTGTTTGGCGGAACCCGTTCGCGCACGAAGGTGGCGCGCAACTCGGCCTCGAGCAGGTTCGCCGACACCAGCTCGTCAAAGGTCTTGAGCCGTCGCATGAGCGTGGAACCGCGGGCTTCTCCGAACGAAATCGCAACCAGGCACGAAGTATCCACGTACGCGATTTTCATTCATCGCGCTCGTCGAGGAAGCGCTTGAGCGCTCCCGGTCGCTTCGCAATTGGCCGCGCCGCCGACCGGCTGTTCTGATTCCGGACAATGATTCCGCGTTCAACGAGCTGCTCGATTCGCGCACCCAAGCCACTGGATTGGGGCGATACAGGACGGATCTCGGCGACGGGCTCGCCGTGGAGGGTCACTATTACCGGGCGTCCTTCGCGGACCTTGCGAATGATCGCGGACAGCTTGGCCTTGGCCTCGTACAGCGAATAGGTGTCCCTCATACCCTAATCTAGCCTATCTAGTCAGACTAGTCAAGCCGCGCTGTGTTTAGTGCCTTCGTATCGTCAGGCCTCGGACGGCGCGCTCGAGAAAGAGCTTCGCCTCCGCTGGACTCTCGGCGTCGAGCGAAGTTCCTTCGGCACTGACCGGCGTTCGCGACTCGGGCGACAACGCTTCGCCGTAAATGATCATCAGCTCGCTACGACGATCCGCGCTGGGAAGGTGGATCATGCGCACCCGGGCCGCCTTGGTAGGCAAAGCGAGGTTCTGCTTTGCCAACAGCGCGATAACCGCTGCGCCATCGGAGCGCGGATCTCGCGGCGCGCCGGCGTAATCGCTGATCGTCGCGACATCGTAAATGAACTGAAGCCCGCCGATCTCCGTCGTCCGGTCGGGACGATAGTCGTACGTATCATTGTTGGTCGGCAGGTAGTGCTCGAACTGCACCCAATACAGGCGCTCTACTCGGCCAGGCGGGCCGGCGACGAACAGATGCTGCTCCGCGTCGGCGGATCCGTAGATGTTGACGGCCTGGGAGCCGACGTAGCGGAATTCATCGGCGATGGTGATATCCGCCGCCGGCAGCGCATTCGAAACGATGGTTTTCCCTCGCACCTCGCGCTCGACACGCGGTGTAGTCGTGGCAGCGCGTTGTGCGCAAGCGACAGCGCACGGGACAATCAGCAGGACGGCGGTCAACCTGTGCATTCTTCACCACGCGGACGGGGATAATGGTCGGACAGCACCCAGGCGCAAACGGTTTGAGCGGTCGTTGCCCGGCTCAACGCACCCCGCTGGGGCTCCGACGCAGTCTCAACAACGCGCGTGCCGCGAGAATGATCGATAGGCCGCCGAGCGTACCGAGCGCGATCAGCGACGAAACCCAGAAGAAGACCAGGTTGGACCGGCCAGCCCTGCCGCCGACCATCCCACGCCCCGTCATGTGGAGGATGAGCACGCCGAGGGCAAAGATCCCTCCGATCAGCATGATGATGTAGCCCGATCGGCGATCGCGGAGCACCAGCGTTCCGCAAAGCCAGACGAGAAGGATCGCGATTCCCCAAATCCCCTGGACCGTTCCCGGCTCCCACCCGTTGGCGATCTCGTACGCCCAGTGAAGCTCGAACAGGATGAGCGATAGCAGCGACGTTATGGTCAGCGTGAGCCGGTGTTCCATGTGCAGCTCCTGTGCATGGGAGACCAACGATGGGTGCGACGGTTATGCGCTGCGCTTTTTTGCGCCTGAGTGTCGCTCGCGTTTGGCGTGCTCGGGCTCGTAGCGGAGGATGTCGCCCGGCTGACACGACAGCGCGTCGCAGATCGCGTCGAGCGTGGAGAATCGGATCGCGCGCGCCTTGCCGGTCTTGATGATCGACAGATTCGCCAGCGTCAATCCGACCTTCTCCGCGAGCTCGGTCAGCGTCATCCGCCGCTCGTACAGTACGTCGTCGAGCTTGATGGTGATTGGCATGTCATACCATCCCTGCGAGATCTTCCCGCATCACGGCGCCTTCCGCGAATACCCGCGCCAGGATAAAAGTGAGAAGCACGGCCAGCCAGCCCGCGATCGAAAATCCCGCGTTCAGCTTGATCGGATGCGCCGGACTCGAGATGCTCTTCGCGATCGTGCCGACGATGATGCTCAGGACCTGCAGCACCAGCAGCGCCCAGGCGATCGTCTGCAAACGGTCCGCGTTCGCGACGACGAACGGCTCACCCCAGCGAACCGTTTCCACGATCGACAGCAGCCGTTTTAGAACTATGTGATTGAACGGGACACCGATGAGGCCGATCACCGCGATGGTGCGGAACCCCATGATCACTCGCTCGGCCTCAGCCCCAGGATCGAGATTGAGCGAGACCATGATCCACCTCCTTGTCGGCATGGCGAGGAGCAGCACCAGGATCATCACTGCCATCAACCAGTTCGCGACGACGAGGGCGCGCAGGCCGGCATACGCAATCGGCAGCGCTGCTGAAGACGACGCTGACTCGGACATTATCTCTCTCCCTTGAGTATCGACGCCAAAACGGGCCGTATCGAATATCAACAAGTACGTTATCGGGAGTCAATAAGTGTCAAAATAAAGGGCGCAACGAGCCGAAACCAGTTAGATTGAAGGGTGTTCAGTTACTGAACGCTTGCGGGAAGACTCCACCAGGCCCGCAGTTCCATCGGCCCGCTTTCTACCGGGGCGATCTGGGCGATTCTGGCGACGCCTTTTCATCAACAAGGCGCGCATGAGAAACAATCTTCTCGAATCGCTGTTGCCATCCCTGGGCTCCGAATGAGTACCAGCTGGTATAGCAACGGGCTGTTTTCAGGCCGAAAAACCGTACCGAAGAGCGACCACCGCCTCGATGTGCCCGCTGACGCGCTTCTCGGAGCAGCCGCGCTCCAGAACGCCATCTTCAACAGCGCCAACTTCTCCTGCATCGCCACCGATGCGAAAGGCGTAATCCAGATCTTCAACGTTGGCGCCGAGCGAATGCTCGGCTACACCGCGTCCGAAGTGATCGACAGGATCACTCCCGCTGACATTTCTGATCCAACCGAAGTGATTGCGCGCGCGAAACGTCTCAGCGACGAGCTCCGAACCGCAATCACACCCGGATTCGAGGCGTTGGTATTCAAGGCGTCGCGCGGGATCGAGGACATCTACGAGCTGACCTACATCCGGAAGGACAGGAGTCGCTTCCCGGCGGTGGTGTCCGTGACGGCGCTGCGCGATGCAGACGACGCGATCATCGGCTATCTGCTCATCGGCACTGACAACACCGCGCGGATGCAGATCGAGGAAGAGCGACAAAAGCTCGAGCAGGCGCTACGGCAGCAAAACGTTGAGCTCGAGAACGCGAGCAGGATGAAGTCGGAGTTTCTGGCGAACATGTCGCACGAGCTGCGCACACCGCTCAACGCGATCATCGGCTTCTCCGAGGTACTCGGCGACGGCCTGATCGGAGATATGTCCGATCAACAGCGTCGTTTCATCGGCGACATCTTCA
Organism: Gemmatimonadaceae bacterium; assembly: GCA_045803975.1. Lineage (GTDB taxonomy): Bacteria > Gemmatimonadota > Gemmatimonadetes > Gemmatimonadales > Gemmatimonadaceae > UBA4720. The sequence continues at coordinate 4,280 of JBJMOA010000039.1, forward strand.
CCAGCGGAAAGCACCTGCTTTCACTGATCAACGACATTCTCGATCTGTCGAAGGTAGAGGCGGGAAAGATGATCCTCGACCTCGAGCCGGTGCAGATCTCCAGCTTGTTCGCGAACAGTCTTTCCATCATCAGGGAGAAAGCCGGCGAGCGCCGAATCCAGTTGACGGCCGACGCCCCGCAAGAGCTTGGGTCCATACGCGCCGACGGGCGCAAAGTGAAGCAGATCGTTTACAACCTGCTGTCGAACGCGGTCAAGTTCACGCGCGAGCGCGGCGAAGTGACGCTGCGCGCCAGGCGGGTACCGCGTGCGGAGGTGGGATTACTCGAGGGACCATGGGCGGGTCGCGCGTTCCCACTCGCGGAAAATGGTTTCGATGAGTTCCTCAAGATCAGCGTAATAGACAGCGGCATCGGCATCTCTGAAGACGGCCTCGATCGCATTTTCAAGCCGTTCAGTCAGATCGACAGCGGACTTTCCAGAAAGTTCGAGGGGACCGGTCTCGGCCTCGCAATGATCAAGCTGCTCGCCGAGCTGCACGGCGGGACTGTGGCAGTACAAAGCGCGGTCGGCGAAGGCTGTTGTTTTTCTGTCTGGCTTCCCCTGCGGGCGCCGGATGTCATTGTCGCGATGCCACCAAACCCGAGGGCGCAAGCATCGGATGGCAAGGAGCGTATCGCGCTCGTGGTAGAGGATGATTTCAAGTCCGCTGACCTGATACGAGTGCAGTTGCAGGCAGAAGGCTTCAAGGTCATCCACGCCGCGTCGGCCGAAGCTGCGTTTCTCCTCGCCGCGCAGCAGCCGCTGGCGCTGATTACGCTCGACATCATGCTGCCGAACATGGATGGTTGGGAGTTTCTCGCCCGGCTGAAGCAGATGCCGTCGCTCCAGGCCATCCCGGTGATGATCGTGTCGATTGTCGCTGACCGGAACAAGGGATTTGCGCTCGGCGCCGCAGCCGTTATCCAGAAGCCCATTTCCCGCCAGGATCTGGTTGATTCGCTTGCCGGAATGTCGCTCATCCCGTTGGCGGAGGGTGGATCGCTCAAGGTGCTGATCGTCGACGACGATCCCAAAGCAGTGGAGCTGATCGCGGTTCGAATAGAAGGGCTGGCCAGCACGATCCTTCGCGCCTATGGCGGACGCGAAGCAATCGAGATGGCCCGCCGGGAGAAACCCGATCTGATCGTGCTCGACCTCATGATGCCGGAGGTCAGCGGCTTTGACGTGGTGGCCGCTCTGCACGAGAGACCTGGCACAGCGAGCATCCCGGTGTTGATAGTGACGGCAAAGCGCGTCACCGCCGAGGATCACCGCAAGCTGAATGGTCTGGTTTCGACGATCATGGAGAAGGCAGAGTTCGATAGTGAGCGCTTCACCAACGAGATCAGACGCGCGATGGCCGGCCGCCAGGTGCCGGTTTGACGGGCAAGAGGATTCTCCTTGTCGAGGACAACGCTGCCAACATGACGCTCGCGACCTTTCTTCTTCAGTCCGCGGGCTACGAGGTGATTAGCGCAACCGATGCGGAGACGGCAGTCGGTCTCGCTCGAACGCAAAGTCCCGCACTCATTCTGATGGACATTCAGCTTCCGGGAATAGACGGCCTGCAGGCGACGGCGCAGCTGAGGGCGGACGAATCGACGCGCAACATACCGGTGATTGCGCTCACCGCGCTCGCGATGAAAGGAGACGAAGCGCGCATCCTCGCGGCGGGATGCGATGGCTACATCGCCAAGCCCCTCGATTACAAGGCATTTCTCGCCACGGTGGGCGATTACCTCGCCAAGGCATCTAACGGGAGCACGAGCCATGACTGACGACAATAGAGCGGCGCTTCATCTGCATAGTGGCGTCCAACCAACAAAAGGCATGCGTCTCGCAGATTTTATTCTGACGAATCGCGCCGCCATCCTCGCGGAGTGGGAAGCGTTCGCGGAGAGCTGCTCCCCCGCGAGCGGCACTATGAACATCGTCGCGCTGAGCGATCACGCCAGCGAGATGCTGACGGTCATAGCCGAGGATCTCAAGACGCCGCAGGGTGCGCTCGAGCAGTCGGAGAAGTCGAAGGGACATGCGCCGGTGCCGGCGGGCGATGTTAGAACGGCAGCGGAGAAGCACGGAACGGGTCGCGCCGAGAGTGGCTTTACGATGGATCAAATGGTCGCTGAGTATCGCGCGCTGCGCGCCAGCGTGATTCGGCTGTGGAGCAAGGGTCGCGGCGAGGCGACAGCGGTGGACCTCGTCGATCTCACGCGCTTCAACGAAGCCATCGACCAGTCGCTCGCCGAATCCATTACGCGGTTCACCCAGGACCTCGACAAATCGAAGGAGATGTTCCTCGCGATACTGGGCCACGATCTTCGCACTCCTATCGGGGCCGTGATGACTTCCGCGCGCTTCATGCTCGAGACCAACGAGCTGCCGGAGCCGCATCAGACATTGACGTCGCGGATCGTGAGCGCGTCGACCCGCATGAATCACATGGTCGGCGCGTTGCTCGATTTCACGCGCAGCAGGCTAGGTGGTGGAATTCCGGTTGCGCCAGCCCGGATGAACATGGGGAAGGTCGTTCACGACGTGGTCGACGAGATCTCGGCGGCGCATCCCGGGCGGACTATCAAGCTTGATGCGCGCGGCTCGCTGACGGGCAACTGGGATTGCGCGCGCATCACGCAGGTGCTATCCAACCTGATCGTCAATGCGTTGGAGCACGGGGGCGAGCGTACCGTCGTGAACGTCGCCGTGCACGGTGACGCGACGGAAGTCTCGGTGGCGATCCACAATCGAGGGCCGTCGATTCCCGGCGAAGAGCTCGACGGAATCTTCAACGCCATGAAGCGGCGCAGTCTTGAACCGCGGGCGACGGGGCCAACCGCCAATCTCGGGTTAGGGCTGTACATCGCCGACCAGATCGCGCAGGCGCACAAGGGAAGGATCGATGTTGAGTCGTCCGAGGAAAGCGGGACGACTTTCACGGTTCATCTTCCACGGAGCATCTCGTAACAGAAAGCTTCGCAATGCAACCCTGACGTCCTGCAAGACAACTGAACGGGTGCCGGGTGTGAGCAACTACCTGGCGAGTGACGGGTTCACGACGTCGTGACGGCACTACTCGCGTTCGAAGCACAAACTGTTCTATCGCGCCAGGCCGACCTGTCCCGGCGTAGTGAACCCGCAACTCACCAGGGTTCTGCTCACACCTCGCACCCGTTCAGCTGCAGTCAGGCAGTTGCAGTTAGGCAGTTGCAGTTAGGCAGATGCAGTTAGGCAGTTTGCAGTCAGGCACTAGAGTGCTGTGATGCTTGCTTCCAGTTAGCCTCGCTAATAAAAAACCCCCGCAGCACATGCTGCGGGGTTACGCGCCCGGAGAGACTCGAACTCCCAACCTTCTGATCCGTAGTCAGATGCTCTATCCAATTGAGCTACTGACTACGTGAGCGGTCGAGCTGGTGAACCTTGAAGCGAACGGCGAGTACCG
>JBJMOA010000040.1:0-10751 GCA_045803975.1 Gemmatimonadaceae bacterium
ATTCGAAGTAGCGCGCGGTCACCGCCGCGAATTGTTGTCCAACTTCAAGGGATGCGTCCGCCTCAATCTCGGCCAGCAAGTCGTCGATCTTCATCGGGGGAATTTACCGTGCGTGGGGTGCGGCGCATCGTGCGAACGGCAACTGAACGAGCCGCTAGCCTTAGCTGTTAGCACGAAGCCATTAGCCGTACGACCGGCGGACAGGTCCGTCAGAAGCCATTGCAAGTGCGATCGCAACAGCGCGAGAGAAAATGGTCATAAGTCGTGAGGGACGCGTGGCTTTCCTAAAGGATGGGGCAGTTCAACAAGCTTCAGGTGTGGCGCAAGGCGCACGCATTGGCGCTCAACGTTTATCGCACTGCGGTCGCTATGCGAAGCCCAAATCACGCCTCGTTACGTACGCAGATGATTCGGGCAGCGATGTCGATTCCCGCGAATATCGTAGAGGGGCGGAGCCAAGCGAGCGAACGCGACTTTTGTCGATTCCTGCGCTACGCGCTCAATTCTGGCTCTGAGCTGGAGTATCACCTCACGCTTGCGCGAGACATTCAAGCAATCTCGCTGAGTGACGCCACCTCACTGCTCGATCAGACGATCGAAGTTATCAAAATGCTGCGGGGACTCATCAAGAGTGTTTCGAAAACGGACAACCCGGACCCCGCAAACCAACTGTCCCGGCGTAGTACGGCTACGAGCTAATCGCGTATTAGCTAAGGCTAGCGGCTCGTTCAGTTGAACCATCATCCCATCGCACCGGAGCTGTCGTGTGTCACTCGAGCAACCCGTTCTGCCTGACAAAATCAGCAAGCTCGCCTCTCGACCCGACACCGAGCTTGACGAAAATGTTCGACAAGTGCGTACTGACAGTGCGAGCGGATATCTGAAGCGCCCCACCGATCTCCTTGTTCGACTTCCTGCTCGCGACCATGCGCGCGATCTCCACCTCACGCCCAGTGAGACCAGCTGCCCCAGTAGAGACGGTCTTGGGTGGCGGTCGTACACCGCGTTCGCGCATCTCCTCGCGCGTGCCCGTCAGCTCCTCTGTCGCGCCGAGTCGGGCGAGGACATCGTGTGCCTTTCGCAGCTCGCGTCTCCCCTCGTCGCGCTCCCCTACCGCCGCGAGCGCGCCCGCGAGTCGCCGCCTGATCCGCGCCGCCTGGGGCGGAAATGGAATCGACTCGAGCTGGTCCACCGATGACCGCAGCAAGTCCACCGCTCGACGCGGGTCGTCGTCGCGGAACCATGCGAGCAACCCATCGCAGGCATCCGCGTACGCCAGACCGAGACGATGATTGAGACGTCCCGCGTCGCGTCGCATTCGCGCCGAATGCATCGCGGCTCGATCGAACTCGCGCGCGGTAAGCGCCGCTTCGCCGACGATCGGCAGTAGCCATTGTAATGACCACACGACGTACCCTGTGCGATCGGCGATGGCCAGCCCCGCCTCACCAATGCGCACTGCTTCTGCTGGCTCGCCCTTCGCGAGATAGTACGACGCGAGACCGAGGTGCGCCGGGACGATCGACGGAACATCGAGCACTCGGTCGCGCACTCCCTCGACCGTACCAGGGTCGTCGCCGCCCGCGAGCTTCCAGGCGAGATCGAAATACTCTTTCGCTTTTTCGCCCGCGCCACGCCACAGATAGATCAGGCCGGCCCAGACGTAGAGTCGGGGCAGCAGAGTACGCTGGTTGACGCTCTTCGCCAGGCTGATCGTGTGCTCGGCGGTTTCTAGCGCCGCATCCCAGTCACCGATTCCCGAGAAGTATTGCACTGACAACTCCGCTGACCACAGCGGGAGTAGCGGGGAGTGCATCTGCTCGGCGAGCTTGTCGCTCGCGGCGATATGGCCGACTACGCCCGGCGCATCGCCGGACACCCCCGCCAGGAGCGCCATGCCCCAGTGCGCCGTCCACTCGAGCATCCGTTGACCCGCTGCCTCGGCGTGTGCGATCGCCTTGGTTCCGTGCTCGCGCGCCAGATCGAGTGGTCCCGTCCACGCGTACAGGAGTAGCAGCGCGCGATGTGCGCGCGAGAGCAACGCGTCGTTCTGGACGCCGCCGGCAACCGCGGCGGCAAGCGCGTGCTCGACTTCGGTCTGCGCCTCCTGCAGTCGCCCGAGATCCTGCAGCACGATGCCCTTGGCTAGTCGCAATCGTACAGTCGTAGTTGGATCCGCGGATTCTGATTCGGCGAGACCAGCTTCGTAATGCGACAGCGCCTCCGCGTACTTGCCGCTCCAGTAGCACGCGAGCCCCATTCGGTGCTCGATGTCGGCGAGAGCGCTGCGATCACCACGGGTCGAGGCATCGTCTCGGGCTCGCTGCCACAGACTCATTGCGACGTCGTATTCGCCAAGCCGTTGGCGGATGCGCGCGAGAGTCGCGAGGATTTCGTCGCGGGGCGCGTCGTCGATCGACGAGTCCTTGTCCAAATGCTCGAGGGCAGCGGCCAGATAATTTGCGGCCTCGCGATTTGCGTATCTCTCGAGCGCGGCGCGGCCGGCCGCGTGCAGATATCTCACGGCCTTTCGGGCAAGCGCCTGCGAATGCGCCCGCGCGAAGTGCAGGGCGAGCTCGTCCGCGTGCGCCAGCGCCGAACTTCCGTAGAGACTCTCCAGCGCTTCGGCGATCGTCGCGTGAAGTAGTCGCGCCCGCGCTTGCCCGAGCTCCGCATAAATCACTTGCTGCAGCAGCGGATGCGTAAAGTCATAATGAATCGAATCGACACTCCCTGTCTCTTGCAGCACACGCTGCGCGAGCAGCTCGTCGAGCGCCGCGACAAGATCGGTATCCTTCAATCCGGCCACTCTCGCCAGCGTTTCGTACGACACGCGCGTACCAACAACCGCAGCGAGATTCGCCAGCGTGCGCGCGGTTGGTGACAGCCGGTCGACGCGAGCTTTTACTGCGTCGCGAATCGTGGGAGGAAGCTGAAGTGTCTCGATCTCCCAGCCTGTCCAACGCCCGTCCCGCTGTGCGAGCGTGCCCGAGTCGACCAGGGACTTGAGCGTCTCTTCCACGAAGAACGGATTGCCGCGCGTCCAGTCGTAGAGCAGTGTCGCAAAGCGGCGCGTCGATGTGCGATCTACACCAAACATCTCCTGAAGGAGCTCCTCCAGGTCGGTCTGCCCCAGCGGTTGCAGCTTGTGAACAACGAGCGACCCGAGCTTGAACAGGGATTGTTCCGTGCTCCGCAGGACGGGGTTGGAATCGCGCTCGGCCTCGTTATAGGTACCAAGCAGCATGATCCTCTGCGATTCGATTTGTCGAGCGACGAAGTGAAGCAGCTCGAGCGAAGATGCGTCTGCCCATTGCAGATTCTCGAGCACGATGAACATCGGTTGCTTCGCCGACAGGCGCCCGAGAAACTGACCGAAATTCCACAGTAGCCGCGATTTTATCTCGGAGGGATCGGCGCCGGACGAAGCCCGCTCGCGGTCTCCCGACGCCGCGAGATTCGGAAAGAGATAGCCCAGCTCCGACGCGGTGCCGCGGGTGAGAATCGACAGCGCGGCTGGCTCGAGCTTTCGCACGAGCGGAAGAAGTGCATCAGAGAACAGCGCGTATGGAACGCCGGTCTCGACGGGATACGCTCGGCCGATAGCGACGCTCCACCCCGCTCGCGTGGCGCGGTCCGCGACTGCAGCGGCGAGTCGGGTCTTCCCGATTCCACCCTCGCCGACGATGAAGACCGAGCGTCCCTTACCTTTTGCCGCATCGTCCATCGCCTTCGACAACAGCGCAACTTCGGCGCTCCGACCGACGAGCGGCGCCTCACCAGGCCTTGGCATCGCGGCCTAATGTACGAGCATCAGTTTTTGTGAGCCAGTAATTTGACCTACGGCGTTGCTCTCTGATCGGCCGGCCCGAGCGCAAGGCTTCGCCACTCGCGCGTCCAGGTCTTGAACCGCGATTCGGGTGCTTCTCGCCCCAACCCAACGACGAATCCGGTTTTCATGGGCGACTCGAGCACTCGGTTGAATACAACTCGCCCCACTCCCGAGAACGAGGATCCCGGTACCTCGAAATACACCACACTGCTCGGTGGGACCGGCACCTCCATTAGCAGTCGTGCACCGCGCGGACTCAGATCCTCGAGCAGCGCCAAGCCCTTGGTTGGCGGCTCACCTTCTTGTCCTTCGACGACGACCTGCGCGGGCAACTGAACGCTGTATCGGCGCTCACCGCGGATGTCCGCGACCATCTCTGACGCTTTGCTCAGGAACGTTACCGACTGGCGGTATTTCATTCGCCACATTGGCACCGAGTGGTGAGCGCAGTGCAGCTCGATTGCATCCCGCGTCTCGATAGGCAGCTCGCCGAACTGAACGCCGTGCGTATAGACAGAGTTATTGGCGGTCGTTGATCGCTCGACGTGCATCACTTCGCCCGTCACCTCGTAGTTGCCCGCGGCAAGCGGAAGCACGAGGCGGACCTTCGAGCCTTCCTCCAGCTGAAACGATGCGCGAAACGCCATGCCGCTCGGGTTGAGATCCTGCGTCAGCGCCAGGAGACCATTGAACTGCTTCCCGGATGGATCGGTCGCATCCACAGTCACGGGGAACGCGTCGATGAAGCGATGGTCGACCCGCTGCTGGCGCGACGTACGGCTGTGCAGCACCACCCAGCTGGCGAAGTAGATGTTCCATCCAATCCAGAACGCGTTGAACCAGAACGCCACCGATCCCCATCCCACCGAGTGGTAGTCGATCCAGTGATTGCGGCTGGCGAGCGTCGCCCAGACGATTGCAAATACTGACACACCCAGCAGAATGAGCTGCGGAGCATAGGTCTCGAACGGAACGTCGTTCGTACCCTTGGGAGTCACATTGAACTTGAGGCGCTCGCGCGCAAAAAATCCTTTGTAGGCGCGGATGTAGGTCCAGAACTTCGCCATCATGAAGCGCTCGCATATCAGGATCCAGCCGGTGCCGCGGGACAACAGCTCGAAGGAGATGATGCTGAGCAGCACGTAGGGAACCAGTTTCGTCGCGAGTTGCGCATTCGTCACGCGCACCGGCAGCCACCCGGTGAGGAAAAACACCACCGGCGACAGGTAGAAGATCAGCTTCTGGGCCCCGTCGAGGTATGTCCACGTCGCCGACAGGTAGGCGAGCCGCTGCGGAATCGTGAGACCGGGATACGTGATCGGATTGAGCCGTCGCAGAATCTGCATCGAGCCCTGGCCCCAGCGCAGACGCTGAACGTGATACGCATACGCTGACGCCGGCGCGAGACCGTAGGCGAGCGTCTCGCCGTGGTACACCGACTTCCATCCCCGTCCGTGGAGAACGATGGACGTCTCCATGTCTTCAGTAACGGTCTTCGTTGAAAATCCGCCAATCTCGTCGAACGCCTTTCTCCGCAGGACGCCACAGCTTCCGCAGAAGAATGCCGCGTTCCACGTGTCTTTTCCCGGCTGCAGCAGCGAGAAGAAGATGCGGTTCTCCTCCCACAGGCTACGCCCTTCCTCGTTAACGATGTGCGCGAACGAGTCGGTATTGTAGAAGTCCTGCGGCGACTGAACGAATGCGACCTTGGGATCCTCGAAGTAGCCCAGGAGCTTGTCGAGAATGTTCGGAAGCGGAACGTGGTCTGCGTCGAGCTGGAGAATGAACTCGCCACGCGTCACGCTGAATGCGTGATTGAGGTTGCCCGCTTTGAAGTTCTCGTTCCCCGCCCGGCGGATGTAGCCGATGCCGAGCGCTTCCGTCATGGCCTTCACTTCATCACGCTTCCCGTCGTCGAGCATGTACGTCCGGTGCGGGTATCTGATCGCGCGCGCGCCCAACGCGGTACGTCGCAGAACTTCCAGGGGCTCGTCGAAGCAGGTGATGAACACGTCCACCGACAGCCCCGCCGGCGCGGGTGGCGGCGTACGGTAGTTCAACTTCCAGACGGTGAAGATCATCAGAAAGGAATTGATCAGACCGTACGTCTCGGCGACTACGAGAATGACGGAGAAGACGATCGCGTCGGGATTCAGTGAGTAGGTCCAGCGCCAGATTATCCAGTAGAGACCGTAGAGCAAAGCGATAGTCGCGACGGCTCGGGTGAACAGCTCCTGTCCGTGCGGTTGCTTGGGAATCGCGTCGCGGAAACGGCTCTCGGTGACTTCGGGCTCAGCATCGATGCCGGGCGGAACCTCCGCCGGCTCGAGAACCAGGGCGGGCTGGGTCAATGCGTTTGATGTCATGGCTACCCCTGCTGTAGCGCGAGATTTATGCCCGCGAACCAGTCGTCGCATTGTGTGCTAAGTGGTTCACTCATTGCGACTTCCGGCAAGCATGGCCACAGCCGATCTACGATCCGGGGCGCACCATCTGGACGGCACCGAGCGCGACCACCGCCCATTGCTGGATCTCATTGGGGACGCGCGGTTCGTACTTCTTGGGGAGGGCTCGCACGGCACGCACGATTTTTATCACGAGCGCGCCGAGATCACGAAGCGATTGATCATCGAGAAAGGGTTCAACGCCGTCGCCGTCGAAGCTGACTGGCCCGATGCGTACCGCGTGAATCGATACGTTCGTGGCGACACCGATGATGCCGATGCCGATGCGGCCCTGGCTGGATTCGAGCGCTTCCCTACCTGGATGTGGCGCAATACCGTGGTGCTCGATTTCGTCGAGTGGCTCCGGAACGCCAACTCGGCTCGGAACGACAATAGCAGGACCGGCTTCTTTGGTCTGGACCTGTATAGCCTGTTCAACTCGATGGCGGCCGTCGTCACCTATCTGGACGCGGTGGATCCGGACGCGGCTCAACGCGCGCGGTACCGCTACTCATGCTTCGAACATTTCGGGGAAGACAGTCAGGCGTACGGTTACGCCGCGAGCTTCGACCTCTCGAGATCATGCGAGGATGAAGCAATCAATCAACTGCTCGAGATGCAGCGGCGCTCGATGAATTATCTCGGCAGCAACGACGCGGACGATTTTTTCGACGCCGAGCAGAACGCGCGCCTCGTCAAGAACGCGGAGCAGTATTACCGGTCGATGTTTCGCGGCCGGCAATCGTCATGGAACCTGCGCGACACGCACATGGCCGACACCGTGAGTGCGATCGTCAGTTACTTGACCCGGCATCGGCGCGACCCGAAGATCGTCATCTGGGCGCACAACTCCCATCTCGGCGACGCCCGGGCGACGGAAATGGGTGCGCGTGGAGAGTTGAATGTCGGGCAGTTGATCCGGCAGAAATACGGCTCCGCCGCTGTCCTGGTTGGCTTCACCACTTACACCGGCACCGTAACCGCCGCAACGAACTGGGATGAGCCTGGCGAGCGTAAGCTCGTGAGACCGGCTTTGCCCAACAGTTACGAGCTCGGCTTTCACGAGACGGGCATTCCGCGCTTCTTCCTGGACCTGAGCGACGGCGCCGGTGGTACCGCGCTAATGTCGAAGCCGCGCCTCGAGCGCGCGATCGGCGTCATTTATCGTCCAGAGACGGAGCGCGTCAGTCATTACTTTCAGGCCGATCTGCGAAATCAGTTTGACGCCGTCTATCATTTCGACGAAACGCGCGCGCTCGAGCCGCTCGAGAAGCCAGAACGCTGGCACGAATTGGAGCTGCCGGAAACGTACCCCAGCGGTATCTGATTCGCTCGCTACTTGGAACTGTTCGGAGTCTTCCTGGCGGGTTTCGGCGAGAGATCCAGCATCCTCTGACCGCCCAGGTATTCCACAGACTGCGCGTCTCCGATATTGCGGAGTCGATGCACGATCGCCGAAATGCGTGTCGACGCCAGCAGTATTTCCGCCGCGATCTCGGGAATTTCCTCCTGTCGCGCGTCTGTAGCGAGAAGCTCGGCGTTCATCTGCAGGGCCGTCAGCACGTTGTTCATCTCGTGCGCGACCGCGACCGTGGTCTCGGCGACGCCCGCGAGACGCTGCGCGCGAGCGTTCTCAGCCTCCATCTCACGCTGCCTGGTGACGTCCTGAATTTGCTCCACGAAGTAGATCGGCTTGCCCTCGGCGTCATGGATGCTGGAGATCGCCAGTGAAACCCAGATCAGACTTCCGTCCTTCCGGTAGTACCTTTTCACTCTCTGGTAATTGCTGATCTCGCCGGATCCGAGTCTCGACAGCTCCTCGAGGTCCGCATTGAGATCGTCCGGATGTGTAATCGTCTGAAAGCTGATCGCGCGCAGCTCTTCCTCGGTGTAGCCGAGCATGTCGCAAAGCGATTGGTTGGCTCGCAGCCAACGCCCGTCCAGCCCGACGAAAGCCATGCCATGCGGTGAGTAACGGAATGCATTCGCGAAGCGCTCCTCGCTTTCGCGCAGTGCGCGCTCGGCTTCCGCCCTTCTGCTGACGTCCCTGATTAGTCCAAGGATCGCATTCTGGCCGGCGAAGACGATTGGGACCGAAACGACTTCAGCGGGAATCACAGCTCCGTCGATGGAGACGAAACGAATCTCTATTGGGGCGTTCGGCTGGCCGGTTTCGGCGAGCTGGCGCAGCCTGGCGATGACGACGGGCACCGACTCGGGGTGTACAAACTCCATGATCGGACGGCCCACCAGCGTTGCAGGGTCCGATCCCAGTCTGCGCGCCGCGAATTCATTGAGGAAGAGGAACTTCTCGGGGGTGTAGACAATGATCGCTTCGGGCGCTGATTCGACCATTACCCTGTAATCAGCAATCGTCGGGTTCGTCGTCATCGGTATAGCCAATATAGCGGCCGTTTTCCGAGTCGCAGTTGGCCTGTTCCAGTGGCGTGCAACTTGACCCTTCGGCGTTTCACGCGGTTAGCTTCCATTCTTCGCTCAACCACCTGCGAACGAGGAGCATCTGTCCTGAAAAAAAGCACGCGCCGTACAGGCAAACAGAAACAGCAACTCGACATCGACCCGGCCATCTCCAGCAAGCTCGAGGCTGCAACCAAAACGGCCAGCCTTGTTGCGCACGAGCTGAACAATCTCCTCACCGTAATCCAGATCAACACTGAATTTCTCCTCGACGGCGTACGAGAGAATCCAGCGAGCGCCGAAGAGCTCGACGAGATTCAACGAGCGTCGCGCCGCGCCTCGATCCTGGCGAGGCAGTTGCTCGCGTCGTCGCGATTCGAGCAGTTCGACCCTGCGGTTGCCGAGACTTCGCTACGGAAAAAGCCGCCGGCTTCAACGCGCGACATAGGCAGCGAGCCTCACAAGCTTCCACGTGTTGCGGAGACCATACTTCTCGTCGAGGACGAGGCCTCCGTCCGAGGCCTCGCCAAACGGATTCTGGCGCAGGAAGGCTACAGGGTTCTCGAGGCGTCCGACGGCGCGATCGCACTTCGCCTCTCGGCAGGGCACGTCGGAGAGATCGACCTCGTGCTAACCGATGTCGCGATGCCAAACCTGGGCGGCCGCGGTTTGGTCGAGGAGCTGAGAGAGCTGAGCCCCGACCTCCGCGTGCTTTTCATGTCGGGATATCCGAAGGAAGAGATCTTCGCTTCGAAGGTGGATGCCGATCGCACCCCGTATCTTCAGAAGCCGTTTACGGGCGAATCGCTCCTCGCGGAAGTCCGAGCGGCGCTTGGTTACGCAAACTGACTGGTGCAATACGCGCAACGCGTGGCCGCCGCTTCGACCGACATGCGGCAATATGGACAGTTTTTTTTCGGCGCCTCGGCTTCAGGCTTGATGAAGATCTTGGAGATTCGCCACGCCACGAATCCGATGATGATGAAGTTGATCAACGCCGCGATGAAATCTCCGACGCCGAACGCTATCGGTCCAACATTCCACGTCGCCTTTTGCCACTCGCCGCCCGGCCCCGCCGCAGCCACGATCGGCATTATGAAGTCATCGACGAGCGCTTTCACCAGCGTATTCAGAGCCGTACCTACAACCACAGCGATTGCCAGCGCGACGACGTTCTGCTTCAGCAGAAATTCCTTGAACTCTTTGAGCATTGGCCGATTCCTGTCGAAAGGTGGTTCAAGCCGAGAGTGATAAGTTAGCGCGGGCTGACGCGGCCGCTCGCGCCGCGACAAGTCGGCGTATTGCCGCGATGCCCGCGACGGGACCGAGGGAGAGAACAACAAAGCTCCAACGCCACCCAATGCGCTGCGCGATTGCCGGGACGATCTGCATTGGCAGCATTGTCAGCAGAAACCCGAGTGACGTCTGAATGGTGAGCGCGGTACCAACCGCGTGCGCAGGAACTGACTCAGTGACGAGGGTGCTGAACTGAGCGCTGTCGGCGATGACGAAAAATCCCCACGTCATTGCCAACGCGCCGAGAGCCCAGGTCGGACCGCCAAACAGCACGCCGCTAAGCAGGCAGCAGCCTCCGCTTACAACAAGGGAGATGGTGACGAGCCGCTCACGGCCTCGTTTGTCGGCGAACAGGCCACCCCAGACTGAGCCAATCCCACCAATCGCGATGGTCGTGAATGCGAGCAGGGATATCAGTCGCGAGACGCGCGGGCGCGCTCCGACATGGGCGGCTATGCTTGCCGCGAGGAAGACCGGAATCCACGTCCAGAATGCATATAGCTCGAACATGTGGCCGAGATAGCTGGCCGTCGCGAGGCGCCAGTCCCGCACGCGCACTACGTCTCCAACCTGGCCCCAGGAGAATGGCCGGCGGGCAAATGGGTAGGGCCCGTCGCGGTAACCGACGGCTACCAATAGCGCCGCAACCAAGGCTCCAACGCTCGAAGCGAGGACGACCGGTCGCAATCCGACGTGTGGCAGCGCGCGCACCAGGTAGGGCGTCGCCTTGCCGATCGTCAGCGCACCAACGATCACCCCAA
>JBJMOA010000041.1:0-3913 GCA_045803975.1 Gemmatimonadaceae bacterium
GTAGATCCGGGAGACGAAGTGATCGTGTTCGAGCCGTATTACGAGAATTACGGCCCGGACGCAATTCTGGCGGGAGCGAAGCCGGTGTTCGTGCCGTTGGAGGCGCCCGACTGGAAACTGGATCCGGATAAATTGCGCGCCGCTTTCTCCAATAAAACTCGCGCGATCGTCGTGAATACGCCGCACAATCCCACCGGCAGAGTTTTTACGCGCGAAGAAATTTCTTTGATCGCCGAGCTTTGTCAAAAGTACGACGTGATCGCGATCACCGACGAGATCTACGAGCACATTCGCTACGCGGGTGGGCACCACGTTCTGGCGACGTGGCCGGGGATGCGCTCACGCACTGTCACCATTTCAGGCTTGTCCAAGACTTTCTCGTGCACCGGGTGGAGACTTGGATACGCGATCGCCCCGTTCGAGCTCACTTCACCAATTCGTAAGGTTCACGATTTTCTGACCGTTGGCGCGCCGGCACCGCTGCAGGCCGCGGGTGCAATCGGGATGGCGTTCGATTCCGACTACTACAACCACCTCGCGCTCGAGTATCGCGCTCGGCGCGACATCATGTGCTCGGCGTTGGACGAAGCGGGATTCAAGTACGCGGCGCCAGAGGGCGCCTACTATATACTGGCGGACTTCTCGGAGATTTCTGACCTCGAGTCGAGAGAGTTTGCGATCTGGCTGGCGAAGGAGGTCGGTGTCGCTACTGTGCCGGGAATGAGTTTCTATTCGAGGCCCGAGTTAGGAAAATCGGTCACGCGATTCGCGTTCTGCAAGAAACTGGAGACCTTGCAGAAATCGGCGGAGCGACTGGCCTCCCTACAAGCCCGAGTGTAGTTCACGTCGGGCTCGACGCGTTGTCTGGCGAAATCAGGGCGAGGGTAGCGCGACGGTGCCGACCACGAAAGTGTCGAGGAACGCTCGTGCCCACGGAGAAGTCTCGAGCTTGCCCGCGCCGAGTGGATACGGCGACGACAGACCATCGGTGTTGGCGAGCACGACGAATGTCAGGCCGCGCGCCGGCACTTTGACGATCAGCGACGAGTTGGCGATCCAGAGCCCGTAATGCCAGATGATACGGTTACCCTTGTAGTCGGTGGAGAACCATCCGAAGCCGTAAGGGAACGTTTCGCCGCTCGGACTTTTAACCGGAGTGTAGGCGAGCGCTTTTGTCGCCGGCTGGAGCAACGCGTCCCGATCCATCGCCATTGAGAATGACGCGATGTCGAGTGCGGATGCGGTGAGACCGGCCGCCGCCCCAAAATAGGTAGGGTACGCCGTCGCGTTGTATCGCCCGCCGGAATACGTGTATCCGCGAGCCATGTTCGCTTCGAAGGTAGGCTTATCGAGACCGCTCACCCCGAAGGCTGCTGACTGCGGATTGGGTGCGGTGCGGTTGAGACCGAGCGGCGTGATGATTCTTTCTTCGATCGCTTCGGCGAGCCCTTTGCCCGCGCCTTTCGCGATCACCGCGTCGAGCAGTCCGAAGCGATCGCCGTTGTAGATGTACTGCGTTCCAGGAACCCCTTCAGAGGTGTGACTGAGTAGGTGTCGCACGCGAATGACGGTCCCGGCTGGGCTCGTGAGGTTGATGCCGTAGGACGACACGGGATCATCGAGCGACACCTTGCCTTCCTCGACGAGCTGCAACAGCACGGTTGCGGCGAACGGCTTGGTGAGGGATGCCAGGTGATAAACCGTCGTGTCGGCGGCTGGCCGGGGCGCGGTCACGTCGGCAAGACCGTACGATTTTGCCCACACGACATTCTGATCCTTGGAGATGACCGCCGTTATCGCCGAGATGTGCGAGGAAGCGCGCAGGCTCTCCAGCTGCTGCTCGAACTCGCCGATGGAAGCGGCGGGTGGTGAGCTAGGGTCACTGCTTCCGCAGCCAGTCGCGGCGACGACAATGGACACCGCGACGAGGGCGAATCGCACGCTTCCGAGCCGTGAAAAGCGAGTCAGGCGGACGTGGTCGGGTTGTCCATGGTCTGGAGCTACCTCTTTGCACAGGAGAGCGCAATGTGAGTCGCGAAGGCAACTGGACGGAGCGCGCCCCGAACGGCAGTTTAACGAACCAATCGCCTCCCACCCAGGTTGCCAATGATTGCCAGAAGTCTCCTCGTCACGCTCCTTTCGCCCGCGTGCCTCGTTTTCGCGTCGATCGTCTCCGCGCAGCAGAGCATCGATTCCGCGTATTCGGCGCAAATCACGCAACTGACGCCGACCGACACGCGTTGGAAGTTCACGACCGAGCTCGTCTCGTCGCTTCCCGCGTCTGCTACAGTTCCGACGCCGCTCAAAGTTCTTGGCTACGTGCCGGGCACCCTTGGCAGGCTCTCGTACGTCGCAGAGCTGAATCGATACTTCGACGCACTTGCTGCGGCTGCGCCATCTCGCGTCAAGAAGTTTTCGCTCGGCAAGAGCGAGGAGGGACGCGAGTCGATTGTCGTCGCGATCTCCGACGAGGCGAACATCGCCAACCTCGAGCAGGATCGTCTCGCGCTTGGCAAGCTCGCCGATCCGCGCGGACTCGCGGCCGCGGAACGCGCACAGATTATCAAGACTGCCAAGCCGATTTACTGGCTGAGTGGATCGATTCACTCGCCGGAGACCGGCAGTCCCGAGATGCTGATGGAGCTCGCGTATCGGCTGACCGTGGATGAATCCGATTGGGTCAAGGATATCCGCGCGAACGTCATCACGCTGATCACACCGGTGACGGAAGTCGACGGACGCGATCGGGAAGTCGATGTCGTCAAGGAATCGCGCGCATTGAAGCTCGGCAACAACGCGGTGCCTTTGATTTACTGGGGGAAGTACACCGCGCACGACAACAATCGCGACGGGATGGTGATGTCGCAGAATCTCACCAGGAATTTCGTCCGCGGATTGCTGTATTGGCATCCCACCGTCGTGCACGATCTGCACGAGTCGGTGCCGTTTCTGTACACGAGCACTGGCACCGGTCCCTACAACGACGAGTACGATCCGATCGTTGTCGACGAGTGGCACACGCTCGCCTATCAGGAGATCACGGAGCTGACGCGTCGCGGATTGCCGGGCGTGTGGACGCACGGCTTTTACGATGGGTGGGCGCCGAACTACACGCTGCTCGCGGTCGCTAACCTGCACAACTCGATCGGGCGCTTTTACGAGACGTACACCTCGAGCGGCGCTGGTTGCACGACCGTGCGGCTTCAAGCCAACGACACGTCGCGGCGCTGGGACCGGCCGAATCCGCCCGTCAACGGGCTCCGCTGGTGTATTCGGAGCAACATCAACTATCAGCAGTCGGGGGCGTTGATCGCTTTGAAGTACGTCGCGGACCACCGCGAGACTTTCCTCGAGAATTTCGTGGCGAAGAGCGAGCGGATGATCCAGCGCGGACGGATCAGTGCGCCATACGCATTCGTAATTCCGCGAAATCAGCGTCACGCAGCGGAAGCCGTGGACCTCGTGAATCTGTTCCGCGCGCAGGGCAGCGAAGTGCACGTTGCGACGAGCGACTTCCCCGTCAAGCGTGGAGGCTCGACACCGCGTCGGCGGATGGATGATTCTGCCGCGACAGCCAAGCCGACAGCGGACACTGTCGTGCAGGTGCACGCCGGCGACTGGATCGTTCGGCTCGATCAGCCGTATTCGGCGACGCCGCGTACGCTGCTCGGGATTCAGAAGTACAAGGCCGACGATCCGCCTCCGTACGACGACACCGGTTGGACGCTTGACGAGCTGCGTCACGTGCAGACGATCAAGGTCGCCGACTCGACGATTCTCGCTAAGCCGATGGAGATGCTCACGACCGACGCGCGCGTCGAGGGCACAGTCGCCGCCGGATCCGGTCCGCTTCTCGTTCCCCATCTCGGCGACTGGCGATCGGCCGTCCTTCCCTGGAAGGTCGGATCGAGCG
>JBJMOA010000042.1:0-16843 GCA_045803975.1 Gemmatimonadaceae bacterium
CCCATCTCCGACACCTGACGGCGCATCACGGCTTCCATCTCGCTGCCGGGAAACGCTGCGTCGTACTCTGATGCACGGAATAGCGCGAGCGCGTCGGCCCGCTTGGCCTCCGACCGCTTGATGCCAAGCGATTTGCGCAGAACGCCGGGAAGCGTATCGTCCCACATCGATCTCGTGTCGCGAAGGAATCGTTCGCAGCTGTCGGCGAGGTCGCGCAGTGAAATCCCCGACACTGCCTCGAAAGAGGCGTTGTAGTCGCCCGCTATATCCAGGGATTCGATGTATTCCTTCTCCCGCTGCAGCCGCTCGAGGCGTAGCGGCGCGTGCTGCTCCTTCACGAGCTTCGCTCTCGCTTTGTCCAGGCCGAGGCGTAATGCGCGATCGCGAGTATTCGCGATCTCGATTGGAGCTGCCTGGTACTGAATCACGCGACCATCGGGTGACCGGATGACGGCGGTGTTCTCCCACTCGATCTCCCGCTCATCGAGCGCGGCGAGCGGTCTCGCCGCCTGGGATTCGATTTCCCAGTCGAGGAGGGAACGCGCCGATCTCATGTCATCCGATTTCTCCGCAGCGGAACGAAACGCATCGCGCGTGAGCTCGAGCGCCTCAGCGCCAAGCACGCGAGCGTATTGCTTGTAGATCGGTTGCAGCTCGGCGGTTTTTTTGAGACCAGCGAATGCGAGATAGCTCTCGCGCGAGATTGCTTCCATGAACGCCTGGCCTTCAGCTCGCAGGCTCTGAAGGTCCAGATCGCTCACGTCGCGAGCTTCCGAGCCAGATAATCCTTGAGCTGACCTGCCTCCACGCGCTCCTGTTTGAGCGTGTCGCGATAGCGCACGGTCACCGTCGCATTCGTCAGCGATTCGCCATCAACGGTGATCCCGAATGGCGTTCCGATTTCGTCCTGTCGCCGATAGCGACGGCCGATGGCTCCGCTGTCGTCGTAAAACACCGGAAGCGACTTTCGCAGCTCGTCGGCGATGCGATGGGCCATCTCGGGCATTCCGTCCTTCTTTACGAGGGGAAATACCCCAGCCTTGATCGGCGCGAGCGAGGGATCCAACCCGAGAACCGTTCGACCCTCTGTTTCCCCTTCAACCGCCTCCTCGCGGTAGCCGTTCACGAGCACGGCAAGCGCAGTGCGGTCAGCTCCAACCGATGTCTCCACGACGTACGGAAGAAATCTTCGATTGTTCGGCTGGTCGAAATACTCCAGCTTCTTGCCAGAGAACTGCTGATGTTGGGAGAGATCGAAATCGCCGCGGTTGTGAACACCCTCGATCTCCTGAAAGCCGAGTGTTCCACCGAAATCGAACTGCACGTCGAACGCGGCGCGCGCGTAGTGCGCCAACTCTTCCTTGGTGTGCTCATGGAACTGCAGCCTGTTCTCCGACAGACCGAGGCTGCGATGCCAATCCATGCGCTGCTGCTTCCAGTAGTCGAACCACTTCATGTCGGTGCCGGGCTCGACGAAGAACTGCATCTCCATTTGCTCGAACTCGCGCGTCCGGAAGATGAAGTTGCCGGGGGTGATCTCGTTGCGGAACGCCTTGCCGATTTGCGCGATGCCGAACGGCACTTTCTGCCGCGTCGACTGCTGGACGTTGAGGAAATTCACGTAGATGCCCTGCGCTGTCTCCGGTCGCAGATACACGACCGACGCGGAGTCTTCCACCGGCCCCATGAACGTCTTGAACATCAGGTTGAATTGTCGCGCTTCGCTCAGCGTGCCCTTCATTCCGCACGCCGGACATTGCGCATCGGGCTGTCCGGGAGTGCCCTTGATACGTGGGTCATCGGCGCGAAAGCGTTTCTTGCAATTCCGACAGTCGACGAGCGGATCGACGAACCCACTCACGTGACCGCTCGCTTCCCAGACGCGTGGGTGCATCAGAATCGCCGCGTCGAGACCTTCGATGTCGTCTCGCGCGCGCACCATCGCGTGCCACCAGCGGTCCTTGAGATTTTTCTTGAGCTCCACGCCGAGTGGCCCATAATCCCAGACGGAGCCGGTGCCGCCATAAATCTCAGAGGACTGGAAGATGAAACCGCGCCGCTTGGCAAGCGACACGAGCTTCTCCATTACATCCGGGTAGTTGGGCATGGTGGGGAAAGTTAGTCGCGCTTTGACGGCTACGTGTCGAGCTCGGCGCTCAACTTCGGCTCGGCGGGCACGCTCTGCCCTAGCAGTCGGGCGACGATTCGATCGCCGTGATACCGCCCGTTCTCGATGAAGACCTTGTTGGCATCGTAGCCGGCGACGACTACGCCGGCGATGAACAAGCCCGGAATCGAGGTTTCGAGCGTCTTCGAATCGTGCTGCGGTATTCCAGTGGCCTCGCTGATTCCAACCCCCGTGTCGCGCAACAGATCGAGGCTCGGCGCGAAACCGGTCATTACATAAACGCGGTCCGTCTTCAGTCGCTCCTCTCCGTTCCGTGTCGTGAGCACCACTTCATCGGGTTGGATCGCCTTCACGCGGCTATCCCATTTCGCGGAAATCAGGCCTTCTTTTACGCGGTTCGTGAAATCCGGCAATACCCACGGCTTGATCTTCTTGTCGAAAGTTGGCCCAAAATGGACGAGTGTCACTCGCGCGCCCGATCGCCAGAGATCGAGCGCGGCTTCCGCGGCAGAGTTTCCGCCGCCAACGACGACGACATCCTGTAAAAACGCCTCGTGTCCCTCGCGATAGACGTGGGTCACGTGCGGAAGGTCTTCTCCTGGAATGTTCAGCCGATTGGGTGATCCGAAGTAGCCGGTGGCAACGACTACCGCACGAGCGGTTGTTCGCTTCTCCTCTGTCGCCGTTTTCGAGATCACCGTGAACGCGCCGGATTGCCCCCTGATCGCGATCACGCGCTCACGCTGACGAAGCGGAATCCCGAAATACGTGACCACCGTCCGGTAGTAGGCAAGCGCGTCACGCCGGGTTGGCTTTTCGGTCGCGATGACGAACGGCAGCCCACCGATCGAGAGTTTTTCCGCGGTCGAGAAAAACCGCACATACGTCGGATAGGACGCAATCGTGCTGACGACGACACCACTCTCGATCACGAGTGGACGTAGCCCAGCACGCTGGGCAGACACGGCGGCCGCGAGTCCGCACGGTCCCCCGCCGACAATAACGAGGTCCGCGTCGTTCGACATTGTGAGAGTCAGTCGCTCAGGCGACGCCAGCAGTCGTTGCCGGCAGCGCGCCCTCGACTCCGATAATCTGATCGCGGCGAGTGCCGACGCTCACGTAGCTGATCTGCGTCTCGACGAGCGACTGGATACGATCGAGATACCGGCGTGCCTCGGTCGGCAAGTCCGTGAGACTACGAGCGGCGGCCGTCGATCTCTGCCAGCCCTCGAACCACTCGTACCGGGGCACGGCGCGGTCGAGCAGGTCGAGATCGCCCGGAAACTCCTCGTACAACTCGCCGTCGGCTTCGTACCCGGTGCAAAGACCGATGCGCTCGAGCGTGTCCAGGACGTCCAGCTTGGTCACGGCGAGATCGGTGAGACCATTGACGCGCGCCGCGTAACGGACAACCACACCATCGAACCAACCGCAGCGACGTGGCCTGCCTGTCGTCGCGCCGAATTCGTTGCCGAGCTCTCGAACGCGTGTTGCGAGCGGCTCCTCGAACTCGGTGGGAAGCGGTCCATTTCCCACACGCGTCGTGTACGCCTTCACGACACCAATAACGGAGTCCAGCTCGCTCGGCGCGATTCCAACCCCCGTCGCCGCGCCTCCGGAGGTCGTGCTACTCGAGGTGACGTACGGATAGGTACCATGATCGATGTCGAGCAGTGATCCCTGCGCTCCTTCGAGCAGGACCGCGGCGCCGCCCAAAATCGCGCGATGAATCTTGAGGCCGACGTCCTCGGCGAGCGGCAGGAGCCGCGCTGCGAAGCGGTTCAAGACGTCGAGGCTGTAATCGACGTCCGCGCGTTTTGCGCCCGACATCCCCAGCTGAATGTTGGCGTGCGCGACGCCTCGTTCGATGAGCGTTTTCAGCCGCTCTGGATTGCGCAGGTCGAGGACACGAATTCCGCGACGCCCGTATTTGTCCTCGTAGGCGGGGCCGATCCCACGCCCAGTCGTCCCAATTTCCTTACTCGCCGAGCTCTGGCTGTCCACCAGCTTGTGATAGGGCAGCACGAGATGCGCGCGATCGCTCACGTAAAGTCGTCCTTCGACATCGATACCGTCCGACACCAGCTCGTCGATCTCGGCGAACAGCGTCTCGACATCGAGCACGACGCCATTACCGATTGCGCAGCGAACCCCCGGATGGAGAATCCCACTCGGGATTTGGTGCAGCACGAAGGACTTCTCACCGATGTGCACGGTGTGGCCGGCATTTGCGCCGCCCTGGTAGCGGACGACCCAGTCCGCGCGTTCGGCGAGCACATCGACGAGCTTGCCCTTGCCCTCGTCCCCCCATTGGGCGCCGACGACGACGATGGTGCGTGTATTTGTATCGAACATGCGATCGGAGAGGACGAAAAAAGCAAACGCCCCGAGAGCTTCGGGGCGTTGGTTCAATCTACCTCTCGCAGAGTGTCTGTCAACGCTCGACGGGCGGCGGTGGTGGGACCTGATCGACTACCCGCGGCGGATCGTCGGGGCGTACGACGCTTCGAATAGGGAGTACGACCGTGAAGGTCGAGCCTTTGCCGAACGTACTCTCGGCGAACACGTGTCCACCGAGCGCGTCGACGAGCTTGCGAGTGATGCTGAGACCGAGTCCGGTGCCCCCGAACTCGCGCGTCCGCGATTGATCCACCTGTCGGAAATCCTCCCAGATCGATTCCAGATCCCCGGAACGGATTCCGATGCCGGTGTCGCGCACGTCGAACCGCAGATCTTCCTCGTCACGGGACACGGTGACCCAAATGCCGCCATGGTGCGTGAATTTCACGGCGTTCGAAAGCAGGTTGAGAAAAATCTGCTTGACCTTGGTGCGATCGGTGTGGAGGGTCAGGTCCTTCGATGGCATTTCGACGCTGAAGGTGAGCTGCTTCTTCTTCACCAGCGGCTCGATCTGCTGGGAGATCTCGGTCATGATGTCGCCGAGCGTAACGTCGTCGAGGTGCAACGGCATACGACCGGCTTCGATCTTCGCCAGGTCGAGAATGTCGTTGATCAACGCGAGGAGGTGCTGTGCGGCGCCCTGGATTCGGTTGAGTCCCTCTTCCTGGCGCGGCGTCAGATCGCCATAGATGCGATCGAGCATCAGCGATGCGTACCCGATAAGCGCGTTGATCGGCGTTCGCAGCTCGTGCGACATGCTCGCGAGGAATTCCGATTTGAGCCTGTTGGCCTTTTCGAGCTCCCGCGACTGCCATTGTAGCCGCGTATTCTGCTCGGCGAGGTCGGCGGTCGCCGCCTGAATCCGCTCTTCGAGCTGGCTCGAGAAAGTCTTCAGTTCCTCGTAAAGGCGCTCATTCTCGGCCTGCTCCGTCAAATCGTGCAACACCGACACGATCGCCAGCGGCTCTCCACGGCGGTTCAGAATTTTCCCGGAGACGACTTCTACAGGCAGCTCGGCACCAGTGTCCGGGATGTGAAGCTTCATCTGCTCGCGGCGCGCCAACGACGGGCTGATCGTGAAGTCCGAGATGAAAGTCGTGAATTTGGTATCGTTGGCTTGCACCGTGGACGCGCGACCCCAATTCTGACCGTCGTCCGCCTCGAAGAGCTGCTCGGCCTCCTTGTTCATGAGGATGATGTTGGAGCGGTCGTCCGTAACCAGAATTGGATCGGCGACGTTTTCGAGGATGAGGTTCAAGCGGTCGCGCTCGCGCTTCGCATCTATCTCGGCGAGGCGGACGCGCTGCACCTGGCGCTCGAGCTCGTTCGCCGCGCGGCGCAGGTCAGTGACGTCGCGCAGCACCGAGACTGTCGATCCTGCCTGCGTTCCCTCACCCGGCCCGAGCGGGTGCGTCAATACCTCGAACAGCAGGTCAGTACCCTCGTCGGGGTCGACGAGATTGAGCTCGCGGGATCCCGATCCCTCCTGCGTATCCATCGCCGCCCTCGAGAGGTGCGATGTGAAGAGAAGATTGTTGATCTCGACCGCCCGCCGCCGGCCTTCGGAATCCTTGTCGCTCGTGAAGAGCAAATGCTCGGCGCGCTTGTTCTGCGCAACGATGTCGCGCTGGTCGTTGATGATCACAATCGGGTCGGGCAGCGAGTTCATGATCGTCGTCAACATCTCGCGCTGCTGGTCGAGCCGTCCCGTCGACAAGCGGAACTCCTCGACAGCGGCCATCCGAGCCAACACCGGGCCGGCCAGTGAGGCGGCGTGCATGAGCGCGGACAACGTGTTGTCGTCGATCGACGCCTCGAGTAGCAAGACGCCACCGGCCGCATGACCCAGCTTCCGACGCCGGTCAACCGTCGGATGCCGCCTTACCTCGCAGCGCTGCAGTTGCAGGTCATTGACGTCCGGATCACCGAGGAGACGTGGTGCGCCGCGAAACTGTGGCTGCGGAAACGGAATCGCCGTCCACTCACCGAAGGGGAGACCGGGCAACGGCGACGCGCCGTCGCAGCTCACCGCGTGCAATGAAAGCGCCGAAATCGTCAGCGGGTTGGAAAAGTCGTCGGCGGCAACGGCGATCTCGACAGGGGACTCCCCTTCGAAACCCACCGTAGCAGTACTTACGAAGCGACGCGGAGGGCTATCCAGGGTCACGGCTATACCGCGCCGCGCGCCGACGATGTCGGCGAACTGAGCAAGTAGAAAGGTGGCCGCGGTTACGAAATCGGGTGCTTCGGATATCGCGGACAGTAGCTCCGCGAGACGATCTCCGGCTAATTGCGGGCTGACGACTACCGAGGGATTGAGGTGCGCTGCCGGGCCCACCTCGGCGGTCTCACGCTTCGAGTCGCTCAAGTCGCCGCTTCAAATCAGCATTTTCGGTCCGCATCCGATCGAGCTCCTCCGATCCGCCGGCGGCCAGTTCGCGCGGGCGTGATCCCGGAAGCGCGAGGCCAACGGCCTCCGAGTACTTGAGGTAGGTCTCGATCGACGCAACGACGATTCGCGCTTCGACCGTCACGAGATCTATGCCGACCAATGAGACGCGCACCCAGGCGTCGATGACGATGCCTTTGTCGAGAACGCGGTCGAGAACATCAATGAGTGAGCTGCCGCTCGGGGAACGTTCAACTGCCATGTCGTGACTCCTGTGGGCTTGCTACCGAGGCGGTTTGTGTTGACTGCGAAAGAGCGGGCTTAGCTTGGGTGCTAAGCCGAGGATCAGTTCGCCACCAATCCATTCCAATTTGCTCAGCCTTGTCGATCGAGCAGATCAGAAGGCGAACCTGGATGGTTAGTAGCTCGACGTTGGCGAGATTTATCTTGATGTCGCCGACGACGACGAGACCTTTATCGAGCACGCGGTCGAGAATGTCGACGAGCGTGTAGCTGCGCGACGGCGATACCAAGTCTGCCAAGCAGTCTTCTCCGTTCGGCTCGTGCGCCGGTTATCGTAGCTTGCCTAGGGGGCCCAGGTCGATCTGGAGATCGTCATCGGTCAACCCGAAGATCCCCTTCATTTCCTTCATCCGGTCGCTGAGGCGGAGCAACGCAAGTCCGAGCTTTTCGATCTCCGCGTCGCTCAGATGTCCCCCCTCCATTCGCCGAACTGCCTGGTGCTCTAGGACCTTACGCAATACCTCAATCAACGTCAAGACGAGCTTCGCGAGTCCGTTCTCGACGGTGGCCGGGTCAGTATTAAGACGCTGAGGCAACCCTTGAGCAACGGCTTCGAGAGGCGCGACAGTGGCGTCACGCGGAGCGTCCAGAGCCTGAACGACTTGGCTTTCCATGGTCGAGCCGGAAGTAGCCATCGACACCGCCTCGGCCCGGGGGCCGGCTGTAACGGCGGCGCGCTCGCCCGCCACACGTGGGCGGCTCATCGCGGATTCTACCGCCGACAGAAGCAGCCCCAGATCGAGCCGGATCAGATCAATGTCGGCGACCGCAAGTATTACGTCGCCCTTGAGGACGACTCCTTTGTCCAGGATGTGGCTAAGAACTTCGGAGAGCTCGACACGAGATTCGCCGAGGAGATCGTCGAGGCTCACTCCGCGCGCTCGCCGACGAAATGGTACGGTGGCCACGGCCCCGTGAAGTCGAATTTGAAGCCCGACGGCTCGTATTTGTTCACCATGTCGGTCAGTGCGCGCCGAAAGTTCACGACCTTGATTGGTCCCACCAGAAATGAAGCGTTCAGAATTGCGCGACCCTGTTCGCGCGGAGTTCCGGAATTAACCGGCTGCTCTCGCACCGCATCCATTGACTCCGCACCCAGCGCGTCATGGATCTCTCCCGCCGCTCTCGCTGCGACGTCGCGTCCGGCATCGCGACGAAGGTTGTCAATCTTTCGCTCGAGAAGATACTTCTGACCCGGCGCCGCCGTTGCAGCTTCTGCCTCCAGCGACTTGAGCTCGGCACTGAGATCGCCGAGGCGATCCTTAAGAACGCCAGGCTGGACGTAAACCCGCACGATGAATTCCCGTCCATCGCCGATTCGCTCAAATGTGGCTTGTAGCTCCTTCATTCGCTTCGACAGCATCGTTTTGACGGCCGTAGCGTCTCGAAAGAGCGTCCACATCGGAAACGGGATCACCGCGCCATTATCCGACGCCCAGGTGAGTACGCGGTCGTGTGCTATCGCACGTACGCTTACCCAGTCGACGTCCGCAGTCAGTGTTTCTACCTTGGCGGGCGCGTAGTCTTCCGCGCTCACCGATGTCGCGAGGGCGGCGACGTCACCGCTTCGAATGAGATTTACAGGGCCTCCGTCGATCCCGGTCGGCGCAGCTCTCGTTTCCAGCGCCGGCCGAACGACGCCGTACACATAGCACAAACGTTCGATCACCGGACGCGGAGTGGGCCGCTACTCTGAGTCGCCGGGCTCGGCGACCCGCACCGGTCCACCACTCGTGGACATTCCAAACTTCTCGCGCCATTCCCGCACTTCACGAAGGCGCTGCATGATGTCGCCCTCGCGGCGGACGTATTCATCGTCGTCGATTTCGCCCATCTCCAGCTGGAGCTGGAGTGCCATCAACTCCTCTTTGATCGGGGTGTCGTCCGTCAGCTCTTCTCGCACGACACGATCGACCTTGTCGAGCGTCCACTTGGTTCCCCACAGGGGACCGAGGAACGGCGAGAGCAGAATGTTGGTGAGAAGTCCCATGTGGTCAAACCCGCGTCAGGTCGCTTTCTCCAGCTTGAGCTTGATGTTCACAAAATTGTAAGGAGGCCACGGTCCCGTGTATTTGAAGGTGAGCAGATCCTCGTATTGCAGGCTGATCTTCTTCACCCGTTCGTCGAATGCTTTCTCTGAGCTGCGTTCCACCAGAAACGCGGCATTGAGAATCATGCGGTCGCCGATGACCTTGTTGCTGCGGCTGGCGACCGACACGTCGCGGAGCTGCTCATGGATGTCGGTAACGTAGCGATTGCTGGCCTCCTCCATCGCTGCCTCGACCAGCCGGCCCAGCTGCATGCGCGCGAAGTACGTGGAAGACGCGGCGTTGCGCGTGATCTCGTCCTTGAGTCGGCGGACCTCGTCGTTGTCGCGCTCGATCGAAGCAACGACTTTGTCGCGATCCCAGAGAATCTTCAATCCGAACTCGATCTTGCCCTGCATCTTGTCGAGCACATCGGTGAACGCCTGATAGGTCGACCTCAACAGGGCCATGACGTCGTCCTCGGAGCGAAACACCGTTCCAAACGACATCGGGATCAGCGTGAATTCGCGCATCACGGTCTCGTTGACGAATTCGTGCGCCAGCACGTTTTCACGCGTCGGGTCGTAAATCACGATCGGGGTATCGCTGACGACCGCGGCCAGATCCTTGTAGCTAACCGTGTAAACCCGCGCGCCGCCGCCAATGCCGATTTCACCGAAATCGCGCGAGTTGGCGTTGCGGATGATGCAGTAGACGTACTTTCCCTCGCCCCCTGGTGCTGGCTGGACGCTCGCCGTGGCGCTTTCTGCTGCCGTCATTAATTGGTTGTCATCGGTTGGTCACTCTAACGCTGCAATAAAGATCCAGACACCGATCGTGAAGCCTATCCCGATCTTCAAAGCGGTCGATACGACGCGTCCGATCAACGCGCCTTTAGCGACGCGGGTGGCATCTCCTGCTGACGATCCACCCGTTAGTTCCGCAATGAGAGCGCCAAGGAACGACCCCACAAATGCCCCGATCACGGGTCCAATGATCGGAACGGGCACCCCAACCATTGCACCGACAATGCCGCCCAGAATGGCGCCCCAACCCGCGCGGCGGGAACCCCCGTATTTCCGCGCGTAGCGGCCGGTCATCATGAAATCGAGTAGCTCTGCGACCAGGGCCAGGACACCCACGATGATCAGCGTGACCCAACCGATGGGGTCACCCGGTACGATCATGTTATAGGTGACGGCCGACGCCACCATTATCCAAAGTCCCGGAAATCCCAGGACGATTAGCACGAGCGACAATACGATTACGCCTGCGAGAAGCAGAAGCGCCATCAGGCGAGCTCCTTTGCTAGAGCGGAAAGCAGTGCGCTCGCTTCCGCGGCGCCGGCACCTGTCATAACACTGGAATTATCGCGCCGCGTGTGGATGCGCGCGAGAGTCGAGAGCGTGCCCCTGCTCAGCGTGACCGCGTCGATGCCCCAGTCGGCCAACGCGATGCTGTCGGCGAGGATGCCAGGTATAAGCCTCCCGATGGAAAGTGGTAGACCGAGGCGGGTGCCGGTGGATTGCGCGAGAGTGAGCACCCGCCTGGGCCTGGCTCCCGTGTACATGCACCGCCATCCGCCAGCATCGTCCACGGTATCGCAGTTCAAACCTGTGGCGTCGGGCGGGGCTGTCGGCGCCCAGGCGCGGGCGCCAGCGAGTCCCAGCTCCTCGCCGCTCGTTATCAGCACTCCGATGTCAAACGGCGTCGTCGCGGATTGTGCGGCCAGCATGACCGCCACAACGCCAGTAGCGTTATCGAGAGCACCCGAGGATTTGTTGCGAACGAAGCAAACCAGCGAGGGGAGCGCGGCGATGAGCGCGGCAACCTCGATTCCTCGCCAGATGCCCAATGTCGCGGCGTACCCGAAGAACGACACGAGAAGCACGACAACCGCGAACGCCATTACCGCAAACAGCGCGATCGAGCTGGCAATGCGAAGGAGCATCGGGACCATTTGTGACTTGGAGTCCAGGTGCGCGACAAGCCAGACACGCGCGTTCCCGCGCCTGGCCTCGAGGTTGACGGAATGAGCCCGCAGGAATGGGAAACTGATAACCGAACGCTGCTTTGCGCGTGCGTCGGCAAAGAAAAACCCGCTGAGTAGGACAGCGCCGAGTACAAGCGCGAAGAAGGTGCCCGCGCGCAGCGCCGTTTCGCCGACAGTTATGATCGTCCCGACTTGTACCGCCGCCGCGAGGGGCGGGCCCCATCGGCCGGGCGCCTCCGAGAAATCGAACGAGAGCTCACGACACGCGAATCCGGAGCTTTCGAGCTCGGTCCGGCAGACTGTGCGCGCTCGCGCCTCTTCGTCGCTCCCCGCGAATCTGGGTGCTTCGCTCAACTGGTCGAGCAGAATCTTTGCGCGACGAGCGAGCTCGGGGTCAACCATGTCGGCGCTTAGGACAGGCCCATCTTTTCTTTCACTTCGCGCATCGTCGCCGACGCGACCGTGCGCGCGTGCTCCGTTCCGATGGCAAGATCACGTTTCACTTTTTCTGGCTGCGCCGCTATCTCCTTGGCGCGCGCGCGAATCGGCCCCAGCTCCTTCTCCATCGACTCGTGCAGTACCCTCTTGCAGTCGATGCAACCCCACCCCGCTGAACGACACTGCACCGCGACGTGCTCGACGGTTGCAGCAGGACTAAACGCTTTGTGAAGATGATAAATGTTGCACACCTCCGGCGTTCCTGGATCGGTACGACGCACCCGCTTGGGATCGGTTACCGCTGGTTTCAGTTTTTCCCAGATCGACTGTGACGACTCCAGCAGGTCGACGGTGTTGCCGAGCGACTTCGACATCTTCGCCTGGCCATCGAGACCCATGACTCGCCGTGTCGGCGTCAGCAGACCTTTTGGCTCCTGGAAAAAGCCTCGCCGTTGGACTGCGTTCTCGGCGCCCACCGCCTCAGGAGCGCCGGGAGGGTCAAAACGCGCATTCCATTTTCTCGCGATCTCACGCGATAGCTCGAGATGCTGCAGCTGATCCTCACCTACCGGAACCAGCTCGGCGCGATATAGCAAAATGTCCGCTGCCTGCAGTACGGGATAATTCAGCAAGCCCGCTGGAACGCTCTCTTCCCTGCTCGCCTTTTCCTTGAATTGGGTCTGACGCTCCAGCTCGCCAAGCGGCGTCAGAGTGTTGAATATCCACGCTAGCTCGGTATGTTCCGGCACCGTCGACTGCACGAAGAGCGTACACTTCGACGGGTCGAGGCCGGCGGCCAGCAGCGAAAGCGCCATGTCCGCCGTGCGTGCGCGCAAATCCGCCGGCTCGTACGGGATTGTGATTGCGTGGTAGTCGACAATGCAAAAGAACGACTCGTATTTGTGCTGCAGCTCAACCCAGTTCTTGACTGCTCCGAGGTAATTTCCAATGTGCAGCGAGCCGGAGGGCTGAATGCCGCTGAAGATGCGGGACATTGCGCGAAATTAAAGAGTGAGAGAGATGAGTTGCAAGCAATAGCCGAAACGAACATCAGCGACGCTGAGTTGCTTGACGTCGCGCTCGAGGCGGCGCGTGCCGCTGCGACCGTAATTCGCGACGCCACCGCGGGACGCGACAAGCTCGTGTGGGAAACAAAGGGCCAGTCCGACTTCGTCAGCGAAGTCGACAAGTCATCTGAGCGCACCATCGCAGGCATCATGCAGCGTCGTCTTCCGAGCGCCGTTATTCTTGGCGAGGAATTGTCGCCGACTGCGATCGCCGGGAAGGGAGTTGTCGTCATCGCAGACCCACTGGACGGCACGACCAATTTTCTGCATGGCTATCCCGAGTACTCGGTGTCTATTGCGATCGCGCACGATGGAGTCCTCTGCGCTGGCGTCGTTCTCAATGTCGCGCGCGATGAGGAGTTCACTGCCACGCGCGGCGCCGGTGCGTTTCTCAATGGCAAGAAAATCCATGTCTCAAGGCTGAGGGAGCCCGGCCGCGCACTCATCGGCACCGGCTTCCCGTTCAAGACTCTGGAGATTTTGCCGCACTATCTCGAGCAATTCAGCCTGGTGATGCGCGGCACCGCGGGAATTCGCCGTGCCGGCTCGGCGGCGCTCGACTTGTCTAATGTGGCGTGCGGGAGGTTCGACGCCTTTTGGGAGCTCGTGCTCGCTCCGTGGGATGTCGCGGCGGGGGTGTTGATGGTTCAGGAGGCCGGCGGCGTTGTCACCGACTTGAACGGAAACCCACCGGCGCTGACATCCGGAGCATTCGTCGCCGGAAATCCAGCGATGCACGCATGGCTGCTTCAGACCGTCAAGCGCGCAAACCTGATCAAAGGAAAGGCCTTGTGACAAAGCTGGTCGAATGTGTGCCGAACTTCTCCGAGGGGCGTCGCGGCGATGTCGTCGACGCCATCAGAGACGCAATCGCCTCCGTCGAGGGAGTTTCGGTCCTCGACGTGTCGTCCGATGCATCCCACAATCGCTCGGTGATCACTTTCGTAGCGCCTGTTGAGACGGCCGTGGACGCCGCATTTGCCGGGATCAGTGCCGCCGCCGAACGAATCGATTTGTGCCAGCACACTGGGGAGCATCCGCGCATCGGCGCGACCGACGTCGTGCCGTTTATCCCGCTGGAAGGCTCGACGATGGAAGACTGCATCGCGCTAGCCCGCGCACTTGGCGAGCGAGTGGGCCGCGAGCTTCAGATTCCCGTTTATCTGTATGAGCGGGCCGCTACCACCCCGGCGCGCGAGAATCTGGCCGATGTTCGCCGCGGTGAATTCGAGGGCCTGCGCGAGGAGCTGGGCAGGAATCCGGCGCGTGATCCTGACTTTGGACCGTCGAAGATCCACCCGACGTGCGGGGCAATCGCCATTGGAGCGCGCCCGTTTCTCGTCGCGTACAACGTTTATCTCGGCCCCGCCTCGAATCTGCAGATCGCCAAGAACATCGCCAAGGCAGTGCGCGGTTCGTCTGGCGGGTTCAGATACGTGAAGGGATTGGGCCTCGAGGTCGACGGGCAGGCACAGGTGTCGATGAATCTCGTCGATACGGAGAAGACGCCGCTGCATCACGCCTTCGATTTCATAAAGATGCGCGCGGAAGCACAAGGTGCCCAGGTGACATGGAGTGAGATCGTCGGTCTCGTACCGGAGCGAGTACTGTTCGAAACTGCCGCGAGCCATCTACAGCTCACACAGTTCACGCCCGCGCAAATTCTCGAGCGGCAGGTGCGCGAAGTACTCGGCGGCGGCGAAAGCGTAAGCGGTTTTCTCGCAAGTGTCGCGTCTTCCAATCCCGTCCCGGGCGGCGGGAGTGTTGCAGCGCACGCCGGCGCCCTGGCAGCCGCGCTCGCGCAAATGGTCGCGGGCCTTACGATTGGCAAGAAGAAATACGCCGCGGTGGACGCGGAGATGAAGGAAGTTGCGCTCAAAGCGGTTTCGCTCGGCAATCAACTAGGTGCGCTCGTGAAGCGCGATGCCGATGCGTACGCTTCCGTTGCGGAAGCCTATAAGCTTCCGAAGGAACCCGCCGCCGCCGCCGCACGACGCGCGGACGCGGTCTCGACCGCTTTACTCAAGGCAGCGGAAGTTCCGCTGGATACTGCGCGAGCGTCGGTAGAGGTCGCAGCGCTGGCTGCGCTCGTTGCCGAGAAGGGGAATACGAACGCCGTGACGGACGCAGGGGTTGCCGCACTATTGGCTCACGCAGCAGCGAAAGGCGCTGCTTACAACGTGCGAGTGAACGTTCAGGCGCTCGAAGACAAGTCCAGCGGACGGGCACTTGCCGACGAAGCCGAGCAGCTCGTGAAGCGCGCGGCGGAGTTTGCTGACCGCACAGCCGAGATTGTCGAGCGCGCTCTTACGAGCTAATAAGCGTCTCCGCGGCTTCAGCGGATAGCGCGGTCAAGACCCGCGGCCCCTCTTCGGTTACTGCGATCGTGTGTTCGAAATGCGCCGAGCGCGTACCATCGATGGTGACCACCGTCCATCGATCCGGCATGGTGCGTGTCCCCGGTTGGCCGACGTTCACCATCGGCTCAATCGCGATCGTCAGACCCGGTTGCAGTCTCACGCCGCGCTTCGGCTTCCCGTAATTCGGTACCTGGGGATCTTCGTGGAATCCGACGCCTATGCCGTGGCCGACGAGATCACGCACGATGCTGAATCCGGCCGCTTCCACGACGCTCTGCACCGCGGCCCCGATGTCACCGATGTGATTTTCGGCTGTTGCGGCCGCGATTCCCGCAGCGAGCGCGCGCTGCGTTACCTCGAGGAGTCGCTTCGACGCGGGATCGATCCTGCCGACAGCGACAGTGGTGGCTGAATCGGTATAGTACCCGTCCAGCTTCACGCCGATGTCGATGGAGACGATATCCCCCTCTTCAATCAACCGCTTCTTCGATGGAATACCGTGGACGATCTCGTGGTTGATCGATGTGCAGATGCTGGAAGGAAAATTGTAGAGTCCCTTGAAGGCGGGCGTCGCCCCGGGATGACTGCGAATGAAATCATCCGCGATCTCGTCGAGATCCATCGTCGTCATGCCTGGACGCACGCTCTTTTCCAGCAAACGCACAGTCGCCGCCAGGATCTCGCCGCCGCGGGCCATGATGTCGATCTCGCGAGCGGATTTGATCTGAATCACTGACTTCCCCCGTCCACCCTTCCCGCTTCCCCCTTCGCCCTTCCTGCACCCCCGAGCGCCTCGAGCGCCCGCGAAGTGACCTCGTCGACAGGCGCGTCAGCATCGATCCTGAGCACCTTTCGCTTGTGGTCTCGATACCAGTCGATGACCGGCGCCGTTTGTCGGCGATAGACCTCGAGACGATTGCGAATCGCTTCCGGCTCGTCGTCTTTGCGCCGCACAAGCTTCCCTCCGCACTTCTCGCATTTGCTGCCCGGTTCACGTCCCATGTACGGCGTCTGGCAGCCTTCGCAGACCGTCCGCGTGCTGAGGCGCTTCACGAGCTCGTCGTCGTCCACATCGAACAGCAGCACCTTGTCGACCTTCTTGCCGATTTCCGCCAGCGTAGTATCGAGTCCTTCGGCCTGCGGCACGGTGCGTACCGCACCGTCGAGAATTGCACCGTTCTTTGTGGCCGGCGAGGTCATGACATCCTGGAGAATACCAAGAATCACTGAATCCGGCACGAGATCGCCGCGGTCCATGTAGGATTTTGCCTCGCGACCGCGCTTCGTGCCATCGCGCAGCGCGGCGCGCAAAACGTCGCCGGTCGCGATTTTTGGAATCTCGAGGCGCGCAGACAACAGGTCTGCCTGCGTTCCCTTTCCAGCCCCGGGCGGGCCGAGCAGCACGATGATCATCGAACGAGTACCCGCAAAAGAATCGGAGGAGCTTGTCGGCTCCTCCGGGGCAATTTAGTAGGCTCCGCCCGCCTGGCGGCCGCGGAATCGCACTCGGCCCTTTTTCATGAACCCGTCGTACTTCCGAAGCAGCAGGTGCTGGTTCACCTGCGCCATGGTGTCGAGCGCGACGCCGACGACGATGAGCAACGACGTTCCGCCAAACCGGAACGGCACGTTGATCATGTCGGCGATGAAAACCGGCAGCAACGCTATGAACGTGAGGAACAGGGATCCGGGGAAAGTAATCCGCGATACGACGTGGTCGATGTACTCCGCCGTCTTC
>JBJMOA010000043.1:0-3964 GCA_045803975.1 Gemmatimonadaceae bacterium
CGGTGAAGGGTCGGCGCGCGATTCAGCAGCACCGGGTGATCGCGAATGATCTCTTCGAGGATCTCGTACACCTCTGGAGATTCCTTCTCCACGATTTTCTTGGCGCGCTTCACCGTCTCGGCGATTCCCTTCTCGACGAGCTTATGAATGATGAACGGCTTGAACAGCTCCAGCGCCATCGCCTTCGGCAGACCGCACTGGTGCAATCTCAGCTCGGGGCCGACGACGATGACCGAACGGCCTGAGTAATCGACGCGCTTGCCGAGCAGGTTCTGACGGAAACGGCCCTGCTTGCCCTTGAGCATGTCACTCAAAGACTTGAGAGGGCGTTTGCCGCGACCACGGATCGCCTTGGACCGGCGGCCGTTATCGAACAATGCATCGACCGCTTCCTGGAGCATTCTCTTTTCGTTGCGGAGAATGACTTCAGGCGCGCGGTGCGAGATCAGCTTCATCAACCGGTTGTTGCGGTTGATGACGCGGCGATAGAGATCGTTCAGATCCGACGTGGCGAAACGGCCACCGTCGAGCGGAACGAGCGGACGAAGATCCGGCGGGATCACCGGTATCACGTCCATAATGAGCCACTCAGCCTTGTTACGCTCCTGGCCTGAATCGCCGGAGTTCCGGAACGCATCGACGACCTTGAGGCGCTTGAGCATCTGCTTCTTGCGATGCTGCGATCCTTCGTCGACGAGTCCGGCGCGGAGCTCCTCCGCGACCTTGTCGACGTCGATTCGCTTCAGTAGCTCGCGAACAGCGGGCGCACCGATATCGGCGAGGAACGCGTTGTCGCCCTCGTCTTTCGCCTTCTGCTTGAGCGTGAGGAACTCGTCCTCATCGAGAAGCTGGTTCGCCAGGACTTCCTGCTTACCGGGATCGATGACGACGTAGTTCGAGTAGTAGATGACCTTCTCGAGATCACGAAGCGTGAGATCGACAAGGTTTCCCATCGGACTCGGAAGAGTCTTGAAGAACCAGATGTGCGCGACGGGTACGGCGAGCTCGATGTGACCCATGCGCTCGCGACGGACGCGGCTCAGGGTGACTTCGACGCCGCAGCGATCGCAGATCACTCCACGGTAACGGATTCTCTTGTACTTGCCGCAGTGGCATTCCCAGTCCTTGACGGGACCGAAGATGCGCTCGCAGAACAAGCCATCTTTCTCGGGCTTGAACGAGCGGTAGTTGATGGTTTCGGGCTTGAGTACCTCGCCCCACGACCACCAGGTACGCAGGCCGGCCATCTCGAGCCGCTCGCGCTCCTTGGAATCCTTCGGACCACGCATCTCTTCCGGAGAAGCAATGCGGACCTGGATGTAGTCGAATGAAGACGCGCGGGTCTCGCGCGTGCTGCGAAAATCAATCATTAGTTATCCCTCGCTCCCGTTACCGTTTCCGTTTCTGGAGCCGATGTTGCCGAGGCCGTATCCGCTGGTCGCGTTCGCTCCCATGCTGACGTGGATTCCAAGCGCCTTCAGCTCCTGAACGAGCACGTTGAAGGATTCCGGAATTCCAGGCTCAGGAAGGTTCTGTCCCTTCACGATCGCCTCGTAAACTCTGCTGCGGCCATTCACATCGTCCGACTTGACGGTGAGAATCTCCTGCAGCGTATGTGCAGCGCCGTAAGCCTCGAGTGCCCACACCTCCATCTCTCCGAAACGCTGACCGCCGAACTGCGCCTTACCGGCGAGCGGCTGCTGCGTGACGAGGGAGTAGGGTCCGATGCTCCGCGCGTGAATCTTGTCATCGACCAGGTGCGACAGCTTGAGCATGTAGATCTCGCCGACCGTCACCGGGTTGGCGAAAGTCTCGCCCGTGCGACCGTCGCGGAGCCTCACCTTGCCGCCCGCCGAAATTCCGGCCAGACGCATCAGCTCCATCGCCGCCGCATCGACGTCGACTTCCGACTTCTTGGTACCGAGCGCCGCCGCAAGCGAGGGCAGCTCCTGACTGGCAAGTACTGACGCCGCGTCAGTATTTCTCTTCTTCTCGATCTGAGCCGCGGCGGCCTTGTACTGCGCGCGCGCTGCCGGCTCGTATTCCTCGTCACCAGCGCCGTGACTGTGGAATGCGATCTGGTTGTCGATCTCCGCCGTGTCGCGCTCCGCGAGCTCACGCGCCGCTGCGGAAACGAAGTCGCGGATGCGGTTGTACACATCACGCGTCTCTGCGGAAACACCGCGCGCTCCGAGCGAATCGATCGTCGCATCGGCCAGGAGCTCGACACGCTCACCATAATGAGCGCCAGCTTTGACGTCGGCGATGATGCCGCGGATCTCGTCGTCCGAGATCTTGACACCTTCCACCTTGAGATCGAGTGCATCACGTACCCAGGCGACTGCCGCGAGCTTGAGCAGCAATCCGATCTCGCGCTCGTTCGCTCCCTGGAAGACCGGGGTCTTCGCGTAGAAGCCGAGCAGACGCGCGGCCCATCCGAGATGCGTCTCGAGAATCTGTCCGACGTTCATACGGCTCGGCACGCCGAGCGGGTTGAGAACGATGTCGACGGGACGGCCATCGGGGAGGAACGGCATGTCCTCCTCGGGGACGATGCGGGCAACGATACCCTTGTTGCCGTGACGTCCGGCCATCTTGTCACCGACCGAGACCTTTCTCTTCTCGGCCATGTAAACCTTCACGAGCTGGATCACGCCCGGTGGCAGCTCGTCCGGCTGCAGCACGCGGTCGATCCTCTCCTCCGCCTTCTCCTCGAGCTTGGCCTTCTCGTCGTTGGCCAGATCGATGATCGTGCGAATGCGCTCGTTCATCTTCTTGTCTTCTACGCGGAACGTCTTGAGATCGAGCGAGCTGATCTTGAGATCGCGCAGCATCGCGCCGGTGAGCTTGGTGCCGGAAGGAATCGCTTCCTCGACGGTACCGGACTTGAGCGCCAGCGAAACTGTCTGACCCTCGAGCAAGTCCATCAGCTCGGCATCGCGGACTTCGTTGACCCGGATCTTCTCCTCGCCCTCGAGTCTGCGGATCTCACCGATTCTCTCGCCGCGATCCTTCTCGACAACCTGGTCCTCGATGCGTGAGAAGATCTTCACGTCGATTACCACGCCTTCCATTCCAGGTGGAACCTTGAGGGACGAATCCTTCACGTCCTTCGCCTTCTCACCGAAGATCGCGGTCAACAGCTTCTCTTCAGGAGACAGCTCGGTCTCTCCCTTCGGCGTGATCTTACCGACGAGAATGTCGCCCGGCTTGACGTGCGCACCGATGCGAACGATTCCGCGCTCGTCGAGATCCGACAGCGCTTCCTCGGCGACGTTCGGGATTTCACGCGTGATTTCTTCCTGGCCGCGCTTCGTGTCGCGGACGTGCAGCTCGAGCTCCTGGATGTGGATCGACGAGTACACGTCGTCCTTCACCAGGCGCTCGGAGAGCACGATGGCGTCCTCGAAGTTGTGCCCGTACCACGGCATGAACGCGACGGTCACGTTTGAGCCGAGGGCGAGCTGGCCCATCTCCGTGCCGGCGCCATCCGCGAGCACGTCGCCTTCCTTCACACGCTGACCCAACCGGACGAGCGGCCGCTGGTTGATCGCCGTGTCTTGGTTGGTGCGCCAATACTTCTTGAGACGATACCGGTCGTGTTGCGTGAGGCGCGCGAGCGGACGATCCTCGCTGCGACGCTCGTCTGTCGGCAAACGCTCCGCCGGACCGGCGTCGACGATGATCTCGTCGGCGGTCACGCGGCTTACGACGCCCGCGCGCCGTGAGATCACGACGGCACCGGAATCGATCGCCACCTTCTCCTCGAGCCCCGTACCCACGAGCGGCGTGCGCGGATTGAGAAGTGGAACGGCCTGACGCTGCATGTTCGAGCCCATGAGCGCGCGGTTCGCGTCGTCGTGCTCGAGGAATGGAATGAGCGCCGCGGCGATGGACACGAGCTGCTCCGGCGCCACGTCCATATAGTCCACGCGATCGCGCGGCACGAGCGGGACGTCACCCT
>JBJMOA010000044.1:0-20393 GCA_045803975.1 Gemmatimonadaceae bacterium
GCCCTCGTGCGGAAAGCCGGTTTCACTTGCCAGACCAATCATCACCTGTCGACCTCTCGCCCCTGCGCCCTGCCCGTTGATGTACTTCAGATAGGCCTGCTCGTCGGCGTCGAAGTAGACGTAGATGGGATCCAGCGACACAATGGTCGTAAGAAGCGTCGGTCCCGCCTGCACCAGATTGCCAGGCGTTACCTCGGCGCGCCCGACGCGGCCGGTGATCGGCGCACGGACAACTGTCCACTCGAGATTGAGCCGCGCGACACGCAGCGCTGCGTCCGCGGCGCGGATGGCGGCATCCCCTTCGGCGCGACCACTGGTACGAGCATCGAGCTCTTCGCGCGAGATCGCCTGAGTGCTAACGAGCTTCTGGGCGCGCTCGACTTCCATGGTTGCAAGCTGATTGCGGGTGCGCGCCTGGGCGAGAACCGCTTCCGCTCGCGCGACTTCTGCTGCGTACGGACGTGGATCGATTACGAAGAGGACGTCGCCCTGATGAACCACGGCGCCTTCGGTAAATCCGACGCGCTGAACGAATCCTCCGACGCGCGGCCGGACCTCGACCGAGTTCACCGCCTCGAAGTGACCGGTGAACTCGTCCCAGTCGGCGACGACGCGCTGTATGGCGGGCGCGACCGTGACCTGGGGTGGCTGCATCGGCGGCGCATCTTTATGGCATCCGGCGAGCACGAAAACGGCGGCGGCAGTCCAACCACCGGTGTGAGTGATGAACGAGACGGACCTGGCGCGCGAGAAGGTGGAACTCATTGTGCACTACTCCTTGGGTAGCGGACTGCGGCGAACGTTTGAACGGTGATGTTGGACTGCTCTATCGACAACGCGTGGTACACGTGATAATATGTTACCGATCGGTAACACCCGATGACCACCCCAATGTTACTGGTCGGTAACATTTTCGTCAAGGCGGGGTACAAACAATCGTGCAAACAGATATTCACGAGCGCGGCAGAAGGACGCGGAAGAAAGCCCGATCCACGATGCCCGTACGCGAGCGGATTCTCGTCGCGGCAGGGGACCTGTTCCATAAACAGGGCATTCGTGGCATCGGGGTCGAGGCCATCGCGGAAGCCGCCCAGACGAACAAGATGACGCTCTACCGCTACTTCGACTCGAAGGATGAGTTGATAGCGGAATGGGTGCGCGGGATCATTGCGCACAAGGAGGAGCAGTGGAAGGATCTCACGGCGAAACACCGCGGCGATCCACACGGACTCCTCCAGGACTGGAGCCAGCGCACGGCCGCCAAGCTCAGGGCGATGGAGGAGCGAGGGTCTGCCCTCGGTAACGCGCTCGCCGAGCTGCCGGATCCCAACCATCCGGCGCGGCGCGTCATCCAGGAGCACAGGGCTCGGGAGCACAAGCGAGTCCTCCGCCTGTGTAAAGCGGCTGGATTCCAGGACCCGAGCCTCGCCGCCAATCTGTTCTCGATGCTGCTGGAGGGCGCCCACTCCTGCGTACAGTGTGTCGGAATGCGGCAGATCGGCGAGGACCTCGTCAAGGTCGTCGACCTGATGGTCGCCAACAGCAGGAACGATCAGCGGCCCCGGCTCTAGCCGGCGGCAATCGGATTTAGTCGAGAGCTCCTTCACAACTAGTCGTCGAACGACGACCGCCAAAATCGACAAAAGCTCTTAACTGCCACGTAAGTGGCAATTACTTCCGCTGCACCAGTCTCTGCGCCACGTACGACGCCCACGTCGTCCCGCGGTGCTGCCCGGCGTCCGACAGAACGATCACGACGGTTCCATCGGCAAGCACCCGCGCGGTGGCAGAATTCCGCCGATCTCCCATTCCCGAATGCATAACCTCGGCGACGCGGCCGCCCCGGATGTACACGCGAGTGCCGTAGCCATAATGGATCTCGAACGGAGGCTCGCTTCGCACGTGCATCAGCGCTGACGCCAGCTCCCGGCTCTCCGTGAGTCCAAAGAGACGCGCGTCGTGGATCGCACTGACCCATCTATAAAGATCTCGGGCGGTGCTGCGCATCCCGTTAGCGCCTTTGTGTCCCCAGTCACCGCCCTGGAAACCGGTCGACCGCATCCGTGCCGGTTGAAGAAGCTCCTCCGTCACGTACTTCTCCCACGTGCTGCCCGTTACGACCTCGATGATCGCAGCAAGCAGTTGGTAGCCATCGTCGATGTACTTGTAGCGCGTCCCGGGCGGATACTCGAGGCGCTGACTAAGAATGGCGACCACGGCGCCCTCCCGGCGGACAATCCCCGCGCCGGCAGAATTCCCCGCCAGCCCGGACGTATGCGTCAGCAAATGGAAAATCGTGATGTCGCGTTTCTGTTCGGGCGCGTGCGGGAAAAAACGCGAGATCGGATCGCTGAACGACAGCCGATGCTGTGACCGCAGCCTGAGGATCGCCGCCGCCGTGAAACCCTTGGTCATCGATCCGATGTTAAAGGCGGTCGCGACAGTCAGTGGTCTCCCGCTTCGCGGCGAATAAGCCTTTTCGAGTATCACGGAGCCATTTTTCGCGACCAGAACGACACCAGAAAAACCGCTATCGCTCTGTACGCGCACGACCGAGTCGAGGCGAGCCCGCGGTTGCGCGCCAAGGTCGGCACCGACACACACAAATGCCAGCAGTGCGCAGACGTTCTTGATCACGCGCTTATGGAACCAGAGCGAGCGCCGTGAGGATGGCCGCGGTGAGGATCGATTTGACGTACACTGTACGCGCCTGCCGCCGGACCTGCTCCAGCTCGGAGCGATCGGAAAGTGGCTGTGGTCCGGTATCCATATCGCGCAGACCGCGCGATGCAAGTCGCACTCACGTTTTGGCGTGCGCCTGAAAGACGCCAACGGCGCCAACGTAGAACGGAACCAACAGGAAAATCCGCCAGGCGAGACCAACACGAGCCGCGATCAGACCGGCAGCAACGGCAGCCCCGACGACGAACGCCACGATTCCGACGATGAGTCTCTTACGCCGTTCGTCGGTTCCGATGTTGGGAATGCACGCTGATGGTGGATTGTCCATTTGGCCTCCTCGGCCTGCCCTGGGTAGAGGCGGTCACTAAGGGTGAGGCTGAGCCTACGCCCGGTCAACCCTGACTTGCTCGCCGACCGCCGTAGGCCGGGTAGACGTGGGAAAAACGACATCAAGCTCGGAAGCAATGAGCCGGATGGCTTGCTCCAGAAGCGCCTTGTTGCCTTCTTCGTGGATCCAGCTGCTTGCGCCGGAGGGATGCGGGAGAGGTATCACCACTGACCGGCCGCCGGCGTGTTCGACGACTTGCTTTGTCCCGATCAGCGCCGACAACGGAACTTTCGGTAGAAACCGCTCGATCGCGAGCCGTCCGACGGGAATGAGCAGCTTGGGCCGAATGATTCTCAGCTCGGCATCGAGCCAATCGGCACAGCGCCCCTGTTCTTCACGCGATGGAACGCGATCGCCGCGACCACTCGGATGTGGACCTGGGAAGCAGCGCGTGACCGCGGCGATATAGATGATTTCGCGCGCGGTTGGCTCGTCGATCCCGGCGCGATTCAGCCATCCGAACAGCGTCCGTCCCGCGCGACCCGAGAATGGCCTCCCGCCCTCGGCTTCGACTTTGCCTGGCGCCTGACCGACCAACATCGCCCGCGGATTCGATGCACGTGACACGATCGGCCGTATGCCGGCGCCAAGTCGACAGCGATTGCATTGCGCGAGCGCGATACGGTGGCGGTCAAGTGCGAAGTTTTTTCTGGTAATGCTCACGAATGGTGTACCCCGCTTCGGGCGCTTCGTGCGAGCTCGACGAGACTCC
This sequence comes from Gemmatimonadaceae bacterium, assembly GCA_045803975.1. Lineage (GTDB taxonomy): Bacteria > Gemmatimonadota > Gemmatimonadetes > Gemmatimonadales > Gemmatimonadaceae > UBA4720. Next base: position 3,783 of record JBJMOA010000044.1, read on the forward strand.
GCATGTCGTCCTCGTCAAGCATCCTTGCGTGCAATTCAGTCACACCGGTTTTCCCGATCAGGTCGCGCACGTTGGTCCGCCGGACTCCGCCGCCCGCGACGACGGTAATTCGTCCCCGGGCTCGCGTTACGAAACTCGCAATTCTGTCCGCACCGTCCAACGCGGTTTGGCCGCCGCCGGAAGTAAGAATTCGAGTCACTCCGATGTCTATCAGCTGCTCCAACGCCGCCTCGCTGTTAGCCGCGAAATCGAACGCGCGGTGGAACGTGACAGGAAGCCCCTTCGCCGCGTCGAGAAACGACTGCGTCTTGGCCAGGTCCAGGTTCTGATCAACATCGAGCGCGCCGGTGACGATCCCAGCCACTCCGCAAAGCCGAGCGGCTTCAATCTCCATTCGCATGATCTCCGCCTCTGCCTGCGAATATGTGAAGTCGCCGGCGCGTGGACGAATCATCACGAATAAGGGAATGCGGCAGCGATCGCGGACCGCTTTGATCAACTCCTGCGGCGGGGTCGTGCCGCCCACGTTCAGAGCGGCGCACAGCTCGATCCTGTCCACGCCGGCGCGTTCGGCGCTCAACGCGGACTCCAGAGTTTCGACTGCGGCTTCAACCAGAATCACTGTTCACATAAACGATGGGAAACGTGTTACCAGGGTGAGCCAGGGGCGTCGAAAGATGTAGTCGCTGTGCGCGCGCGCGGCGACGCTTCCCTTGGCCCCGGCTGCCCCCGCTAATCACAAATGTCGACAAATCACTGGCGTGATGACTGGGCCTCAGCGTGGCCGGACGCGGTCGCGTTTCTGGTGGGTCTCGGCGTTGCTCGCTGGTCGGGGTGGAACGCCGGCGATTTGGTGTGGAGCCTATGGTTATCGAGCCTCGTCGTCGGTTACACGACAATCCTTTGGATGATCGGCCAACCGGCGATGGAGCTTGTGCGCGCTTCGTGGCGGGATCGCGCGCTGGTCGGCTCAGACCCGCGTCCTTTACTGACGTTTTGGCTACTCTTGCTGGTAGGCGCGCTGTTTTTGATATCGTTCTTTACGGTTCATTTCGTAGGTTTCCACTACGGTCACTCGCAGTTCCTGAACGCCTTTTTTCCTATTGATGCGAACGGCGGGTTCCGTGCCTTGCACGTCGGGATGTCCACTTACGTGGAAATTGCGCGGCGGTATTGGCCGTTTCTACCATCAGCGTTCCTGGCGCACAGGGCGGCGTTCATGCGCAAGCCACTCTCGCTCGGCGGTGACCTGACCGTCGCCTCGCTTGGGAGCAGCAAAAAGTTCGGCAACCTCGTGACGGAGCCGTACCGCAACGTCATTCGGATGCACTTTCTGATTTTCTTTTTCTTCGTCGCGCATTTTACACGGCTGGAGAATTTTGCCGTATATGCCGTCGTCTACGCCGCCTATTTTTTCCCGTGGCGTCTGTTGCGTCGCGCGCCGAATGCACCCACACCGAATCTGATCAGATCCGGCCCATCAATAGCAGAACAAGTACGATGATTAGAATGAGGCCGAGCCCGCCGCTCGGGTAGTAACCCCAGCCTCGACTGTAACCCCACGTCGGCAGGGCGCCGAGCACCAGTAAAACCAGCAGGATGATGAGGATGGTGCCGATCATTGAACCTCCTCCAGAAGATTGAGCGTCCGCCGGGGTGTCTTTGCAATTTCCAAGCGACCTACGGGTGTTTCCGTGAATTGTCCGCTGAGCTTGCGGCGCGTCACTCGTCGCCGTACTCCAGCATGGCGGGACGGACGGCGCAGTGCTCACCGCAGCCCAGGCGATACCTGTTACGGGCAAACCACCGATAAAACCGGTCCACGAGCGGGCGCACGAAAGGGATCTTGAAGAGCCAGGAGATCAAACGGCCCTTGGGCAGCACGTTGAGCAGTTCCTCCAATGCCGCCGCGGCCTGCCACGTTTTCCCGTCGTAAGTACGAATGACCTGCACCGACTCGACGTACGCCTTAGCTGGAATCCATGGGAATCGTTCGCGCACCCCAGGGGCCTGCGACGGAATGATCTCGAGCTCCCGATTCCGATCCCACTTGGTCAACAGCTTCACCATCTTGCCGCAGACTTTGCAATGGCCGTCGTAGATCACAGTGTAGCGGCGGCCGGGCTCACCAATGGTCGGTGCTGCTGGCTCGTCAACGTCCTCGCCGGCAACTGTGAATCGGACGACCGGGAAGCTCACGTTCCTACGGGCGCCTCGATTGCGGTTGACTCCGCGCCAACGGCTTCGATCGAAATCTGCGGGGATTGCGTGAGCGTGTGATGAACTCCGCACAGGTTTGCCGCCCTCGTCACCCTCGGCCACAGCTCCGCCGAAAGCGATGGCCAGTCGAGCTTCACGTTCATCGTCTCGAGTCGATGCTGATCTTCGGCGAACTTCCAGCTCACGTCCACTTTGAGATCGTCCACGCCGATGTTCTTGTTCGATGCCCAGCTTTGCAGGACCGCAAAAGTGCACATGCCGAGTGCGCTTCCGAGCATGTGAAAAGGCGAATAGCTGCGATCGCGCGTGTCCGCTTCGATCGTCAATTGACCTGTTGCGGGCTCGATTCTCAGCGACTCCTCACCCGTCAGCAAGATCTTCATTTTTCGGCCGTCCCCCCCCGGTGGGTTGCTGCTGCGTCAGACAGTGGAGCGTACCGAGCCCCCACACGAGATCCACGGCGTGAATTCCGATTACGGTTCGACCCGGAAACGCATCTGCGATTCGGTTTAGCGCCACACGATCGTTGGGATCGTTGAATGTCGGTACAAGAACGGCGCCATTGGCGATGTAGAAGTTGGCGTAGCTCGCGGGGAGCCGCTCGCCGTTCATGATCACTGGACGCGGGAAGGGAATCGTGACGACGTCGAGCGGGCGCGTCTTTGCCGCGGACTCCAGGCGGCGCAGATTGTCGACTGACCGCGCGTGATTGTCGTCCGCGGGGTCTGGCTCGTACGCCAGAATTACGGTATCGCGCCCGCTGAAACGCGCGATGTCGTCGATATGGCCATGGGTGTCGTCGCCGACCGCGCCTTCCCCCAACCATATAGTATCGGTCACTCCGAGATACGTCGCGAAGGCCCGCTCATAATCGGATGCCGTCATCCCCGGGTTTCGCACCTGGACCTCTGTAAGTAACCACTCCTCGGTTACCAGCATCGAACCGGCGCCGTTGACCTCGATTCCACCGCCTTCCAGCACGAGTGGCTCGCCGTTGTCGGGACGCAAAGCGGTTGTCCGCGGCAATCCGGTGATGCGCTCGATCACGTGGCCGATATTGGCATCCTTACTATAGTTGTCGTACTTCGCCCAGCCGTTGAATGTCCAGTTGATCAGTTCGACGCTCCCGTCCGACCGAACTACTCCAGTTGGCGCTGAGTCGCGAAGCCAGACGCGATCGTTGGGTGCCAGGTGCAGCCGATATTTGTCCACGCGGTCGGCGACGCCATGCGCGGCAAGCAGCAGCCGCGCATTGTCGGCGACCGCCTGATTGTGACAAAGGATCTCGACTCGCTCGAACTCAGTCAGCGCGCGCACTATCTCGGCGTAGACCCACGGAATCGGCGCGAGCTTGCCCGGCCAATCGGGCTCATGGTGCGGCCACGCGATCCACGTCGCATCATGCGGTTCCCACTCGGCGGGCATGCGCCGCGCGACGGACCGGCCGATAGTCGAAGCGCCGCTTCCCTGCGGAGCGGCGCTTCGGGTGCGCTTACGCGCCGGTGCGGCCTTCCTGGTCATCCGATGTAGCGATTGAGAATAGGCGAGTAGGCGTCGATTCGGCGATCGCGCAGAAAAGGCCAGTTCCTTCGCGTGCTCTCGATGAGCACCCGGTCGCACTTTGCCACCAACACGCTGGGCTCCGTCCCGGCCTCGGCGAGGATTCGCCCGAATGGATCGGCAATGAACGAATGTCCAAAGAACTCGATGCCCTCGGTGCCGGGCTCATCCTCGTGTCCAACGCGATTCGGTGATGCGACGTAGACTCCGTTCGCGATTGCATGGGCCCGCTGCGCCGTGCGCCACGCGTCGACTTGTGCTTCGCCGTGTTCAGCCTTTTCCGACGGATGCCAGCCGATCGCAGTTGGATAAAACAGAATCTCGGCGCCGAGCAAGCTGGTGATGCGCGCTGCTTCGGGATACCACTGGTCCCAGCAGATCAGAACACCGATGTCGGCGTAGCGGGTGTTCCAGACGCGAAATCCGCTCGCCCCCTTGTGATCGCCGTCGTCGGCCAGGTGCGAGTCGCCCGGCGTGAAATAGAATTTTTCATTGAAGAGCGGATCATCGGGGATATGCATCTTGCGATAGGCGCCGAGCAGTTTACCATCGGCGTCGATGACGGCGGCGGAATTCCGGTAGACACCGGCTGCCTGTCGCTCGAAGATCGGAACGATGATTACGAGCTCGAGCTCCCGCGCGAGCTTTCGCATCTTCTCGATGGTCGGGCCGGGAATTGGCTCCGCCAGATCGAAGCGCTCATGCTTCTGCGATTTGCAGAAATACGGCGCGTTGAACAGCTCCTGAAGACACACGATCTGCGCGCCCGCTTCGGCCGCTTCGCGCACGCGCGATTCCGCCCGCTCGACATTGCTTTTGACGTCGGTGCTGACAGCTTCCTGAACAATTCCTACGGTGAACGACGCAGACCTGGCCATAGTTGGAAGGTTAACCTTTTGCGCCTGCACAGGAAGTGGCCGCGCGTTAGGTTAGAGAGTCGCCGCCAATCGAGAGCTATGCAGGCAGACGAGCCAGAAATCCAGCCCAGTTCGGAGCGAACCGCGTCGACCACGGAGCGACGGGTGCGCCGCAGCGCCGGCATCAACAAGGCGTTTCGCGCCATCAAAGCGCAGCACGCTTCGAACCGCTCGAGGATGGAGGTCCTCGCGGATCGCATGATAGGCTTCGCGAGCTCCACACCTTTTCTTGTCATCCACGCGATCATTTTCGTGGTGTGGATCTACTGGAACCTGCCGGTCTCGGGATTGCCGAAGTTCGACACGTATCCCTATGGGATGCTCACGACGATCGTCTCTCTCGAGGCGATTTTTCTTTCGATCTTTGTGTTGATGACGCAGAGCCGCGAGGCGCGCATCGGGGAGTTGCGCGAAGAGCTCACGCTTCAGGTGAACTTGCGGATGGAAGAGGAGATCACCAAGACGCTGCACCTCGTCGCGGGTCTTTACTCGCGGCTCAATCTCGCACTGGCGGATGATCCGGAGCTCAGGGCGATGCTCGAGCCACTGGATCCGAACCGAATCGAGCAGGACCTCACCGATCAGATAAGCGCGTCAATGCCGCAGTTCAGCTTTCTTCGCAAGCGCAAGATCACAAGCAAGACTGGTCCCTAAACCACAAACATTGCTACGGTAGCGGCAAACATCGCCGCCGTTGTGAAGCCGACGGTCAGGCGGCTGAGTAGCGAACTCGGTTGTCCGGCCATGATTCGTCGATCGCTTGCGACTATGAGAATGCCGAGGAGAAGAAAGGGCGCCAGCACTCCGTTGATCACTGCGCTCCAATACAGCGTCTTTACCGGATTCAGGTTGGCAAAGTCCATCGCCATCCCGCCGATTATCGCGAGCGATAGTACTGTGTAGAAGCGGCGCGCTTTCGGAAACCGTTCGTCGATCCCCCCGTGCCAGCGAAAGGTTTCCGCCAAGGCGTAAGCGGCAGACCCCGCGAGAGTCGGAATCGCCAGTAGCCCTGTGCCCACAAGGCCAATCGCATAAAGCAATGCGGCGAACTGGCCAGCGAGCGGACGGAGCGCGAATGCTACTTCCCTGGAAGTTTTTGGCGCGGTGATTCCGTGGGAGTGGAGCGTAAGCGCCGTCGTCAGGATGATGAAGAACATCACGAGATTGGAAAAAAAGGCACCTACGCCCACATCGATTTTTCGATTGGCGAGCTCCTGTGCGGTAGCACCACGTCGTTGCGTGACCGTGCGACGGCCCATCGACTTTTCCTCTTCGACTTCCTCCGACGCCTGCCAGAAAAACAGGTAGGGGCTGATCGTCGTGCCGAGAATGGCAACGACTGTTGCCCAGCCCGTCCGGCTCCGCGGCAATGTCGGAGTCACAGTTTCTCTGAGGATCAGGCCCCAGTCGGGGTGCAGAGTCACGGCGGTGAGAACGTATGCGAAGAGCACCAGCACCAGCCATTTAAGCACTTGCGCGAGCACGATATAGCGAAGACGGATCGTCGCCCAGGTAATGAAGATTCCAAATACAATTACCCACAGCTGTGAGGCCACTCTCGTGAGCAGCTCCATCGCGTCGGCCATTCCGGCGAGGTCGGCGCCGATGTTGATCGTGTTGGCCAGAAGCAGCCCACCCGCGGCTAGGGCGAGAACTCCTCGCGGGAATTTGTCCCGCAGTGTCGACGCGAGTCCGCGTCCCGTGACCATTCCCAATCGCGCGCACATGGCCTGAACCGCCGCCATGAGTGGCCATGTTGCAAACGACGTCCACAGCAGGCTCGTACCGAACTGCGCGCCCGCGATCGAGTACGTCGCGATCCCGGATGGGTCGTCGCCGGCCGCACCGCTGATGAGACCGGGACCCAGCGAGCGCCATGCCTTACGGACGCCGTGAAGATTTGCTTTCAACGCCCGTCAAAGGAAAAGGTTCTGAGATTGCCGGCTGGGCTGAAGGCAGTCCGGTGGCTGTGACTACGCCGGCGCGCGCTCGCGCGTCACGAGCTGCCGCAAGACATAAGGCAGTATCCCACCGTGCCTGTAATAACTCATCTCCTCTGGTGTATCGATCCGTGACACCGCCTTGAACGTCGTTTCGGTGCCGTCGTTCGCGCGGCCGCGTACGGCGAGCATGGCACGCGGCTTCATGTCATCGTCCATCCCCTCGATCTCGAAGGTCTCGAAGCCGCTGAGTCCAAGTGTGATCCTCGTCTCGCCCTGAACGAACTCGAGAGGCAGTACGCCCATCCCGACGAGATTGGAGCGGTGAATTCGCTCGAACGATTCGGCGATCACCGCGCGGACGCCGAGCAGCAGCGTTCCCTTTGCCGCCCAGTCGCGCGACGACCCGGTGCCGTATTCCTTGCCGGCGATGATGATGAGCGGCGTTCCGACTTTCTGGTATTCCATCGCCGTTTCGTATATCGAGAGCGGCTTTTCGCCCGGCTTGCGGGTCGTCCATCCGCCTTCGGTTCCGGGCGCAAGCTCGTTGCGCAGCCGTATGTTCGCGAAGGTGCCGCGCATCATCACCTCGTGATTTCCGCGACGCGCGCCGTATGAGTTGAAGTCGGTGGTCTTGACGCCGTGCTCGATCAACCATTTGCCGGCGGGACTGGAGGCGGGAATCGATCCAGCGGGCGATATATGATCGGTGGTGATCGAATCACCAAACATTCCCAACACGCGCGCCGACTTTATTCCGCGAATTCCCGGCGGCGCGAGCGTCATGCCCTCGAAGAATGGCGGATTTTTGACGTACGTAGACTCGGGGTCCCAGGCGTATAAGTCTCCCTCGGGGACGGGAAGGCTACGCCAGTTGTCATCGCCGTGGAACACGTTCGAATACTGCGCCTTGAACATCTCCGCTTTGACCGAGCGAAGAATCTCATCCTCAACTTCCTTAGGACTGGGCCACAGATCGCGGAGAAACACAGGACCACTCTTGCCGATGCCGATTGGCTCGGTGTTGAAATCAATGTCCATGCGGCCGGCGAGAGCGTAGGCAACTACGAGTGGCGGCGACGCGAGGTAGTTGAAGCGCGTCAACGGGTTGATGCGGCCCTCGAAGTTGCGATTGCCAGATAGCACGGCTGCGACGACGAGCTTGTTCGTTTCGACCGCTTCGGCGATCGGCTGTGGCAGCGGACCCGAGTTGCCGATGCAGGTCGTGCATCCGAAGCCGACGACGTTGAAGCGGAGCTGCTGCAGCGCGCTCATTACGCCCGCTTTCTTGAAGTAATCGGTCACCACCTTCGAGCCGGGAGCGAGACTCGTCTTGACCCATGGCTTGGATGTCAGCCCGTGAGCGACGGCGTTTTTAGCCAACAATCCGGCGGCGAGCATCACGCTCGGATTTGAGGTGTTGGTACAGCTCGTGATCGCGGCAATCACGACCGAGCCGTGACGGAGTGAGAACTTCTCGCCGTTCATCTCGACGTGAACGCGGGAATTCTCTCCTGCCTGCTCCTCCGGATCGGTTGCAACGACCGACGGCGAAAGCTGCGGTGACGCCGCGACGCTCATCGCCTGCTTCGCCGCCGCAACGGCCGCGACAGTACCGGTCCGCTCGAGATCGGCCGCCAGCGCGTCCTTGAACATCATCTTCGACAGCTTGAGCGGAACACGATCCTGAGGACGTTTCGGGCCCGCAAGACTCGGCTCGACGGTGCGAAGGTCCAGCTCGATCGTATCGCTGAACAACGGATCTGGCGTGTCATCGGTGCGGAAAATCCCTTGCGCTTTCGTATACGCGTCGACGAGCTGCACCTGCGCTTCGTCGCGGCCCGTGAATCTCAGGTAGTTGATCGTCTCGGCGTCGATCGGGAAGAATCCCATCGTCGCGCCATACTCGGGCGCCATGTTGCCGATCGTTGCGCGATCGGCGAGCGAGAGGCTCGAGAGACCAGCGCCGTAGAACTCGACGAACTTTCCGACGACTTTCTTCTTGCGCAGCATCTCGGTGACCGTCAGCACCAGATCGGTCGCCGTTGCGCCGGGCGGCAGCTGGCCGTGCAGCTTGAAACCGACGACTTCGGGAATCAGCATCGAAACAGGTTGGCCGAGCATCGCCGCTTCGGCCTCGATCCCACCGACTCCCCACCCGAGAACGCCGAGTCCGTTGATCATCGTCGTATGAGAATCGGTACCGACGAGTGAATCGGGGTACGCATAGGTCTGCTTACCCACGACCTCGGTGAAAACTCCTTTGGCGAGATACTCGAGGTTGATCTGGTGGACGATTCCCGTATCGGGCGGAACGACGCGGAAATTGTGCAGCGCCTTCTGGCCCCACCGGAGAAACGCGTAGCGCTCCTGATTGCGCTGGAACTCGAAATCCGCATTGATCAAAAGCGCCGCTTCCGATCCGTACTCATCGACCTGTACGGAATGATCGATGACGAGGTCGACGGGCTGGAGTGGATTGATCAGCCGCGCGTCACCGCCGAGTCGCGCGAGCGCGTCGCGCATTGCGGCGAGATCGACGACAGCGGGAACGCCCGTGAAATCCTGGAGAAGCACTCGCGCGGTGCGAAACGCGATTTCCTTCTCGACTTTTCCCTTGAGATCCCACGCGGCGAGCGCGCGGATGTCCTCGGCTTTGACGAACTTGCCGTCTTCGTTCCGCAGAAGGTTTTCGAGGAGGATCTTGAGGCTGACGGGGAGCCGTTCCGCGTTCCCGCCCGCGAGTTGGGACAGGGAATCCAGCCGAAAGATCGTGTACTGCCGACCCGCAACGTCCAGCGTTGATCGGCTACCGAAGGAATTCGGGTGTGTCATTGTTTTTTCCGAACTTGGCCGCGTCATGCGCTGGCCAGTTTTGCGCGGAGCCACTGCCTAGCAAAGAATCCGCTCGACAGGCTGTATCAAATCTAACACAACGATTTCGTTAAACGGCACCAACTCGCAACGCGTAACTTCTAGATGCGAGTAGAAGCAGTCTACTCTAAGCGCTAACCGGTCTTTCTGGTCGTCGGCTCTCGTGTCGGATCAACAGTCGGTGCCGCAGCCGGAGCTGCCTCCGAATTCAGCCGCGTTGCCTCGATCGCCAAGGTGGGACAGTGGTGAACAAAATCACCGTCCGCCGGCGACCACTCCACCACCGGAGTTAGCGGGTACGCCTTCTGGTGCGCGTCCATCGCCATGATCTCCGGGGCGAGCGACGTGCACAGCGTGCAACCGATGCACTTGTCGCGGTCAACCGTGATCTGCATCGGACGGCGTGGGAATACGCCGATTCCCCACGTGATGCATTCCTCGTAATGCTTGCACGCTTCCATCGCCGCGGTATAGCCAGCCTCGAGCAACTCGTCGGTGTTCGAGAAGCTGAACCAGCCGATGTGATTGACTTTTGGCCGGATGAGAATCATCGGCGGCCGCGTCCAGGTGCTGAACGGCGCCAGTTGCAGCGCGTGCATCATCGTCGTTGCTGCTCGCATGTAAATCGACGCGAATCCGGCCGTCGCGATGTCGTTCTCGGGCTCCAGATCGCTCGATCCAGTATCAACGGCGATCACAGCATCCATTCCCCGGCCGGCGATGGAAACCGGAAGGTTGTCGAGTACGCCGCCATCGACGCAGAGCCGTCCGCCGATATGACCGGGCGGATAGAACCCCGGCAACGCGCACGAGGCGTAAACAGCATCTACGACGCTCACATCTCGCAGCCCGGGCAATCCCCACACGACCTGCGAGCCCCGCTCGATGTCGACGGTGTTCACCAGCAGCGTCGTCTTCAACTGATCGAAACGCTGTTCCGTTGCGACGCCGCGCACGACGTTCCTCAGCGGCTCGTCGAGATAGATCGCCGGCGAATGCTGACGCTCGAGGAGCATTCCAATTCGATTGAGCCGGAAAAGATCGCGGCGCTTGAGCGCGCGGGCGCGGTCTTCCATCTCTGAAATCGGCATCCCGCGGGCGTAAGCAGCCCCGATGAGCGCACCGATGCTCGTGCCTGCGACAACCGTTGGCTTGATCCCCAGCTCCTTGAGGGCGCGAAAGACGCCGATATGAGCGAAGCCTTTGAGGCCGCCACCGCCCAACACGAGCGCGATCTTGTGCGCTTTACGCTGGGGCTTGGCGGGAGACAGTCGATTTCGGCTGCGCGGCGTCTGACGGGTCATGCTAAGGTTGGGTGCGGGAGGCTATAATGTACTGACTGACATCAACCACCCTGAGTAAATCGATGATTCGCTCCAAGATCCTCGGCTCCTTCGCTTTTCTCGGCCTGTTTCCCGTTGCCATCGCGTCCGCACAGACGGCGACCTCTCCGGCTGTCTTCACTCCGGCAGAAATCGACGCGCATCTCCGCTTTCTCTCGTCCGATCTTCTCGAGGGACGCGCCCCAGCTACGCGCGGTGGCCGGCTCGCCGAAGAGTACATCGCTACCCAGCTCGAATCGTTCGGAGTGAAGCCTGGAGTCGGAGACAGCTCCTACTTCCAGCGCGTACCGATCGACATCGTCAAGGCCGACCCGAAGACCATTCGCGTCACCGCATCAGGCAAGGCCAACGCCAACCTTCGCTTCACCGATGACGTTGTCGTCTGGCCGGGCTCGGCGACTGACGCGAGCAACGCCAAAGGAGAGCTCGTTTTTGTCGGTTACGGAGCAGCCGCGCCCGAGTACAAGTGGGATGACTTCAAAGGCACCGACGTCCGCGGCAAAGTACTCCTCGTGCTTGTGAACGATCCGCCGGCGCCGACGTCGGAGCCGAATCTGTTCGGTGGCAAGGCGATGACGTATTACGGTCGCTGGACTTACAAGTATGAGGAGGCGGAACGTCGCGGCGCGGCAGGGATGCTGATCGTTCACACGACTGGCCCCGCGGGATATCCGTGGCAGGTCGTCGTGGGATCGAACTCCGTCGAGCATCGCTTGCTGCCGCGCGACCCCGCCGCGCCGCCACCCATCCCTGTCCGGGGATGGATCACGGATAGCGCCGCGACGGCGCTGCTCGCGCAGGCGGGACTCAACATGGCGACTCTTCGCAAGCAGGCGGAGTCGCGCGACTTCCGCCCCGTGTCGACGGGGATCGTCATCGATGCATCGATGCAGAATAGCGTCAAGCACATGGCGGCCAACAACGTCGTTGGTGTGGTGCTCGGCAGCGATCCAAAACTTCGCGACGAGTACGTTGCCTACAGCGCGCACTGGGATCACCTTGGGATCGGCCCCGTCGTGAACGGAGACTCGATCTACAACGGAGCTGCCGACAACGCATCTGGCGTCGCCTCAGTTCTCGCGATCGCGCGCGCGGCAGCGCAAGCCACTCCCAAACCAAAGCGTTCCCAGCTCTTCATCTTCGTCACCGCAGAAGAATCCGGACTGCTTGGCTCGGCGTATTTCGGGGAGCACCCGACGGTACCGGCATCGAAGATCGCCGCCGCTCTCAACATGGACGTCGTCAACCTCAATGGCAAAGTTCGCGACCTGAATGTTTTGGGCGACAACAAGAGCTCGCTCGGTCCAATGCTTACGCGCCTCGTTGCATCCGAAGGGATACGACTCTCACCGGACGCACATCCGGAGGCCGGTCACTTCTATCGCTCCGACCATTTCTCATTCGCGAAGGCGGGAATTCCCGCGGTCTCTATTGGACCAGGCGTCGACTACGCCGGACATCCCGCCGGCTGGGGACAGCAACAGGCAGAGGATTACACCTCGCATCGGTATCATCAGCCGTCAGACGAATACCGGCCCGATTTCGATCTCACTGGTGCGGCGCAGCTCGCCCAGATCGTGTACCGGTTTGGAACGACGCTCGCCAACTCGAGCGACGTTCCTACGTGGAATGCTGACGCCGAATTCAAGGCGCTGCGCGACGCATCCCGAAAGGGCCAGTGAGCTCCTGATGGAGCCCTCAGCCCGAAGGAGCACGGCATGATGCAGCGCGATCCGCTGCTTGCGTTTCGGGAAGAGTTTCCGATTCTCGAGAACACGACTTATCTCGTCTCGAACTCGCTGGGTCCGATGCCGCGCAGCGTACCGGAGAAACTCGCTGAGTACGGGCGCGACTGGGGCGAGCTCGGCGTCAAGGCGTGGAATCGCGGCTGGTGGGAGCTACCGGTTTCAGTCGGTGACGAGATCGCGCCCTTGATCAACGCCGGGAGCGGCGAAGTGGTGATGATGCCCAACGTCACCATCGCCCAGACTGCGGTCCTCTCTGCGATCGATTTCACAACCGGCCGCGACACCGTGGTTATGACGGAGCTCGATTTCCCTTCGGTCCGCTACGCCTACGCAGCGATGGCGGAGCGACTTGGCGCCAGAGTCGTCGTAGTCCGATCTGACGACGGAATCTCGATCGATACCGAACGATTGCTCTCGGCGATCGACGAGCGAACGCGGCTGGTGGCGGTGTCTCACGTGCTTTTTCGTAGCGCGTATTTGATGGATGCGGACGCGATCTGCCGACGCGCGCACGAAGTTGGCGCACTGGTGTCGCTCGATTCGTTTCACGCGGTTGGTATCGTGCCGGTTGACGTGAATCAAAGCAAAACGGATTTTCTTACCGGCGGAGTTCTCAAGTGGCTTTGTGGTGGCCCGGGTGCCTGCTTCCTCTACGTGAATCCGGCGGTCCGCGACCAGTTGAAGCCGGCTCTAACCGGTTGGCAGGCACATGCGCGCCCTTTCGCGTTCGAAGAAACCATGGAATTCACGGCGGGCCCGTTCCGGTGGCTGAATGGGACGCCGGTGATCCCCGCCCTCTACGCCGCCGCTGAGGGCCCGCGCATCCTCCGGCGCGCGGGAATGCAGGCTGTGCGAGAGAAAAGCATCCGTTTGACATCGAGATTGATCGAGCTGGCCGACGCCCGCGGCTACAAGGTCAATGCTCCTCGTGACGCTTCGCGGCGCGGCGGCACCGTCGCAATCGATGTCCCACACGGGTACGAGGTTACCCAGCACTTACTCTCGCGAAACATACTGGTCGACTATCGCGTGGGTGCTGGTATCAGGATTGCCCCACACTTCTTCAGCAAACAAGAGGAGGTGGAGGAGGCCGTTTCCGAGATCGACGCCGCGTTGGAGAGTGGGAGCTGGCAGAGATTTTCGGAAAAAATCGCGGTGGTCACCTGAGCCGTCGCAGAGGCGATGTTACTACCTTGAACAATGCAGTGTCTAAAGAGTACAATAGACTTATACTCGACTCCTCGGAGGGTGCGTAGTCATGCCAACACCTTTTTTGAGTTCTGAAGAGTACGACGAGAGAGCGCATCAACTGTACAACGAAGGACAGTATGATGAGGCTCTCGACGTACTCAAAGAGGGACTCGGTCTCTATCCGAACTCTGTGGAGCTCCACATAGGGGTTGGCTACGCCCACCATGCTCGCGAAGACTACGCCTGGGCGAGACGTAGCTTCGAGGAAGCGCTGGTTCTCGATCCCGATCACGAGGACGCTCTCGCCGGCCTTGGCGAGACACTGCTCAAGTTCGGTCAGCACGACGCGGCGCTACGCAGTTTCCGCCACACACTTGAACTGGGTTATCAGGACGACGTCGAGCTGATGCTGCAGATCGGTCGCGCGCTCTTCCGCGATGGCTTGATCGAGGAATCCAAACAATTCTTCGAGATCGCCGCGCAGCAGACGCCGGACGCCGCGGAAGCCATCTCGTGCATTGGCTACGCCGAGCACAGGCTTGGCAACGATGAATCGGCGATCTCCACTTTGCGGCGTGCGCTCCAGATGGATCCCGATCACACCGAAGCGCGCATCTACCTCGGCAACATCTTCTACGATCGCGGCGATTACGAGGCGGCGCTCTATCATCTCGATCGCTCCACTCCCGAAGATCACTGGGACGAGCTCGGAATCTGGAGACTGATCGAGCTGAAGAAGATGATCTACCGCCTGCGCGACAACGATCCGGAGCTGCGCCCGTGGGAGGAGCGGCTGCGTGATCTGTCCGGCGAGCTCGACGACATCGATGAGATGCTCGCCGAGATCGAGGCGAAGTTCATGGATGCCGCGCAGACGGAGGCAAAGGGGCAGTTGGAGCTGTTTGGCGCGCTCCTTTCCAGCTTCGCCGAAGTAAAGACGACACCCGAGTCCCACCGCATTAAGCTCGACGATGGCAACACATTTGAAGGGACTTGGGAAGAAATCGTCGACAAGATGCGCGATGCAAATTGCCTCAGAGAGACACCAAAACCGGAGCAGGATGCAGAGAGCTTCATTCGACGTAGCGCGGATGCTGGGCTTTTGCGCATCCTGAGATGAGTCCACAGAACAATCCCGGGGCGGTCGCCGCATTGAACGGCGTCCGCCCCGTTCTTGCTCATTTCAACACCCCACGGTCCGCAGAGGACCTCGCCGCCGACATTATCGACCTGTGGGCGGGCGCAGAAGCGACCCTACAGTCACTTGTAGGCAACTCCTCGCTGAGCGGGCAGCAGCTCATTCGCGCGGCACGCCAGGCGGAGCTGATTACTCTCGAGCAGGCGCACGGGCTTCTCGAATTTCTCGCGGCCCGTGACCGCGCCAACCGCACCAGTTACAAGCCAACGCAAGCCGACGGAGATGCGGCCGTCGATGGCTTCAAGGCACTCGAAGCCGCAGTAACTGGCGCTGCGCCAGCGGCGCGAGGTAGTGCGGCAGCTGCGGCCTCTCCGTCCCCGCCGGTGTACACGCCACGCCAATCGCGGCCGGCGCAATCGACACCACCGCCTCCTCCTCAGCCTTCCTCGCCTTACGCACCTCCTTCCGCGGGCGGCGGTTACAGACAGCCGCCCGCATACGCGAGTCGGTCGATGGCCGGTCCGCCAACGATCGAGATGCCGCGCTCCTTCACGTCCGAAGGTCCTCCGACTGGCGGAACTCCGCCGGGACCGACCGGCGTGGGACGCACGCAGGTCGAGCACGCGATCGCCGCAGCCGAGCGACGGCGCTGGTTCACACTGTCAGGGCCGATCTGGGCCGGCATCGCAGCCGTCGTACTCTTGTTGGCCATCGGCGGCTACTTGCTGTTCGGACGCGGTTCGAGCGAAGACAACATCACCGCGGGTATAGATGCGATGAAGAACGGGCAGCTCGAGCGAGCACGCGGTGAGTTCGCCAAAGCGGTGAAAGCCGATCCAAATGCCGCGACGCCACACGTCTTTCTGGCGAGGCTGTCGCGAGAACAAGGCGACCTCGCGACTGCGCGAGCTGAGCTCGACACGGCGCTCAGAGTGGAGCCGCGGAATTCGATTGCGCTCCGCGAGATGGGACTGATTCTGTTTGCGAGCCGCCAATACGATATTGCGCGCAGATTTTTCGTGCGCGCCGTCCTAGCGAATCCGGAGGATCGCGCCTCGCAAGGCTACCTCGGCTGCGCACTGATGCGCCTCAATCGCGTCGAAGAAGGAACCAGGTTCCTCAACAAGGCGGGCACGGGTCCGTGGACAGCGTGCCTCCAACCTGCAACCACGACCGTGCCGCCGCCGTTGTGATCGAATTCAGCGGCGTCGGGAAGACCTACAAATCACTCCTCGGCAACTCGGTAAAAGCGGTCGAGGAGTTTTCGTTGGTGGTCGGCGAAGGCGAGATACTTGGCATCGCCGGTCCGAATGGGGCGGGCAAGACGACGCTGATCGCGATGATGCTGGGGTTTCTCAGGCCAACGACCGGAACCGTGCAGATCAGCGGGATGCCAGCACGCCAGTACGTCGAGCAAAACGGGATTGGCTACCTGTCGGAGCTCGTCGCCATCAATCCGAAATGGCGCGCGGAGACGGCGCTGGTGCGCTACGCCATTCTCGCGGGAATACCGGACGCCGAAATATCCGCGCGCGTTGGACACGTGATCGAGCTCCTCGGTCTCGAGGAGCATCGAGGCAAGAAGATCAAGGCGCTGTCGAAGGGAAATCTCCAGCGCGTTGGATTGGCGCAAGCGCTGTTGCGCGATGAGCAAATCCTCGTGCTGGACGAGCCGACACA